>CALPLW020000052.1 GCA_943324505.2 Comamonas sp. lk
CCTTCGATGGTGTTCAGGCGGGTTCCGCTCGGTGCGCCCAACTGCGGCCGCGCGCCAAACAGGCCGCGTGTGTAGGGGTGGCGCATGCCGGCAAACACCGTGGCGGTGGGCCCGCTTTCCATCACCCGGCCGCCGTACATCACCAGCATGTGCGCCACGTTTTCGGCAATCACGCCCAGGTCGTGAGAAATCAGCAACAGGGCCATGCCGCGCTCCTGCACCAGGTCAGCGATCAGGTCCAGGATCTGGCCCTGGATGGTCACATCCAGCGCCGTGGTTGGCTCGTCGGCAATCAGCAAATCGGGCCCGCAGGCCAGGGCCATGGCAATGGTGATGCGTTGGCGCTGGCCGCCGGAAAACTGGTGCGGGTAAGCGTCCGCCCGGCGCGCGGCGTCAGTAATGCCGACCCGCTCCAGCAGCTCGATCGCCTGCTGTCGCGCGGCCCGTGCGGTGGCGCCGCGGTGTAGCATCAGCGGCTCGGACACCTGGTGACCGATGGTGTGGACTGGGTTCAGCGCCGTCATCGGCTCCTGAAAAATCATGCCGATGCGGTTGCCACGCAGGCGGCGCATGGCGGCGTCGGGCAGGCCCACCAGTTCCTGGCCGTCAAAGGCGATGCTGCCAGAGGTGAGCGCCCGCTCTGGCAGCAAACCCATGAGCGCCATGGCGGTGATGGACTTGCCACAACCCGACTCACCAATCAGGCCCAGTGTCTGGCCTTTTTCCAGGCTGAAGCTGAGCTCGCGCACGGCCTTGGCCGGGCCGCGCTGCGTTTGCAACTGCACACTCAGGTTTTGTACGGCTAGCAGGGCCATTCAGCGCTTTCTGGCCAGTCGTGGGTCCAGCACATCGCGAAGACCGTCACCGAGTAGGTTGAGCCCCAGCACGGCCAGCGCGATGGCCAGACCGGGGAACACCGCCAGCAGTGGCGCCTGGAACAGCAGGGTCTGCGCTTCGGCCAGCATCCGCCCCCAGGACGGCTGCGGCGGCTGGGTGCCCAAGCCCAGGTAGGACAGCGCGGCTTCGGCCAGGATCGCCAGTGCAAACTGGATGGTGGCCTGCACGATCAGCACCGACAGCATGTTGGGCAGCACGTGATCAAGGGTAATGCGCCAAGGCCCCTTGCCGCAGGCCCGCGCCGCCAGCACATACTCGCGCGCCCAGATGGACCGGGCCGAGGCCCGGGTGATGCGCGCGAAGGTGGGGATGTTGAAGATGCCGATGGCGATGATGGCGTTGACGATGCCCGCGCCGAACACTGCTGTCAGCATGATGGCCGACAAAATAGCCGGGAAGGCAAAGGTGAAGTCGGCCAGTCGCATGATCAACTCCTCGAGCCAGCCGCCGCGCGCGGCCGCCAGCAGGCCCAGCGCGGTGCCCACGGCCAGGCCGATGCTGACCGCGATCAGACCAACCAGAATCGAGTTGCGCGCACCCACCAGCAGCAGGGAGGCGACATCGCGGCCAAAAGGGTCGGTGCCCAGCCAATGTTGGCCATCGGGCGCCTGCAGTTTGATGGCCATGTCCACCTCGTAGGGCGACCAGGGCGTCCAGACCAGTGACAGGCTGGCCGCCAGCAGCAGCAGCAGCGTCAGCACGCCGCCGATCAGAAAGCTGCGATGCGCCAGGGCGCGGCGGGCCAAGCCGGGTGGGTTCATATGTCGCTGGCTTTCACGCGCGGGTCGATCACGGCGTACAGCACATCCACCACAAAATTCACAATGATCACCATGGTGGCCAGCAACATCACGCAGTTGCGCACCACGATCAGGTCGCGGTTGGAGATCGACTGGAAGATCAGCCGGCCCAGCCCGGGCAGGTAGAACACGTTTTCCACCACGATGGTGCCGGCCAGCAGGTTGGCAAATTGCAGGCCCATGACAGTCACCACCGGGATCATGGCGTTGCGAAGCACATGGCGCCACAGCGTCGCCCGCTGCGACAAGCCCTTGGCGCGGGCGGTGCGCACAAAATCTTCACGCAGCACCTCGAGCACGGCCGAGCGCGTGATGCGCGCCAGAATCGCCGCCTGCACCACGGCCAGCGACAGGGCGGGCAGCAGCAGCGCCTTGAGCGCTTCGGCCACACCCTCATCCCAGCCCGGGAAGCCGCCAGCAGAAAACCATTGCAAGTGCACCGAGAACAGCAGAATCAGCAGAATGGCAAACCAGAAGTTGGGCACCGCAATGCCAATCTGGGTCAGCCCCATCAGGCCCACGTCACCCAGCCGGTTGTGGCGCGAAGCCGCGTATACCCCCACCACCAACGCCAGCACGGTGGTCAGCGCCATCGCCATCACGGCCAGCGGCACAGTCAGGGCAAGTCGTTCCAAAACCAGTTCAAGCACCGGGCTGCTGTAGGCATAGCTGGTACCTAACTCGCCCGCCAGCATGCCGCTGACCCACTGCCAGTAGCGCTGCATCGGCGGCAGGTCCAGCCCCAGCTTGACGGCCAGCGCCTGCACGGCTTCGGGCGCGGCGTCCGGCCCCATCAGCATCTGGGCAGCATTGCCCGGAAGGATTTCAAGCACCAGAAAGATCACCACTGAGGCTCCGGCCAGGGTGGCCAGCAGCGTCAGCAGGCGCTTGAGAAGGAACATGCTCATGGTGCAGCCAAAGCGCGGATAATTCGGACCATGTGTACAGGCAATGTTATGAGGTTGACCGGGGTGGATGGTAAGCCATGGCCTTGATCATCACTGACGAGTGCATCAATTGTGATGTCTGCGAGCCCGAGTGCCCGAACGAGGCCATCTTTCTGGGGCCCGAGATCTACGAGATTGATCCGCATAAATGCACCGAGTGTGTGGGTCATTTTGACGAGCCCCAATGCGTGCAGGTCTGCCCCGTGGCCTGCATTCCGATCAACCCACAGTTTGTAGAAGATCGGGAAACGCTCTGGCAAAAATACCGCCGATTGCAGGCCCGTACCGACGAGCCTGGCGCAAACTGAGCCAGCATCGTCCAGGTTGCCCGCTCAGGGCTTGCCGTCATCTTTGGCAGCTGCCGCTTTTTTTGGCTCTGGCTTTTTCTTCTTGACAGACTGATCAGACGGCACTTGCGCCTTGAAGTCGCCCTCTGCCTTAGCTTTCGATTTTTTGGCAGCCGTTTTTGGTGGCACGCTGTCTGCGGGCATAGGTGCGGCGGCCGATGCTGCCTTGGCCGGCTTTTTTGAGCCTGTCAGCGCTTGTTGCTCAGTTTTCTCTTTCTTCAACCGGGCTTGTTCCAGGGCATCGGCTGCCTTTGCGCTGCGCTGGCTGGCCTGGTCGGCAGCCTTCTTTTGTTCGCTGGTTCTGGTATCTGCCGCGTCCACCAGCGTTCCGCCTGGACAGGGTTGCTGGCTGTAGGTGTTGCCGCACTTATAGACATTTTGGCCCCAAGCCCCCGTCCCTATTGGGTTTATAGCTATGAAAAAAATAGCAATTAAGGTGCGATTCTGCATCTGGATCTCCCTGTGTTTTGCTTATTTTTGCCGCTGATTTCAGGGCGGCAACGGCTCAGGTCGGGCCGGTTTTGGCCGCGGCGGCTTGCTGGTGTGCACCAGCAAAGTCGCCTTGGCCATGTCATTTGCCCAGAGTGCCGGCCAGGCCGTCAAGGCGCGGGCGATGGCTTGATCAATGGCGATGCGGTGGTCGAGTGACGGTTTTTTAAGCACCCAGTCCACCACCTCGGCGCGGTCCCCCGGGTGCCCGACGCCCAGCCGCAGTCGCCAGTAGTCGCCGGTGCCAAGCTGCGCGTGGATGTCGCGCAGACCGTTGTGGCCTGCATGGCTGCCACCAAATTTGAGCTTGGCCTCGCCCGGGATCACGTCAAGCTCGTCATGGGCGACCAGAATATCAGCTGGGGCAATCTTGTAAAAGCGGGCAAGCGCCCCGACTGCGCGGCCGCTCAGGTTCATGAAGGCCTGCGGCTTGAGCAGCCACAGCGACCGGTCCCCAATCGTGGCGCGCGCCACCAGAGCCTGGTAGTTCTTGTCAAAGGCCCAGGAGGCTTTGAGCTGCAGCGCCAAAGCGTCAACAAACCAGAAGCCGGCGTTGTGCCGGGTCTGTTCATAAGCCGGGCCGGGGTTGCCCAAGCCCACCATCAAGCTGATCATGGCGCGATTATCAGGTGAACGCGGCGTGCAGGTCTGCAAGTGTCAAGCCGGTTACCTTGAGAAAACAACACAGCCCACGCAAGGTGGGCTGTGAGTCCTGGGCGCGGCCTTGAATGTCCGCGCTGTTGGGCGTACCGCGCGTGCTTACTTCTTGGCAGCGGTCTTGGCAGCGGGCGCTTTGGCAGCAGGTGCTGTCTTGGCTGCCGGTTTGGCTGCAGCCTTGGCAGCGGGCGCAGCAGCAGCGTCGGCAGCGGGCACCTCTGCGCCGGCCACAGCCACCACCGAAACCAGCACCGGGTTGTTTTTGCCGCGCGTGACCGCGGTGACACCCTTGGGCATCGTCACATCGGCTAGATGCAAAGACGAACCTTTCTTCAGGCCACTCAGGTCAACCGCGATGAATTCGGGCAGGTCGGCGGGCAGGCAAATCACCTCTATTTCGGTGATCACGTGGTTGGCAATGCAGCCCTCGGTCTTGACCGCCGGTGAATTTTCATCACCGCTGAAGTGCAGTGGCACCTTCATGTGCAATTTTGTGTTGGCATCCACGCGCTGGAAGTCAATGTGCAGAACCAGTTGCTTGAACGGGTGCATTTGCACGTCGCGCAGCAGAACCTGGTGGTGGCTGCCAGCGATGTCCATCTCCAACACCGATGAATGGAACGCTTCCTTTTTCAGGGCGTGCCACAGAGCGTTGTGATCGAGCTCGATCATTTTGGGTTCGGCGACCCCACCGTAAACGATACCGGGTGTGCGACCCGTGATGCGGAGACGGCGGCTCGCACCCGTACCCTGCTTGGCGCGCTCAAAAGCGACTAATTTCATAATTTACTCCTGGAGGAGTCCACCGCGACCAGTGCGACTCCGGTTAAAAAAAGCCCGTGGCACCTTAGCTGTGCCGCAAGCCCGCTTTGGTCTGGATCAGAAAAGATTTTCCTGGTCCGAGAACAAACTCATAACGGATTCGCCCTTGGCAATCCGCTGGATGGTTTCCGCAAACAAGGGGGCAACGCTCAGTTGCCTGATCTTCCGACAGGCCGCAGCGGCTTCACTGAGGGGAATGGTGTTGGTCACCACCACCTCGTCCAAGACATCACCACTGTTGATTCGCTCAATGGCTGGCCCGGAGAAAATCGGGTGCGTGCAATAGGCATAGACTTTTTTGGCGCCACGTGCCTTCAGGACTTCGGCCGCTTTTACCAGCGTACCGGCGGTGTCAATCATGTCGTCCATGATGACGCAGTTGCGCCCTTCAACCTCGCCAATCACATGCATCACCTCGCTGACATTGGCTTTGGGCCGACGCTTGTCGATGATGGCAAGGTCACAGTGCAACTGTTTGGCCAATGCCCGTGCACGCACCACGCCGCCGACGTCCGGGGAGACAACGATGAGGTCGTCGTAATTTTTCTGTCGAAGATCCCCCAGCAACACCGGGGAGGCGTAGATGTTGTCTACCGGGATATCAAAAAAGCCCTGGATTTGGTCCGCATGCAGGTCCATGGTCAGCACGCGAGCGACGCCGACGGCCTGCAACATGTTGGCGACGACCTTCGCTGTGATCGGCACCCGGCCTGATCGTGGCCGCCGGTCTTGCCGTGCATAGCCGAAATAAGGGATCACCGCGCTGATGCGTTCCGCCGAGGCGCGCTTGAGCGCGTCGACCATGATCAGCAACTCCATCAGGTTCTCGTTGGTCGGAGCGCAGGTCGACTGCACCACGAACACATCGCGTGCACGCACATTTTGGTTGATTTCGACCGAAACTTCGCCATCGGAGAAGCGCCCGACCATGGCTGCACCGAGTGAAATGTTGAGGTGGTGCGCAATGTCGGCACCCATGCCCGGGTTGGCATTTCCAGTGAACACCATGAAATCAGGGGTGTGGCTTGCCTGCATGATTGGTTGGGACATCGGTTGACGATCAGTTGAGGTCATTTTGGCGCTGCAGGCGCATCACTCTAAATAGCCAGCCCCGACACCACCTTGGTCCAGGCTGTCATTTGGCAGGGGAGGAAGGATTCGAACCTTCGCATGCTGGAATCAAAATCCAGTGCCTTAACCAACTTGGCGACTCCCCTACACAGGTTGGTGGCTATTCGCCACCCACCGTCAATCTTTTACGCGGATGCCCAGCCTGCAAGCGGGTGGACTCCCAAATTGCTGCACACCCGCGTCTGTATCGATGCTGGCACGCTCTCCACCTGTAAGGGTTGATCAAGGTGTGCAAACACCGCGCTGCCCGAGCCGGTCATCCGGCCGCTGAGCCCGAGCGATACAAGCCAATCAAGGGCTTGCGTTACGCCTGGGCAAAGCCTCTGCGCAACCCTCTGCAAGTCATTTCGGCCAAAACCAAATGGGCTCGCAGAGAAGCCTGAAAGTATAGCAGTGTCGCTGTCTCTTTTGAGTGCTGGGTCCGAGAAAATCGCCTGGGTGGGCAGCCCGGCAGCGGGCTTTGCCACCAAAAAATTCCCTGGCGGCAGTGTGATCGGGGCCATGATGTCGCCTATGCCTTCGACCCAGGCATTGTGGCCGCCCAGGAAAAAAGGCACATCAGCCCCCAAGGCCAAGCCAATCGGCAATAGACGGGCCAGCGGCCAATTGAGTTGCCACAGCCGATTTAAGGCGAGCAGTGTGGTCGCCGCGTCCGATGAGCCGCCGCCCATGCCGGCCTCGGCCGGAATACGTTTCTCAATGCCGATGTGAGCCCCAAGGCTGCACCCGCTGGCAGCCTGCAAGGCGCGTGCGGCCCGCAGCACAAGGTCCTCTGGCGGAAGGGCGGCGCCCAGGTCCTCGCGGCTGATCAGCCCGTCGGATCGAAGCTCCACATGCAGCGTGTCGCACCAGTCAATCAGCATGAACACCGACTGCAGCAGGTGGTAGCCATCTGCACGCCGTCCCGTGATGTGTAAAAACAGGTTGAGTTTGGCGGGGGCGCTGAGGTCGTAGAGGCGCTGCATGGGTTTTGGTCGAGTTTTGTGCCTTTATGGGTCCAGAACCACGCGCATTTCGGCCGTTGGCAATGGTGACTGGCGGCGCACGGTGATGCGGCCATTGGGGCGCTGTGACAAGTCGACTTGCCATCCGTCCGACACGGCGGTATCGCCGGCCAGCCAGGCAAACAAAGCAGTGATTGGCAGTTCGGCCCCCAAGGTCTGCCGCATCAGCGCCCCGAGCGTGGCGAACTGGCGCACTTCCGAGTTGCTGCGCAGTGTGCCGCCCTCAGGTGTCCAGCTCAAGGCGGCAGCGGTGGTGCCCAGGGGTGTGAACAGGGTTAGCGCCCCAGCCGGGGCGCTGCCGCTGAGCTCAAAGGCGGCTGAAAACACCTGTGCTGGTTCTGATTCGACCCTGATGGCCAACCTGCCGCGCCATGGCGAAAGTTCTGTGCCATTCATAGCGCCAGGCCTTGTTGGCGCAGCACACGATGCTATAAATAAAGTAGCGGTCAGGATGAGCGCAGTCAACCTACTCGGTGGCCTCACAGCTTCACACGCAGGCGCTTGAGGGTGTCGCGCAAGGTGTCGTTGTCAGGGCTCAGGGTCAAACCTTCGCGCCAGACGGTCAGGGCCTGTTCGCGCCGTCCCATGGCCCACATCACCTCGCCCAGGTGGGCCGCAATTTCGGCGTCTGGTCGGGACTTGTAGGCACCCTGCAAAATGCGCAAGGCCTCTGGAAGGTTCCCGCTTTTGAACTCGACCCAGCCCAGGCTGTCGGTGATGAATGGGTCGTCGGGTGCGAGTTCCAGGGCCTTTTTGATCAACTGCCGCGCTTCGGGCAGGCGCTGGTTACGCTCTGCCAGCGAGTAGCCCAGGGCGTTGTAAGCGTGCTGGTAGTCAGGTTTTCTGGCAATGACACTGCGCAGCAAGCGCTCCATGTCGTCGAACTTGCCGATTTTTTCAGCCATCATGGCCATGTCGTAGCTCAGGTCGGCGTCGCCAGGAAAGCGGTTCAGGCTGTCTGAAATCAGGTCGTAGGCCGCCTGGTACAGCTTGGCCTCGCGCAGCAACTGCACCTCAGCGTTGAGCTTGAGGCGTGCTTCGGCCACACTTTTTTCAGGCTGGCTACGAATCAGCTGGCGTGCCTCGTCCACCCGGCCCTGGCGCGCCAGGATGCCGGCGCGACGTACTTGGGCATTGAGCAGTTCATCCGGGCTCTCAATGCGCGCCAACCAGGCTTCCGCTTGCGCCATATCCTTGCGTTTCTCTGCGATCTGAGCCAGCGAGAGGTAGGCTTGCGCCAGCCCATGGTCGGCTGCGCGAGGCGCTGTGCCAGCAGGGCGGGGGGGTATCAGAGCCACGTAGCGCTTGAAACAGGTTTCGGCCAGACCATATTGGTTGTCGTCCAGTGCCAGGGCGCCACGCATGAGCCAGGCCTCGGCAAGCTCAGGCCGCTCGGTGGTGACCAGGTCGAGCTGGGTGGCGGCTTCCGCGTAGCGACGGCCATCAATCAATGTGCGGGCGTAGTCCAAACGAAATTCAGGCTGTGGCTTGCCGTCGAGGTATTTTTTCACCAAGGCTTCCGCCGCGGGCTGCCTGGCTGTCATGAGCGCCAGTGCGAGCAAGGCGGGGCCCTCTGCTTTGGCATCAAGCGCTTGTCCCTTGCGCGCGGCGTCAAGCGCAGCGCTGCCATCGCCTGCCTCCATGCGCAAGCGACCAATGGTGGTCCAGGCGGCAACGCCGACGGCGGCTGTACTGAGGTACTCGGCCAGCGCTTGCTCTGCTGCCTGGGCGGCAGCTTTTTTGTCGCTGGCACGTGCAAAGTAGCGCGGAATGGCGGTGACTGCGAGCGCTCTGTCCTTAGCCTCGGCATTGGCAATTTCGCGCTTGAGCGGCTCTACGGTCTCGGCCAGCCGGTTCATGCCGATCAGGATTTGAAGCGTGTACCGGTTGGCCTCACGCGAGTTGGGCAGCGCCTGACGCCAGGCGCGTGCTGCCTGCAGCGCAGAGTCACCCGATCGGGCCTTGAGTGCGATCTCAACCGCGCGCTGGTATAGCCGTGGGTCGACGGTCTTGCGGGCGGCGTCCAGTATGAGTGAGAACGCCGCACCCGACTCTTCACCGTTGGCATTGAGTTCACCCAGCAATAACTGGTAAAACAATGCGCCGTCAAGCGCTGAGCTTTGAGGTGACGAAGTGGCTGCCGCTGCCGGCACGCCAGGGGTCTGAGCTTTCGCGCCAAGCGCGGCCAGCAGCAGGGCCAACAGTGTGAAACGTGGGGCAATACGCATCGGACCATAATAATCCATGCCAGCCCTGATTGTTTGTGATGCCTGAATTACCCGAAGTTGAAGTGACCCGCATGAGCTTTGCCGCACGTATTGCGGGTGCCAGGGTGCTGGAGGCCCGTCTGGGCAAGCCCCTGCGCTGGCCGCTGGGCTACCCGGTGGGGGCCTTGGCGGGACGCACAGTGCGTGGTGTGCGCCGTCGCGGCAAGTACCTGCTGCTGGACCTGGACCAAGGCCTGCTCCTGCTGCACCTGGGCATGTCGGGCAGCCTGAATTTTGCCCCCGCACTGCCGCCGCCCGGTGTCCATGATCATTTTGAGCTGGTCACCACCCAGGGTACGCTGCGTCTGCACGACCCGCGCCGTTTTGGGGCTGTGGTCTACGCCCCTGCCGAAGACGACGTGGCGGCCCAAAAACTGCTGGGTCGGCTGGGCATGGAGCCGCTGACCGAAGGCCCCGGTGGCTTCGTTCTGGCTGCGTTCCAGGCTGGTCTCAAACGCCGGCAGACTGTCATCAAGCAGGTGCTGCTGGCGGGCGATCTGGTGGTTGGAGTGGGCAATATTTACGCCTCAGAGGCGCTGTTCCTGGCCGGCATCCGGCCCACCGTGCGTGCCGCCAAGCTGAGCCGGCCGCGTGCCGCACGGCTGCACACAGCCATTCGCGAGGTCCTTGCGCGTGCCGTGGCCAAGGGCGGCAGCACGCTGCGCGACTTTTCCAGCGCCAGCGGTGAAACGGGTTATTTTCAGCTTGAGGCCATGGTCTATGGGCGCGCGGGTCAACCCTGCCGTGTCTGCGGCACGCCCATCAAGATGCTGCGCCAGGGGCAGCGCGCCACTTTTTTCTGCCCGCAGTGCCAAAAGCCATGAGCGCCGAATTGGCCGGGCGCGTGGTCCAGTGGCAGAAGGCCCATGGCCGGCACGACCTGCCCTGGCAAAACACGCGTGACCCTTACCGCGTCTGGCTGTCAGAAATCATGCTGCAGCAGACCCAGGTGGTCACGGTGCTGGATTACTTTGCCCGGTTCTTGGCCCGGTTCCCCGAGGTGGCCGCGCTGGCGGCGGCGCCGCTAGACGATGTGCTGGGCCTGTGGAGCGGCCTGGGCTATTACAGCCGGGCCCGCAACCTGCACCGCTGCGCCCAGGCGGTGATGAACGAGCATGACGGCGCTTTTCCGCGCACCGCGGAGCAACTGCAAACCCTGCCGGGTATCGGTCGGTCCACCGCAGCGGCGGTGGCCTCGCTGTGCTTTGGCGAGCGGGTGGCTATTTTGGACGGCAACGTCAAGCGGGTACTCACCCGGGTGCTGGGCTTCGGTGCTGACCTGGCCAGCGCCACCCATGAGCGGGCGCTGTGGGCCCTGGCCACCGACTTGCTCCCGCAGTCGAATTTGCAACAAACCATGCCGCGCTACACCCAGGGTGTGATGGACCTGGGTGCCACCCTGTGCACCACCCGTCAGCCCCAGTGCCCGCGCTGTCCGCTGGCCAGCATGTGCGTTGCGAAAGCGCAGGGCCAGCCGCAGCACTACCCCGTCAAAACCCGCAAGCTCAAGCGCAGCACACAGTCGCTTTGGCTGCTCTGGGCCAGCAGCGCGGATGGTCAGGTCTGGTTGAGCCAGCGCCCCACGCCCGGGGTATGGGCCGGGCTGTACTGCCTGCCCTTGTTTGACAGCCTGGAGGCACTGGAGCAGGTTTTGCCTGAGCCCCAGCGCGGCGCTCTGAAGGCCGGCCCGGTGCTGCGCCATGTGCTCACCCACAAGGACCTGCACCTTCACCCGCTTGAATTGCGATTGCCTGAGGCCGTGGCGCTGAGCCTGGAGGGTGCTTGGGTGGGGGCCGACCAGTGGCCGGCACTGGGCCTGCCGGCGCCTATTCGCAAATGGCTTAGCCAGAGCTGACCCGGACAGAGCCCGCCTGACCGGGATGCTCAGGCCGTGTCAAGCTCGCGGTGCCGGGTCAGGGTGGCCCACTCACTCGCAAAAGCCTGTGCGAGCTGCTCCACCAGAAACACCGAGCGGTGCTGGCCACCGGTGCATCCAACGGCGACCGTGACATAACTGCGGTGGTCCCTCGCCAAGCCAACCAGCCAGTGCGCCAGAAACTGCCGGATGTGATCCAGCATCTGCATGGCCTCGGGCTGCTGCTGCAAAAACTCGGCCACGGCGGCATCGCGCCCGGTCTGGTGGCGCAGCGCCGCCTCGTAGTGCGGGTTGGGCAGCATGCGCACGTCAAATACAAAGTCGGCGTCGGCCGGAATGCCGCGTTTGTACGAAAACGATTCAAACACCAAAGTGAGCTGCCCACCTGGCGTGGTGATCAGTGATTTGACATAGGCCTGCAGTTGCGCTGGCCGGATGATGCTGGTGTCGATGACATGCGCTTGCTCGCGCAGGTCGGCCAGTAGCCTGCGCTCCAGCTCAATGGCTTCCACCAGTGCCGGACGCTGGTCTGCTGCGGCGGGCACTGCGCCAGCCTGCGACAGCGGGTGTCGGCGCCGGGTCTCTGAGTAGCGCCGCACCAGGGTGTCTGTGCTGGCGTCTAAAAACAGGGGCTGAACCGCCACACTTTGCGCCCGCAGGGCTGCAAGCTGTTGGGGCAACAGCGGCAGCGAGGTCGCACTGCGTACGTCGACCGCGATCGCCAGGCGGTTGGCTTGATGGCTTCTCTCCAACTCCACAAAAGGCAGCAACAGCTCGGGCGGCAGGTTGTCCACGCAGTAATAGCCAGCGTCTTCCAGCGCGTTCAGCGCCACGGATTTGCCGGAGCCCGACATACCGGTAATCAGCACCATTTGCATGGCGGCGGATGTCTCCATGGTTTCAGGCCCGGGGTTGCAGCATTTCGCGGGCATGGGCCAGCGTGGTGTCGGACAGCCGCTCGCCGCCCAGCATGCGGGCCACCTCGCCTACCCGTTGCTCGCCCTGCACTGGGTTGACCGAACTCAGGGTGGTACCTGCCTGTAACTGCTTGGCCACCACCAGGTGGTGGTCGGCGCATGCAGCCACCTGTGGCAGGTGCGTCACAGCCAGCACCTGCCGGTCTTGCCCCAGCAGCTGCATGAGCCGGCCCACAGTCTCAGCCACGGCGCCGCCCACGCCGGCGTCCACCTCGTCAAAAATCAGGGTCTGCGCGGTGCCCAGCTGACTGGTGGTCACAGCAATGGCCAGCGCCATTCGGGACAGCTCTCCGCCCGAGGCCACCTTGTTGACCGGTCTCGGCGTGCTGCCGGCGTGCCCCGCCACCAGAAAACCCACGTCTTCCAGGCCGTGTTGCATGGCCTGGGCCGCTGTTGTTAGCGCCACCTCAAACTGGCCGCCCTGCATGCCCAGGCCCTGCATGGCCTGGGTGATGGCACGGGCCAGCAGGGGTGCCGCCTTGGCCCGGGCCTGAGAAATGCGGCGTGCCTCCTGCTGGTACGCTCGCTGCGCCCGCTGCTCCGCTGACTCCAGCGCGGCCAGATCGGCGGCGGCGTCCAGTTGCTTTAACTCTTGTTGCCATTGCGTCAGCAAGGTGGGCAGTTCTGACGGATCGCGCCGGTAGCGCCGCGCCAGCGACATCCAGAGCGACAGCCGTTCGTCAAGCTCGGCCAGGCGCTGCGGGTCCAGCTCGGTGCGGCGCAGGTAGGCACGCAGGCTGTGCACAGTGTCTTCTACCTGCGCCAGGCTTGATGCCAAAACCTCTGCCAGCCCTTTAAATACGGGCTCTACCTGCTCTTGTTGTTGTAGCAATTGGCAGGCATGGTGCAGCGTCTGAACCGCGCTGTGTTCTTCCTCGTCCAGGCTTTGTACCGCGCCGTTGGCGGCGTCCAGCAGGGCCTGCGCGTTGGACAGGCGGCCGTGTTCGGTGTTGAGCTCGACCCATTCGTCAGCGCCGGGGGCCAGCTTCTCCAATTCACCGATTTGCCAGGCCAGGCGCTCACGCTCGGTCTGCAGCGTGGCTTGCGCCCCTTGCGCCTGTGCCAGTGTGGCCTGCGCCTGGCGCCAGGTCTGCCAGAGTCGGCCCAGCGCTGCCGTGTCCACCCCGGCGTACGCGTCCAGCAGGCTGCGCACGGCGTCGGGCCGGGTCAGGCTTTGCCAGGCGTGCTGACCGTGAATGTCCAGCAGCTGCTCGCCCAGCTCACGCAGCTGGGTGGCGGTGGCGGCGCTGCCGTTGATCCAGGCCCGGCTCTTGCCCTGGGTGTCCACGGTGCGGCGCAGCAACAGGCCACCATTGGCGTCAAACCCGGCTTCGTCCAGCCAGGCGTCAATGGCGGCGCTGGTGTCAAATTCGGCGCTCACGTCGGTGCGGCTGGCGCCTTCACGGACGGCGCCCACATCGGCGCGGCCGCCGGTGACCAGCTGCAGCGCATCGATCAGGATCGACTTGCCCGCGCCGGTTTCGCCGGTCAGCACACTGAAGCCGCTGGCCAGCTCAAGCTCGAGCTCGCTCACAATCACAAAGTCACGAAGGGCCAGGCGCTTGAGGCTCACGGTCAGACCGCTCCTTCATTCCAGTGCAGTTTTTGTCTTAGGGTGTCAAAGTAAGACCAGCCGCGTGGGTGCAGAAACCGTGCGTGGTGCTCGGAGCGTGTCACCACAATTCGGTCGCCGTGCAAGAGCGAGGCCAGCGACTGCATGTCGAAATTGGCGCTGGCGTCTTTGCCAGAGACCAATTCAATCGCAATTTCCATGGTGTTCGCCAGAACAATAGGCCGGTTGGACAGCGTGTGCGGCGCAATGGGCACCAGCACCCAGGCTGGTACAGACGGGTGCAGCATGGGCCCACCTGCCGACAGCGCGTAGGCGGTGGAGCCAGTGGAGGTAGCGATGATCAGTCCGTCGGCGCGCTGGTTGGCCACAAAATGGCCATCAACCTCCACCCGCAGCTCTACCATGCCCGAGGTGGCGCCGCGGTTCACCACCACATCGTTCATGGCCAATGCATCAAAAACGCAATGGCCGTCTCGCATCACGCGGGCCTGCATCAGGCTTCGGTGGTCTTCCTCGTACTCGCCGCGCAGCATGGGCGCCAGTGTGGACGCAATATTGCCATAGGGGATGTCGGTAATGAAGCCCAGCCTGCCCTGGTTGATGCCAATCAGTGGCACGCCCAGGTGCGCCAGTTGGCGGCCGATGCCCAGCATGGTGCCGTCGCCGCCCACCACCAGCGCCAGGTCACATTGGGCGCCTATGCCCGGCACATCGAGCATGGGGTAACCGGTGATGCCCATGTTATGGGCAGTGTCGTGCTCAAAAACCACCTCGCAGCCCTGGGTATGTAAAAAATGCGCAATGTCCTCCATGGCCTGGCGCGATGACGCACCAGACGCGCCTGATGCCACGGTCTGGTACTTGCCAATCAGCGCCACATGGCGGAATAAAGACGTCATACTCAAATTACATCACTAAAATGAGTCGATGCTGGATGAGCGGGCCAAGTTGTTGTTGAAAGCGCTGGTCGAGCGCTATATTGCCGACGGGCAACCCGTGGGCTCGCGCACGCTCTCCAAAGCCTCGGGGCTGGAACTGTCGCCCGCAACCATCCGCAACGTCATGTCTGACCTGGAAGAACTAGGCCTGATCGTCAGCCCGCACACCTCGGCCGGTCGAATCCCCACCGCGCGTGGTTACCGGCTGTTTGTGGACACCATGCTGACCGTGCAGCCCAGTCAGTTTGGCGCGCACAGCCTGGCGCCCGACCAGCCGCAAAAGGTGCTCTCCAACGCCGCCAACCTGCTGTCGAGCCTTTCGCACTTTGTGGGCGTTGTGATGGCGCCGCGCCGCTCGTCGGTGTTTCGCCACATCGAGTTTTTGCGCCTGTCTGAGCGCCGGTTGCTGGTGATCATCGTCTCGCCCGAGGGCGATGTGCAAAACCGCGTCATCTTTACCGAGGTGGATTACTCGCAGGCGCAGCTGGTGGAGGCCGCCAGTTTTCTGAACAGCCACTACGTGGGCCTGGCGCTGGAGCAGGTTCGCGAGCGCCTGCAACACGAGGTGGAAAGCCTGCGCTCTGAAATCGCCACCCTGATGCAGGCGGCGGTGGTCGTTAGCTCCGAGGCCATCACCGAGACTGGCGATGATGTGGTGATCTCGGGCGAACGCAACCTGCTGGCGGTGTCTGACTTCTCGCACGACATGGGCCACCTGCGCCGCGCCTTTGACCTGTTTGAGCAAAAAACCCAGCTCATGCGCCTGCTCGACGTGGCCGGCCGCGCCGAGGGCGTGCGCATCTACATCGGCGGCGAGAGCCAGGTGGTGCCTTTTGAAGAACTGTCGGTGGTGAGCGCGCCCTACGAGGTAGACGGCCAGGTGGTCGGCACCCTGGGCGTGATCGGCCCCACCCGCATGGCCTATGACCGCATGATCCAGATCGTGGACATCACCTCGCGCCTGGTCAGCAACGCGCTGAGCCACCACAAGTAGCCCCGTACAATCCCACGCAGGTTGGGTCGTTAGCTCAGTTGGATAGAGCAGAGGACTCACAATACATCGCGCAAACTTCACGGATTGCGCGATTTACATAGCAAAAACAATAACTTACACCGATAGCGGCTCATCTGTTTAAGTTTCAATGTAACCGTTAAGTAACTGTTACAAGGTTTCGGGCCTATAGCTCAGCTGGTTAGAGCAGGCGACTCATAATCGCTTGGTCGGGGGTTCAAGTCCCTCTGGGCCCACCAATACGAAGCCCCAGCCCTTACCGGCTGGGGCTTTTCGTCTCTGCTCCCGCGCGCTCCCCGGCTTCGAGCCACGTAGCGCCGCTACTGGCTGCGCAGCACCCGCGCCAATACCAGTGCGGCACCCTTGCGGTGATCGTAGGCTGTGCCGCCCGCTACGGGGTACAGTTCTGGCAAGGGAGGCTCATGGAAAACACAAAATCACCATTCGATACGCTGTTCGGCGAATCTCTACCCCGTCTGCTGCAAGCGATGGACGAATATTACGAGCTCGCTGTACCTCATTGCACGACGGAGCAGATTCAATTGCTCGCAGAACTGCAACGGAGGATCAAACAGTGCGAATTTCTGCTTGGAAACACTAGAGCCATTGAGCAACGCCAGTTAGCCGTCGCAATGAATGTCTTGACGGCTGTCGCGGGGAGGCAACCTGACGCCGACAAGCAGTTCAATGCCTCGTGGCAGGATATGGACGCCATGTGGCTACTCACGGAATCGTTCTACTGGGTAGCACACAAGGTAAATACAGTTGTGATGGCCAAGCACGCTTGCTTTAAAGGGCGACGGCTGCCGAAGATGCCGTCAAAGGTTACGCCTGGGGCAGTAACCTTTGTGCGAAATTATTTAATTGAGCATCCCTTCGAGTACAACAACCAGTTCGGACTTGGCGGAATGTGGAGCGGCCCTGTAATTAACGGCGGCATTGGCGAGAAGGATGTAGGTATGCCCGTAAAGGACCTCGGTCTGTACTTCAATGCGATTGAATGGGCTGGCACCATTTCACAAGTTCTATCCCGAGCCAGCGAGGAGCTACTAAAGGAGGTTTAACCGCCTACGACGAATCGCCCCTCGTGGGCTCATTGCATGGTGGGCAC
>CALPLW020000053.1 GCA_943324505.2 Comamonas sp. lk
ATATCTGCCGCAAGTTGAACGCCATCGCGCATGGGCACCAGCACATTGCGTTGTTCCTGAAACGCCACGGACATGAAATCTCCTAGGACGGCCGGTGCTGCCAGCCGCGAACATCACGCTCCCCGGCCCGAGTATCGCAAAGCCCTGCGGAACCTAGTGGATTTGTCACAAATTTGTCTTGCAGGTCGACTCCAATGACGGCAGATCATCAAACCTTGCCGGCACTCAAAGTAGGCGGCGCCCACCCTTTCGACGACAACAAACCCACCACGGAGTTATCCCAATGTCAGCCACTTTCGACGACGACAACTGCAACCCCACGAGCAACACCCATTTCCAGCAGGTGCTGGAGCAATCCCTGGCTAACCCAGCGCGCCGCCGCCTGCTCCGCGGCGGCTTCGGGCTGGCTGCGCTGTCGGCCACCGGCATGCTGCCGACGCTTGCCAATGCAAACACCGCCAGCGCCCCCGGCAAAACCAATGCTCTGGGCTTCCAATCTCTGGACAAAAGCCTGGCCGACCAGGTGGTCCTGCCGCCGGGCTACAGCTTCACAGTGCTGCACGCTGGCGGCGACCCGATCAATACCCGGGTACCCAGCTTTAGCAACCAAGGCACCGAGAGTGACGACTGGTCCGAGCGCATCGGTGACCAACACGACGGCATGGACATCTATTACGTCGACAGCGCCGGCAAATACTCGGCGCGTGACACAGGCCGTGCGGTGCTGAGCGTCAACCACGAGAGTTCGGCCGAGTCCCACCTGTTGCACCCACGCGGCCAGACCTCCAACGGCGTGACTGGGCGCAAGTTCAGCCAGTTTGGCGACTGGGACCTGGGCAGCCGGCCCGAGCTGGAAGTGCTCAAGGAGATCAACCTGCACGGCGTCTCCGTCGTGGAGTTGGTCAAGTCCGGCAAGCAGTGGACCTACAAGGTGGACTCGGCGTTGAACCGCCGCATCACCCCCCAGACGCCAGCGAATATCACGGGCCCCGCAGCCCATTTGGCCGACATCAAAGCCATGATGGTCACGCGTTTTGACACCAGCGGCGCCACCAGCCGAGGCACCCTGAACAACTGCGGCCACGGCAAGACACCCTGGGGCACTTACCTGGCCTGCGAAGAGAACTGGTCCCAGTACTTCGGCATGCCCGCAGGCGCCAAGCCGCTTGACGGCAAAACCGTCAGCTCGCGCAAACGCTATGGCGTGATCGATGCCGCTTCGGCAGCAGAAAAAAAGTCTGAGCGCAGCCAGGGCTGGCACACCGTGTCTGACACTGACAACCGCTTCACCCGCTGGAACATCGCCGCCACCGGCGCCTCGGCCAGCGAAGACTTCCGCAACGAACCCAACACCTTTGGCTACAACCTGGAGATTGACCCGCTGAACCCCAGCTCAGTGCCGGCCAAGCGGGTTGGTATGGGCCGCTTCGCCCACGAAGCGGCGGTGTGTGGTCTGCCCAAGGAAGGTGCGCCGCTGGCGTTCTACATGGGCTGCGACTCGCGCAACGAGTACATCTACAAATTTGTCTCGACGGCCAACTGGAGCAGTGCAGACATCGGCGGCGGTATGGCTGCCGGCGACAAGTACCTCAACGAGGGGCGGCTTTACGTGGCCCGCTTCGACGCCAACGGCAGCGGTCAATGGCTTGAAATGACCTTGAACGACCCGAAAATCTCGGGCTATCCCGCCTATCGCTTTGCCAACCAGGCCGACGTGTTGGTCAATGCCCGACTGGCGGCAGACGCCTTGGGTGCCACCCGGATGGACCGCCCGGAATGGGGTGCCGTCAACCACAACAACGGCGAGATCTACTTTGCACTAACCAACAACAGCGCCGCCAACCGCACACCGACCAAGGTGGACGCTGCCAACCCGCGTGCCTACAACGACCTTGACGGCAAAAAGGGCTCGGGCAACCCCAATGGTCACATCATCCGGTTCCGCGAGCAGGACAGCCTGTCCACAGCGGCTGGCTTTGCCTGGGATATTTTTGTGTTTGGTGCCGAAGAAGATGCCGGCGACGCCAACTTATCTGGCTTGACCGCCAAGAATGCATTCTCCTCACCCGACGGCCTGTGGTTCAGCCGGGCTAGCGGCATCTGCTGGATCCAGACCGACGACGGCGCGATTACCGACGAAACCAACTGCATGCTGCTGGCTGCCGTGCCAGGGCAGGTGGGTGACGGTGGCCGGGTCACAGTCAAAAACAGCCTCACCGTGAACGGTGCCACCGTCACGGGTACGCAAGACACCTTCATCGGCGCCGCCCTGGGTGAAGCCAAGCTGAGGCGCTTCCTGGTAGCACCCAAGGGCGCTGAGGTCACCGGCATCACCGAAACCGAGGACGGCAAGACCCTGTTCGTGAACATCCAGCACCCGGGCGAAGACACGCCGGCCTTCGGCAGCGACGCAGCCCTGAAACTGCAGAGCCAGTGGCCTGGCAACCAGGGCTATGGCCCAGTGGGCCGGCCACGGTCTGCCACGCTGGTGATTACCCGCGACGACGGCGGTGTGATCGGCGTCTGAGGCCAGCCTCAACCCTGGCGCAGCCGCAGGGCGGCGCCAGTGGCCGCGGGCAGGATCTCGCCGATCTCGGCCGCCGCGTCAAAGCCGTGCTGCGCGAACAGCGCCAGCACCTGCGCCACCGCCTCGGGCGCGCAGGCCACCAGCAGGCCGCCACTGGTCTGCGGGTCGCTCAGCAGGGCTTGGTCCACCGGGTCGAAGCCAGCCGGTAAACCCACCTCGTGGCCGTAACCGGCCCAGTTTCGACCGGAGGCGCCGGTGACCATGCCTTGGCTGGCCAAATCATGCACCCCGGCCAACAGCGGCACACGAGACCAGTCCAGCGCCACGGTGCAGCCCGCGCCGCGCGCCATCTCCAGCGCATGACCGGCCAGGCCGAAACCGGTCACGTCGGTCATGGCGTGCACGCCGTCGAGCGCGGCCAGGTCCGGCCCCGGGGTGTTGAGTCGGGTGGTCACTGCCAGCATCTGCGCGTAACCGGCGGCGTCTAGTTTTTCTTTCTTCAGTGCCGCTGACAGAATGCCCACGCCCAGCGGCTTGCCCAGCACCAGCCGGTCGCCCACGCGGGCGTCGGCATTGCGCTTGACGCGTTTCGGGTGCACCAGGCCCAGCGCCACCAAACCATAGATGGGCTCCACCGAGTCGATGGTGTGGCCACCGGCAATCGGGATGCCGGCGGCGCGGCAGACCGAGGCGCCACCTTCCAGGATGCGGCCGATGGTCGCGGTAGACAGCACATTGATCGGCATGCCCACCAACGCCAGCGCCAGGATGGGCCGCCCGCCCATGGCGTACACGTCAGAGATGGCGTTGGTGGCGGCAATACGGCCAAAGTCGAACGGGTCGTCGACGATGGGCATGAAGAAGTCTGTGGTGGCAATCAACGCCTGCTCGTCATTAAGTCGGTAGACCGCCGCGTCGTCCGAGGTCTCTATGCCCACCAAAAGCTCAGGGGGAATGGGCATGGTGCTCATGCCCTTGAGGATCTCCGACAGCACGCCAGGCGCGATCTTGCAGCCACAGCCACCGCCATGGGACAGGCTGGTGAGGCGGGGTTCGGCGGCAGGGCGGGCAGCGGCGGGTGTGGTCATGGCAGTTGAGGTGGGCAGATCATGCACAGATTATCCCGCGTCGTCATAATCTGGCCATGACCGCAACGCGCCCGTTCATCAGCAGAAGGGCCAGCAGCTGGGGCCTGGCCCTGCTGCTGTCGGCTTGCGCTGCGCCACCCACAAGCACCAAGCCAACCGCGACGGCATCCCAAAGTTCACCGGCCCCTACGCCTGTCAAGCCCTCGACGACGGCGCTATCCAGCCCCGGCTCGCCAATGCAGGCTGCCGATCTGCTGCACTACAAGTGGCTCAACCGCCTGACTTGGGGCGCCAGCAGCTCAGGCCTGGCACAGGCCGCCGGTCAGGACGCCAACACCCTCCTGGCTCAGCAGTTGGCGCCCGGCCCGGCGACGCTGCCAGCGGCAGCGCAAAGCCAGATTTCCGCCCTAACCCTGAGTCAAAAACCCTTCCCCGCCTTGATGATCGAGCTGGAGCAACGCCGCCGCGATGCCGACGCGCTCAAGAACGACAACGACAAAAAAGCGGCCCAGCAGGCCTACCAGCAGGAACTCAACCGGCTGGCGCGTGAAGCCGCCTCCCGCCATGTGCTGCGCGCGCTGTACTCCCCGCGCCAATTGCAGGAGCAAATGACTTGGTTCTGGCTGAACCATTTCAGCGTTTTCCAGAACAAGGCCAACATTCGCGCCATGGTGGGCGACTACGAGGACAGCGCCATTCGCCCGCATGCGCTGGGGCGCTTTCGCGATCTGCTGGGCGCGGCCACCCTTCACCCGGCCATGCTGCGCTACCTGGACAACGAACAAAACGCGGTGAACCGCATCAACGAGAACCTGGCGCGCGAACTCATGGAGTTGCACACCCTGGGCGTGGACGGACCCTACAGCCAAAAAGACGTGCAGGAACTGGCACGGGTATTGACCGGCGCCGGCGTCAACCTGACCAATACCGACACCCCAGTGGGCCGGCGCGAACTGCAGGGCTACTACGTGCGGCGTGGCGTCTTTGAATTCCACCCCGGCCGACATGATTTCACCGCCAAAACCCTGCTGGGTCAGCCCCTGCAACAACGCGGCCTGGCCGAATTGGACGAAGCCCTGGACAGGCTGGCCCGACACCCAGCCACCGCCCGCTTTGTCAGCCGCAAGCTGGCGCAGTACTGGCTGGCAGACAGTCCGCCGCCGGCGCTGGTGGAGCGCATGGCGCAGGCCTTCATTGGGTCGGATGGCGACATCGCCATGACCCTGCGCACCCTGCTGAGCTCGCCAGAATTTGTGCAAGGCGCAGGGCACAAATTCAAAGACCCGATGCGCTATGTGGTGTCAGCACTGCGCCTGGCCTATGACGACCGAGTGATTCTTAACACCGGGCCGGTGCTGAACTGGCTCAACCGGCTGGGCCAGCCTCTGTACGGTCGCCAGACACCTGACGGCTGGCCATTGGACGAAAGCGCCTGGGCCAGCCCAGGCCAGATGACGGTCCGCTTTGAAGTGGCGCGCGCTATCGCCTCGGGCAGTGCTGGCCTGTTCCGCAGCGAGGGCCCCACGCCGCAAGAGGTGCCGGCTTTTCCACAGCTGGCCAACGCCCTGTACTACCAAGCCTTGCAGCACAGCCTGGGCAGCAGCACCCGCGCAGCCTTGGCACAAGCCGGCTCGCCCCAGGAATGGGCGACCTTTTTGCTGTCCTCCCCCGAACTGATGCGGCGCTGACGCGCCCGAAGGAGATCCCATGCAACGCCGTCACCTGCTGCAATCCCTGGCGGGCACCAGCCTGGCCCTGAGCGCTGGCCAGCTCTGGGCCGCTGGCCCGGCGCAGCCCTGTTTTTTGGTGGTGTTTTTGCGCGGTGGCTATGACGCGGCCAACCTGTTGGTGCCGGTGAGCAGCAGCTTCTACTACGAGGCACGGCCCACCATCGCGGTGGCCCGCCCGAGCAAGGACGCCAATGCAGCGATGCCGCTGAACGCCGACTGGGGCCTCCACCCGGCGCTTCGAGACAGCGTCTACCCACTGTTCCAGCAGGGGCAGGCCACCTTTGTGCCGTTTGCCGGCACGCACGACCTCACGCGCAGCCATTTTGAGACGCAAGACAGCATCGAACTCGGCCAAGCCCTGGACGGCAGCCGCAATTACCGATCGGGCTTTCTGAACCGACTGGCGGCAACCCTCAAGGGCGCGGGTGCCATGGCTTTCACCGACCGGCTACCTCTGGTGATGCAGGGGGATGTGCAGGTACCCAACACCGCGCTGCGTGCAGTGGTCAAGCCAGCGGTGGACGCTCGCCAGAGCAGCATCATCAGCGCCATGTACCAGGGCACCCAGCTGTCGGGCTCGGTCGACCAGGGCTTCACCGTGCGCGACGAGGTGGTCCGCGAAATGGCCGCAGAGATGGATGCCGCCAGCCGCAACGCCATCAGCGCGCGGGGCTTCGAGTTGGAGGCGCGGCGCATTGCCAAACTGATGAAGGCGCGCTACAACTTGGGCTTTGTCGATGTCGGCGGCTGGGACACCCATGTGGCCCAGGGCGGCGCGACCGGCCAGTTGGCCAGCCGCTTTGAAGAGCTGGGCCGGGGCCTGGCCGCCTATGCACAGGAAATGGGCAACCGCTGGCGCGACACCACAGTGGTGGTGGTGAGTGAGTTCGGCCGCACCTTCCGGCAAAACGGCAACAACGGCACCGACCACGGCCACGGCAGCGTGTACTGGGTGCTCGGCGGCGGCCTGCGCGGTGGCCAGGTGGCCGGGGAGCAGGTACCAGTCACCGCCGCCAACCTGTTCCAGAACCGCGACTATCCCGTCCTCAACGAGTACCGAAGTCTGCTGGGCGGCCTGCTGGCACGCCAGTTCGGCCTGAGCCCAGCCCAATTGGCTGGCGTCTTCCCTGGCGCCGAGGCGAAGGACTTGGGCCTGTTGTGATCGCCCTTTGGCGATAGGCACCGATTTACAAAAGCGGGACAGCTCGCAATGGCTGTGGCAGCTCGTCAGACCTAGAACGATGATGGCCTACTTTTAATAGACAATCTAGGCTTCGATGCGCTAACGGGCCTCGACAATGCCGGGGCCCCCGGCACACCGACATCCCCGACCATGAGCAAAAAAGTCTTCATTAAAACCTTCGGCTGCCAGATGAACGAGTACGACTCGGACAAAATGGCCGATGTCTTGCATGCAGCGCAAGGCTATGAGCCGACCAACAACGTCGATGACGCCGACCTGATCCTGTTCAACACCTGCTCGGTGCGGGAAAAAGCGCAGGAAAAAGTGTTTTCGGACCTTGGCCGCGTCAAGCATTTGAAGAAAAAGGGCGTGCTGATTGGCGTTGGCGGCTGCGTTGCCAGCCAGGAAGGGGCCGCCATCATTGCTCGGGCCCCTTATGTCGACGTGGTGTTCGGCCCGCAAACCCTGCACCGGCTGCCCCAACTGCTGAACGAGCGCCAGCGTCTGAACCAGTCGCAGGTGGACATCAGCTTCCCCGAGATCGAGAAGTTCGACCACCTGCCGCCGGCAAGGGTGGAAGGCGCTACCGCCTTCGTCAGCATCATGGAGGGCTGCTCCAAGTACTGCAGCTACTGCGTGGTGCCCTATACCCGCGGCGAAGAAGTGTCGCGCCCGTTTGAAGACGTGCTGGTGGAAGTGGCTGGCCTGGCCGACCAAGGCGTGAAAGAAGTTACGCTGCTGGGCCAAAACGTCAACGCCTGGCGTGCACCGATGGGCGACAGCCCAGAGACTGCCGACTTCGCCACCCTGCTGGCCTATGTGTCCGACATCCCCGGCATTGAGCGCATTCGCTACACCACCAGTCACCCCAATGAGTTCACCCCGGCGCTGATTGCCGCCTATGACAAGCTGCCCAAGCTGGTCAGCCACCTGCATCTGCCGGTGCAGCACGGCTCAGACCGCATCCTGATGGCCATGAAGCGCGGCTACACCGCCATGGAATACAAAAGCACTGTGCGCAAACTGCGAGCCATCCGGCCCGACATGGCGCTCAGCAGTGATTTCATCGTCGGTTTTCCCGGCGAGACCGATGACGACTTCAACAAGATGATGAAGCTGATT
This sequence comes from Comamonas sp. lk, assembly GCA_943324505.2. Lineage (GTDB taxonomy): Bacteria > Pseudomonadota > Gammaproteobacteria > Burkholderiales > Burkholderiaceae_C > Rhodoferax. Next base: position 7,651 of record CALPLW020000053.1, read on the forward strand.
GACGATATCGGCTTCGACAACTCGTTCAGTTTTATCTTCAGCCCACGGCCCGGCACCCCGGCCGCCAATCTGGCAGATGAGACGCCGCATGAGGTCAAACTACGCCGCTTGCAGCACCTGCAGGGCGTGATCAACGCCAGCATCCGACGCATCAGCGACAGTCGGCTGGGTACGGTGCAGCGCATCCTGGTGGAAGGCGCCTCCAAGCGGGACGCCGCCGAGCTGATGGGTCGCACCGAATGCAACCGGGTGGTGAATTTTGTCGGCCAGCCTCGGCTAATTGGGCAATTGGTCGACGTGCGGATCACCGAAACCCGCAGCTACACCTTGCGCGGCGAGGTATTGACTCATGAATCAATGGCCGCCGTCCAGCAGCCGGCCTGAATGCCGTCAATTCAATTTCAATAGCAAACAAGCTATAGACGGCGTGGGCTAGAGGCCGATTTTTATAAAAAGAATCGCGCGTCTAGAACGGCATCCGGGGCATGCCTTTCATGCCGCCCATTCGCTTCATCATCTTCATCATCCCGCCGCCCTTCATTTTTTTCATCATGTCCTGCATCTGCTCGAATTCCTTGAGCATGCGGTTGACCTCTTGCACCTGCACGCCGGCACCGGTGGCAATACGACGTTTGCGTGTGGCCTTGATGATGTCGGGCTTGCTGCGCTCCAGCGGCGTCATGCTGTGGATGATGCCCTCTTTGCGCTTGATGTCTTTTTCGGCACGCACCATATCGACCTGACCCGCCTTGGCCGCCATCGCTGCCGGCAACTTGTCCATCAGGCTCGAGAGTCCGCCCATCTGCTTCATCTGCTGAATTTGACCCAGAAAGTCATTCAGGTCAAAACTGGCGCCGCTCTTGACCTTGGCCGCCAGCTTTTGCGCCGCCGCCATATCGACCCCGGCCGTCACCTGCTCGACCAGCGCCAGAATATCGCCCATGCCCAAGATGCGCCCGGCATGCCGCTGAGCATCAAACACCTCCAGACCATCGATTTTTTCGCTGGTGCCTGCAAACTTGATCGGCGCCCCAGTGACTTGTCGCACCGACAGGGCAGCGCCGCCGCGCGAATCACCATCAGTCTTGGTCAGAATAATGCCCGTCAAAGGCAGCGCCTCTTTGAAGGCGCGTGCAGTATTGACCGCATCCTGGCCCTGCATGGCATCCACCACAAACAGGGTCTCGACCGGGTTCAGCGCGGCGTGCAGGGCCTTGATTTCCAGCATCAAGGCCTCGTCAATCGCCAAACGGCCGGCCGTGTCCACCAGCAGCACGTCAAAAAAGTGCTTGCGCGCATAGTCGAGCGCAGCCAGCCCAATGTCCACTGGCTTCTGGTCCGGCGTACTGGGAAACCACTCGGCCCCAGCCTGTGCCGTCACGGTCTTGAGCTGCTCAATGGCCGCCGGCCGGTACACGTCGCCTGACACCGTCAGCACCTTTTTGCGCCGCTTTTCAATCAGGTGCTTGGCCAATTTGGCGGTGGTGGTTGTCTTGCCTGCGCCCTGCAGGCCCGCCATCAGAATCACGGCCGGTGGTTGCGCCGCGAGGTTGATGTCGCTGACGCCGTCACCCATGGTGGCCGCCAGTTCCTGGTTCACAATGCCCACCAGGGCCTGCCCCGGAGACAGCGAGCCCAGTACCTCCTGCCCCAGCGCTTTCTCCTTGACTCGGGCGATAAAATCACGCACCACTGGCAGTGCCACGTCGGCCTCCAGCAGCGCCATGCGGACCTCACGCAACATGTCGGTGACGTTAGCCTCGGTGATGCGGGCCTGACCCCGCATTTCCTTGACGAGGCGCGAAAGTTTGTCGGTGAGGGAGGATGCCATGCAGGTTTGCCGTTGAACGGCACCAATGTTGATCGCCACATGAGAATGGCTGGAGACAAAACGTTAAACTGTGGTGATGATTTTAGCCAGTGCATCACCGATAAGCCTGACATTGGCACTTAGCGCCGTGGTGGCCTATGCGGTGTCGGCACTGGCCCTGCCTAGGCTGAGTGAACGGGCCGCGCGCGCCGCCCTGTGGCTGGGGTGGTCCTTGCATGGTGTCCTGCTCCTGGCCAGCTCGACCGGCGAGACGGTTTTTTTCGGATTTGCGCCAGCCTTGTCTGTCACCGTCTGGCTGGTCACGCTGGTTTATGCAGTCGAGAGCTACTTGTTTCCACTGTTAAAGATGCGCTGGCCACTTTCGTTACTGGGTGTGGCTGCAGTAGTGCTGACCATGGTGTTCCCGGGCAGCGCGCTGAATGCCCACGCCTCGCCCTGGTTACCCGTGCACTGGGCTCTGGGCATTTCCTCCTACGGTCTGTTTGCGACGGCCGTGGCGCACGCCTGGTTCATGACCCGCACCGAAGAGCGCATCCGGCTGGGACAGGACTCTCACGCCGGGGTACCACTACTGACCATTGAGCGCCTCACCTTCCGCTTCATTAATGCAGGTTTTTTGCTGCTGTCCGCCACGCTGGTGCTGGGCATCTTGTTTGGCGGCCAACTTTATGGTGCTAAAGCCCACTTGAAATGGGACCACAAAACAGCCTTCTCGGTCCTCGCCTGGCTGACCTTCGCCACGCTGCTGTTTGGTCGGGCGCGTTTTGGCTGGCGCGGCAAGCGTGCGGTTCGGATGTTGTACATCGGCTCGGGCTTGCTGCTGCTGGCCTACGTCGGTTCACGCTTTGTGATGGAGGTGGTCCTGGGGCGCACGCCATGAAGATGGTGCTGCTAATCGCTGTGGTGCTCCTGGGCGCGTGGTTATGGCGCTCGGGTCGCCGCACAACAACGAAGGACAGCGTCAAACGCAAAGCGCCAATGGCGCCTCAGTCCGAAATGGTCCGATGCCTTTACTGCGCTGTTCATTTGCCAGCGGCCGAGGCACAGCAGGGCCGACTCGGCCCCTATTGCACCACGGACCACAGAAAGCTCGCGGAGCCCTGAGTTTCTGTTAGGCCAGCGTCGCCAACTCCGGACCCTCACAGCTCGAGTCTGGCACCAACCCAAAGATGGCTGACAAGACCGGGGCAGTTTTGGCACGGGTTGGTGACCGCCCAGTCCAGATGCCGGGCGCTGTGTGAAGGCGATGGCGCAGCCATCCGGAACCGGCGAACGGTCAAAATCGCCGAAAATGAGCACATCAATGGCAAGACTTCACCATTTCCTTCGTCAGCTGAGACACCATCGCAGGAAGCGTCCATGCGTCGAAAGAAGCCTTGCCGTCAGCACCTGTGGATCGGCAAAAAACGCGTGCGAGTCCCTGCTGCCCCATACCTATCAAGAGTCTGGCATAGGCGCTATGAGTGTGTCACCCAATGTGCCCGGCAACACGAACCGCACTGATGATGTCAACTGAAAGCGCACCAGCAGCACAATCAGCACCGGCGGCCCTGTGGCGCGATGGCTGGTACCGGTTCGCCCGCCAATTGCCATCCCCCAACTATGGCCAACGGCCCTCGGCGACTCGGGTTGATCTCGTCGTCATTCACGCCATCAGCCTGCCCCCTGGCGCCTATGGCGGTGATGCGGTGCAGCGCCTCTTCACCAACCAGCTTGACTGGGGCGAGCACCCCTACTATAAAACCATAGAAGGTCTCCAGGTCTCCAGCCACTTCTTTATCCGGCGCACCGGCGAGCTCTGGCAGTTTGTAAGCTGCCAAGATCGCGCCTGGCACGCTGGCGTCTCGCACTACCGAGGCCGTGCCAACTGCAACGACGATTCGATCGGCATTGAGCTCGAGGGTCTCGAAGGCGAGTCCTTTGCCGACTCTCAGTACGAGACACTGGCAAGCCTGGGTGCGGCCCTGCTACAAAGCTACCCGATCCAACATATCGCCGGTCACGAGGACGTGGCACACGGTCGTAAATTCGACCCCGGCGCTGGCTTTGATTGGGCTAGGTTACAACAGGGGCTAGGCTGTGATAGTCGAGTCCTGCCTGGACGTACCGGTCTAGCCTAAAAGCTTGGACGGCGGGCTCCTGCCGCCCCGATTGGCTCAATCCAAGCCTGGAGAAAAGTCGCAGATGTCGCGATCGAGTCAATTCTTGTCGAAACACTACCGGTAGTGCCTTGTATTCCCCTCAGACCCCATATATAGTGTGTGCTGGTCGGGATCCAGGGAAAGGCAGTGCAGTTAAATTGCAGTTGCCCAGCACTGCAAGATCGACATCACCCAGCCCAAAACGAGGAATAAATGCAGACCGCATTCGACACATCATTGACCCTACGCACAGGGATTCATGCGCCCCAGGGTTCACAAGAGACCGCACAACTCGCCCCGCACATGCTCAGCCAGTACCAGATCATTCGCCGTAATGGCGCGGTCGTGCCGTTTGAACCCAACAAGATCGCCGTGGCCATGATGAAGGCTTTTTTGGCGATTCATGGCACGCAAGGTGCCGCATCATCCAGCGTGCGCGAGATGGTGGATGAACTCACTCAAACAGTGATCAGAGCCCTGATGCGTTCACGCCCGGGCGGCGGGACATTTCACATCGAGGACGTGCAGGACCACGTTGAGTTGGGCTTGATGCGTGGCGGCCATCACGAGGTCGCACGCGCCTATGTGCTGTACCGTGAAAAACGCACTCAGGAACGCGCCAAAAGTTCAGCATTAACGGCGCCGCAGTTGCCCAAACTGCATGCCATGGATAACGGCGAACGCATCTTGCTGGATATGGATCGGCTGAGCCACCTGATCCACGCCGCCTGCGCTGGTTTGGGCGCGGACGTCAAGCCAGATCCCATCTTCGCCGAGACGCTGCGTAACCTGTATGACGGCGTTCCCATGGACGAGGTCTACAAGGCCTCAGTGCTGGCAGCCAGGACCCTGATTGAAAAAGATCCTGACTACACCTACGCGACGGCACGGTTGCTGTTCCACACCATCGCCAAAGAAGTGCTGGGCAAGGATGTCGACCCGTCTGGCATGGCGCAAGCGTATACCGAGTATTTCCCCGACTTCATCAAAAAAGGCGTAGCCAACGAACTACTGGATGAAAAACTCCTTCAGTTCGACTTGGCGCGGCTAGGCGCCGCACTCAAAGCAGAGCGCGATCTGAAATTTGACTACCTCGGACTGCAAACGCTGTACGACCGTTACTTCCTCCATATTGGCAAGAGCAGGATTGAGTTGCCACAGGCATTTTTCATGCGGGTGGCAATGGGCTTGTCACTCAACGAAATAGACCGGGAGGCACGTGCGATAGAGTTTTATGAGGTCTTGTCCTCATTCGATTTCATGTCCAGCACGCCAACCTTATTCAACAGTGGCACCTTACGCTCACAGTTGTCCAGTTGCTACCTCACCACAGTGCCCGATGACCTCGATGGCATTTATGAGTCCATCAAGGAAAACGCCCTGCTGTCCAAGTTTGCGGGCGGCCTTGGCAACGACTGGACACGGGTCCGCGCGCTGGGTTCGCACATCAAAGGGACGAATGGCGAATCGCAAGGGGTGGTGCCCTTTCTGAAGGTCGTGAACGACACGGCTGTCGCCGTCAATCAGGGCGGCAAACGCAAGGGCGCTGTATGCACCTACCTGGAAACGTGGCACCTCGATATCGAAGAGTTCCTGGAGCTTCGCAAGAATACCGGTGACGACCGGCGTCGGACCCATGACATGAACACCGCGAATTGGATCCCCGATCTGTTCATGCGGCGGGTCATGGAAAAGGGCCAATGGACACTCTTTTCCCCCAGCAATGTGCCCGACCTTCACGACAAATTCGGTTTGGCGTTCGAGAAGGCCTACGTCGCCTATGAGGAAAAGGCGGCGCGCGGCGAAATCAAGCCATCACGCACCTTGCAGGCTGCGGACCTGTGGCGCAAGATGCTGACCATGCTGTTTGAGACCGGGCACCCTTGGATCACTTTCAAAGACGCCTGCAACGTGCGCTCACCTCAGCAACATGCCGGGGTGGTTCACTCCAGTAACCTGTGCACGGAAATCACGCTGAACACCAGCGATACCGAAACAGCGGTGTGCAACCTCGGCTCGGTCAATCTGCTGCAACACTTGAAAGACGGCGTCCTCGATCACACCAAACTGCGCACGACGATCACAACAGCCATGCGCATGCTCGACAACGTGATCGACATCAACTACTACGCCGTCAAGAAAGCTCGCGATTCAAACATGCGCCACCGGCCAGTCGGGCTGGGTGTCATGGCCTTCCAAGACAGCCTTTACGAGCTGCGCATCCCCTATGCCAGCGATGCCGCCGTTGCCTTCGCTGACCAGTCAATGGAAGCCATTTGTTATTACGCTTACTGGGCCTCCACCGAGCTGGCTCGAGAACGCGGTCGCTACTCCAGCTACAAAGGCTCCCTGTGGGACAAAGGCATTATGCCGATCGACACCCTCGACATGTTGGCAGAGCAGCGCGGTGGTTACGTGGAAGTCGACCGCACCAGCCGGCTCGATTGGGATGCTCTGCGCGCCAAAATAGCCATGGATGGCATGCGCAATTCGAACTGCACGGCCATCGCTCCGACAGCCACCATTTCCAACATCATTGGCGTGGACGCGTCGATTGAGCCCTGCTTCGGGAATCTGTCCGTTAAATCCAATCTGTCCGGTGAGTTCACCATCATCAATAGCTATCTGGTCCGCGATTTGAAACGCCTGGGACTGTGGGACGACGTGATGGTGATGGACTTAAAGCATTTTGACGGTTCGCTGGCGCCTATTGACCGTGTACCGGCAGAAATAAAGGCCCTCTACGCTACGGCCTTTGAAGTGGAAACGACCTGGCTGGTGGAAGCCGCTGCGCGCCGGCAAAAATGGCTCGACCAAGCCCAGTCGCTCAACATCTACATGGCCGGTGCATCGGGCAAAAAACTTGACGATACATATAAGCTGGCCTGGATTCGTGGCTTGAAGACCACCTACTACTTGCGGACCATGTCAGCCACTCATGCTGAGAAGTCGACCGTCACTGCAGGCCGTATGAACGCAGTGTCCTCCGGGCAGGATTCTGGTGGTACTCTGGCCATGAGTGCTATGGATGCTGCCGCAGCAGCGGCAAAGCTACAGATGGCAGCCGGTCCGGCCACAGACATCAAATTTTGCGGCGTCGATGACCCAACCTGTGAGTCATGCCAGTGATGATCAAAACCAAGCGGGGGTGCCGATCATGCTGCTATCACACAACACATCGCCATCAGACACACCATGGTTTGAATGAATTCTTTCCAATTCAATTCACTCATTTCATAATTCGACGATCGGACTATTTATGCTGACCTGGGACGAAGAAGTTAAACCAACGCCGCGAATGCCTCAGCCGGTTGCACCATCCCTGGTTCAGTCCGCAGCAGCAGTCGCAAATCGCCCGACACCACAAGTGCTGAATGATGGTGCGCCGGTGCCCGCCCCCGTCACTCGTGCAGCGGCAGGCGTCAGCCCTGGTAACCCACGCCGTGTGAACGCAGCGGACAAACGCATCATCAATGGTCAGACCGATGTCAATCAACTGGTCCCCTTCAAATACAAATGGGCCTGGGAAAAGTATCTGTCAAGCTGCGCCAATCACTGGATGCCGCAAGAAGTCAACATGACGCGCGACATTGCCTTGTGGAAGGACCCTAATGGACTGACCGAAGATGAGCGCCGGATTATCAAGCGCAATCTTGGCTTTTTTGTGACTGCTGATTCCCTGGCCGCCAACAACATCGTGTTGGGCACTTATCGCCACATCACAGCTCCCGAGTGCCGCCAGTTCCTGTTGCGGCAGGCTTTTGAAGAGGCGATTCATACCCACGCTTACCAGTACATCGTCGAATCTCTGGGCCTGGATGAGAGCGAGATCTTCAACGCCTATAACGAGGTGCAGTCGATCCGCGACAAAGACGAATTTCTGATCCCTTTTATACAGGCCATCATGAACCCTGAGTTCAAGACTGGCACGCCAGAGACTGATCAAACACTGCTTAAGTCACTGATCGTGTTTGCTTGCCTGATGGAAGGTTTGTTCTTTTACGTGGGCTTTACCCAAATCCTGGCCCTGGGTCGGCAGAACAAAATGACAGGTGCTGCAGAGCAGTACCAGTACATCCTGCGTGACGAGTCGATGCACTGTAATTTTGGCATCGATCTGATCAATCAGCTCAAATTAGAGAACCCGCAGTTGTGGACCGCCGAATTCAAGCTGGAGATTCGGGCATTATTTGAAAAAGCGGTAGAGCTGGAATATCGGTATGCCGAAGACACCATGCCCCGAGGCGTGCTCGGTCTGAATGCATCCATGTTTAAGGGCTATTTGCGCTACATCGCCAACCGACGTGCCACGCAGATTGGCCTTGAACCCCTGTTCCCCAACGAAGAGAATCCTTTCCCCTGGATGAGCGAGATGATTGACCTGAAGAAGGAACGGAATTTTTTCGAAACCCGGGTGATTGAATATCAGTCCGGCGGCGCGCTGTCCTGGGACTAAGCGCTTCAACATGACACCTAGAATTTCACAGTCGCAAGCAAGCTTCAACCAGTGCGCCTTGCGTTTGTGTCCCCGAGTTCATGATGCTGGGATAGACCCCAACAACATGAATCGCTTCATGCATTCCAACTTGTATGAAGTGCTCTTTGCAATCCGACGAAGGAGAAAATGATGGCAACTGCAAAAACACCGGCTGCGAAAAAAGCCGCTCCAGCAAAGAAGGCTGCACCTTCCAAGACCGTAGCGGCTAAAAAAGCCGCGCCGGCCAAGAAGGCAGCGCCTGCTAAAAAAGCCGTAGCAGCCAAAAAGGCAGCACCGGCCAAGAAGGCAGCACCGGCTAAAAAAGCCGTAGCAGCTAAAAAGGCAGCACCGGCCAAGAAGGCAGCGCCGGCTAAAAAAGCCGTAGCAGCCAAAAAGGCAGCGCCAGCCAAAAAAGCTGTCGCAGCAAAGAAAGCGGCTGCGAAGAAGGCTCCCGCCAAGAAAGCCGCTGTCGCCAAAAAGGCTGCAGTAGCGAAAAAACCAGCAGCCAAGA
>CALPLW020000054.1 GCA_943324505.2 Comamonas sp. lk
CTGATCAGGCTGCAGCGACAGCGCCATCGAACGCATGCCGTGCTGGGCCAATAGGGCCTGGGTCAAACCCTCATCCTGAAAGCCCTCCAGCACCACCAACAGCTCAAGCTCACTGCCAAATAACTGATCAGAGGGGTAATTCGACCCGCCCACCCAAGCCAGCGCCAGCTGCGCACTTGCCGCTTCCAGGGACAGTATCGGCTCTGGCATGCCGGCCGTCAGTAGTGGCGCCAAAGACGCCGCCCAGACAATCCGCCGCTCTGGCGATACTGCGGCGCCGACCTGGGCCAGACTCCGCGCGGCTTCCATCAGCTTGGGCGTTAGGGCCTCCTGGTATTCGCCCAAGCCTGTGCGTTTCAACAAGGCCGCAGCCGTCAGCACATCACGTGCGGCATCCATTCGCAAGTCGTTTGGTTCAGACGCAGGTGCACCGACGCTGCGCGACCAGTTGCTGGTAGTTTCAAAACGAGGTGCAAATTGTGCCCGCACCCCTGTGCTGGCGATACGCCGCTGCCAGGCGCTCATGGCCTCTGCCATCAACTGCGCAAAAGGAAGTAACACAACGACACGAGTCGGATGCACGTGTCGGCGCTCTAACTCCACAGACAGCAGCTCCATCACCCGGTCCCAAGCCATATCGACGTGATGCTTTTTGGCTAATTCAGGCATAGGTCAAAGACACTCGGTGATCGGGCTTGGTTTCTGTCACAATTTCCCCACTTTAACTGTACCGACAACCCGACTTTAGGAAACACCATGGCCAGCGAACTCATCAAACACGTCACCGACGCAACATTCGAAACAGACGTGCTGCAATCGAGCCAGCCCGTCCTCGTAGACTACTGGGCGGAGTGGTGCGGCCCTTGCAAGATGATCGCACCGATCCTAGACGAAGTCTCAGCGGCTTACGCGGGCAAACTGCAAATCGCCAAAATGAACGTTGATGAGAACCGGGACATTCCGGCCAAGTTTGGTATTCGCGGCATCCCAACGCTCATGCTGTTCAAGGATGGGCAATTGGCGGCGACCAAAGTGGGCGCCATGAGCAAGGCACAGATGACTGCGTTTATTGATCAACAATTGGCCTGATGCAGTCGGTTGGCGGCGGGGCAAGCCCAGAACTGCACTCAGTTCAGACGGACCCTCGCTGATCGATTCAGGCTGAAGTTTGGCCCTATGCCACCTGAATGCCTGGTTTTCCTGTCATAATTCTTTGCGTTCGCCGGCTTTCATCCCTAGTCGGTTCAAGTTCCTGGTTTAGAACGCTGCGGTTGCGGCTACCGTCCCGCACCTCCCCAAACCTCCCCCCGGTATTAGTTTTTTAACCCATTTAGGGCTATTTCATGCACTTAAACGAACTCAAGGCACTTCACGTGTCCGAAGTCCTCAAACAGGCCGAAGAGCTTGAAATCGAAAATACCGGGCGGATGCGCAAGCAGGAGCTGATGTTCGCCATCATCAAGAAGCGGGCTCGGACCGGTGAGCAGATCATCGCCGACGGTGTGCTTGAAATCCTGCCTGATGGCTTTGGCTTCCTGCGCAGCCCTGACACCAGCTACACCGCCAGCACCGACGACATCTACATCAGTCCGAGCCAGGTGCGCCGCTTCAACCTGCACACCGGCGACATGATCGAAGGGGAAGTACGCACGCCCAAAGATGGTGAGCGCTACTTTGCGCTGAACAAGCTTGACCGGGTCAATGGTGGTGGGCCAGAGGACAACAAACACAAGGTAATGTTTGAAAACCTGACCCCACTGTTCCCCAAGGTGCAGATGCGTCTCGAGCGGGAAAATGTCAAAACCGAGGAAAACATCACAGGTCGAGTGATTGACATCATCGCCCCGATTGGCAAAGGCCAGCGCGCCTTGCTGGTGGCGCCGCCGAAAAGCGGCAAGACGGTGATGATGCAGCACATCGCGCACGCCATCTCGGCCAACTATCCGGATATCCATATGATGGTGTTGCTGGTAGACGAGCGACCTGAAGAGGTGACCGAAATGCAGCGCACCGTTAAAGGCGAAGTGATTGCATCAACCTTTGACGAGCCTGCCGCACGGCACGTCCATGTGGCCGAAATGGTCATCGAGCGCGCCAAACGGCTGGTTGAACTCAAAAAAGATGTGGTGATTTTGCTTGACTCGATCACCCGACTGGCCCGTGCGTACAACAATGTGGTGCCCTCCAGCGGTAAGGTTTTGACGGGCGGCGTCGACTCCAACGCCCTGCAACGACCCAAACGATTCCTGGGTGCAGCGCGCAATGTTGAAGAAGGCGGGTCGTTGACCATCATTGCCACAGCCTTGATCGACACAGGAAGTCGCATGGATGAAGTGATTTTTGAGGAATTCAAGGGTACTGGTAACTCGGAAATCCACCTTGACCGCCGCCTCTATGAAAAGCGCGTGTTTCCATCGATCCAACTCAACCGAAGCGGCACCCGGCGAGAGGAGTTGTTGCTGCAACCAGAAATTTTGCAAAAAACCCGTATTCTTCGGCAATTTCTGTACAACATGGATGAGATCGAGGCCATGGAAATGGTGCTCAAGCAGATGCGTGCCACCAAGACCAATAGCGAATTCTTCGACATGATGCGCCGTGGTGGCTAGACTATAATTTGAGGCTTGACGCGATAAGTACGGCAGGTTTTGAATTGGGCAAGGGTTTGCTCGAGGGCCTGTCGCGGCTGACGCAACTGATGGAGAATCAATGAAAACCGGCATCCACCCCAATTACCGTGAAGTGTGCTTCATGGATTTGTCCAACGGGTTCAAGTTCGTCACCCGCTCCTGCGCGAACGCGAAAGAGATGATTAAGATGGAAGATGGCCGCGAACTGCCGCTTTACAAACTTGATACCTCCAGCGAATCGCATCCGTTTTACACTGGCACTCAAAAGTCGGTGGATAACATGGGCGGCCGAGTCGAGCGTTTCCGGAATCGTTTTGGAAAGACTGCGGCCAAATAAACCAGCGAAACAGTTACCAAGAAAGGGCAGCCCGGTTTTCCGTGCTGCCTTTTTTTATTCGACATGAACCGACCTAATCCCGCCATCGTGGCTCAGGCAGCTGTCCGGAGGTTGCCGCGTGCAGCGCTTGCACTGTTCTGCTTGGCCTACGTTCTGCCCGGCTTCATAGGTCGGGCACCTTGGCGATCTGACGACATCACCGCTTTTGGCTATATGGCGGCATTAGCCAGTGGCGCTACGGCCTGGATGTCCCCTCAAATCATGGGCATCTCGCCTGAAGTAAACGCCCTTCTGCCTTTTTGGCTTGGGGCTTGGGCCATACAACTGGCCCCCTCCTGGGTGGACGCCGACTTTGCCGCCAGAATTCCATTTATTGGTATGCTGATCGTCACTTTGATGGGGACATGGTACGGCACCTACCAACTGGCCCGAAGTCCTCAGGCGCAGCCGCTACCCTTTGCCTTTGGTGGCGAAGCTCTGCCAACCGACTACGCTCGTGCACTGGCAGATGGCGCCCTATTGGCACTGATTGCATGCCTCGGGCTGGCACAACCCGCCCATGAGACGACACCCATCCTGGCGCAACTCGGTTTTTCCGCGCTGGCATTCTATGGCTTTGCGGCGTTTCCCAATCGCCGTAGCCTACCGCTGCTTTCTACGGCCATCGGTTTGGGTGGGCTCGTGCTCTCGGGTGCGCCTACCCTCGCGGTCCTGCTTGGCTTAGGCGGATCGTTGACCTTACTGCTCGACAAAGGTGAAGGAGCGGCAGAGGTCCGTGCGGCCAGGATTCAGGCTGCGACTTTGACCACCTTGACGCTTCTGGCGGCATCGATTGCTAGCGCGCTGCAGCTTTGGCGTTGGCGTATCGCCCTGCCACCGACTGCCGGAGAAACTTGGCTCGGCATCGGAAATCTTCTCGTCTGGTTCACATGGCCCGCTTGGCCACTGGCACTTTGGACCTTGTGGCGATGGCGGCGTCATTTGCTGCGCTATTTGAGCCGACCCAGCCGGCACCTTGCCTTACCGTTGTGGTTTGTTCTGATCACCCTCGGGACTACCCTCGCCACGGCCTCACCCGCACGCACCCTGCTGCTCGCGCTGCCGGCTCTTGCCACCTTGGCGGCCTTTGCCTTACCCACACTTGAACGTACCGTAGCTGCCTTAATTGACTGGTTCACGCTCCTGTTTTTTTCTGGTTGTGCCTTTGTCATTTGGCTGGTTTGGGTCGCGATGCAAACCGGCGTCCCGTGGCAACCAGCAGCCAACGTGGAGCGCCTCGCACCAGGTTTTGTCCCCAGCTTCTCGGGCGTACCATTTCTCATTGCGCTCGGCGCCAGCGGCGCCTGGTTATGGTTGGTCAAATGGCGCGCTGGCCGACATCGGGCAGCAATCTGGAAAAGCATGGTTTTGCCTGCCGGAGGCGCGGCCCTGTGCTGGCTACTGCTCATGACCCTGTGGTTGCCTCTCCTGAACTACGCACGCAGCTACGTGCCACTGGTACACCGCACGCTACTCTCAATGCACTCAGTTCAGGCAGGCGATTGTGCTTACCACTTAGGCTTGACCGTCGGGCAGATCACAGCGCTTGAATTCCACGGCGCACTGTTGATCAAGCCGGTCGGCGACGCAGCAAAATGTCGCTGGCTGATTGTCAACCGAGATATCGTCGGTCCAGCGACTGCTGCTTTGGACCTGACAGCATGGACGCTTTCCTCAGAGCAACGCCATCCAACCGACAGCAACGATAACCTGTTGATCTACCAGCGTTAGACGCGAGCCTTGCCTTCGGGTAGGCAAGGCTCAACCGATCTGGCGCACGCGCTCCAGCGGGAAGATGATGCTGAACTTGGAACCATGACCTGGCGTACTGGCGATGGCCAACTCCGCACCGTGGCGTTGTGCCACGTGCTTGACAATGGCAAGGCCCAGCCCGGTCCCGCCAGTGTCCCGAGAACGGCTACGGTCAATGCGATAAAAGCGCTCAGTTAGTCGGGGAATATGCTCAGGGGCAATGCCGGGGCCAGTATCACGCACAGAAAACTCAACACTGCCATCAGGTAGCGGAGACAAAGACACATGCACCTCACCGCTGGGCGGGGTATACCTGATGGCGTTGCTGACCAGATTGCTGGCCGCACTGAGGAGCTCGCTCGCTGACCCACTCAGCTCGCATTGACACTGAACTTCAAACACCAAGGTGACGACCCTGCTCACTTTCGCAGATAGCACGGCCGACAGCTCACGCCCCTCGCGTTCCAGTTCAGCCATCAGGTTAGGCATCGACACCCAGTCTGCCAGACCCGGCGGCGGGCTACCCTCCAACCGCGAGAGCATCAACAAGTCATTCACGAGCGTCTGCATGCGTTGCGCCTGTAAGGCCATCGTTCCCAGATAGCGCTCGCGCTCAGGCTCTGTAAGCGTCAAAGTTTGGAGTGTCTCGACAAATCCGGAGAGAACCGTCAGCGGCGTACGAATTTCATGTGACACGTTAGCGACAAAATCCCGGCGCATGGCCTCGGCCTGCTGCACCGCTGTCACGTCGCGCGACAACAAAAGCAAACGCCCTTCGCCATAGGGGTGAAGTTGAATGGACAAGTTGACCGGACGTAAGGCCGTGCTAGCACGCCCTGGAACGGCCAATTCATGGCTGTAGTCACGGCCTGCCAAATAGGCCGCAAAACCTGGGTCGCGGACCAAATTACCAAAATACTGCTGCATGTCACGTCGAGCGTCGAGCCCGAAGTGCTGGGAAGCCGTATGGTTAAACCACTCGATTCGCCCCTGGACGTCAAGCAGGGTTACACCATTTGGAGACGCTTGCAGCGCGCCTAAAAAGTCGTTCAGCCGGTCTTGGCTTTCGCTGGTCATTCGCTCACGTACACGAACCAGTCTTCGAACACGTTCAGCAGTCTCTCCCCATAAGCCACTGGCCGGCGCCGTCTGCGCTACATCACCAGTGCGCACCCATTGCAGCAAACGAGCACCCCTGTACGTGTCTGCCACGAACCATGCCAGGCCAGCGGCAAGCGCACCCATCATTGCATCCTCAGAGGAGTGGTCTGACAAAGCAAGCCAACCAAACAGGCCGCCCACAAACTGCAACCCAACAAAACCAATGACTCGCCAAATCATGGTCCGGCCGGTATTGGATCGGGCCCGATCACGACAGGGATACCCTTATGCATTCACCTGTGGACGAGTCACTGGAGTGACATGCGCCGTTAATCGATAACCAGCACCGCGAACGGTTTCTATCATTTGGCCAGCAGTCGCGCCAAGCGCTTCACGCAATCGCTTTACATGAACATCCACAGTACGCTCTTCAATGAAGACATGATCTCCCCAAACCTTGTCCAGGAGCTGTGAGCGGCTGTGTACACGCTCAGCATGGTTCATAAAGTAGTGCAATAACTTGAACTCGGTCGGACCCAACTTCAACATCTGGTCCATGAAAGTCACTCTGTAGGTCGACGCGTCGAGTGACAAACCCGCAATCGCCACCGTACCACCGACCTGTTCAGGCGCTCGGCGTCGAAGGACAGCGCGCACACGGGCCAACAGTTCCTTTGTGGAAAATGGTTTGGCAATGTAATCGTCGGCGCCCGCATCGAGCCCAGCCACACGATCTATTTCATCACCACGTGCAGTAAGCATGATAATTGGGACCGCTTTGGTACGAGGGTTGGAACGCCATCGCTTGGCCAGGGTCAGCCCACTTTCGCCGGGCAGCATCCAGTCCAGCAAAATGACGTCCGGCAGAACCGCATCGAGCTCGCATTGGGCCGACGTGCTGTCCATGGCCCAAATCGGTCTGAAGCCGTTATGCCGCAAATTTACAGCAATTAACTCAGCAATTGCCGGCTCATCCTCAACAATCAGCACGCCGGGTTGCTGCCTCATTTCACCACCGATTCAATTTGTTCCATCGACGTGTGACGCACATCCGCGCCTTTAACCACATAGATGATGAACTCAGCAATGTTTTTGGCGTGGTCGCCAATACGCTCAATGGCTTTAGCAAGAAAAAGCAAGTCTAAGCTGGGTGAGATCATCCGTGGGTCCTCCATCATGTAGGTCACCAACTTCCGCACAAAACCGTCAAATTCACGATCGATTTGGTCATCTTCTTTCAAAATTGACACAGCCGCGTGTGTGTCCAGACGGGCGAACGCATCAAGTGCTTTGCGCAGCAATCCAGACGCAAGATCTGCAGCCACCCGCAACTCGAGCGAAGGCAGAGAGCGCGGCGCACCGCTATCAATGATAGAACGCACCATACGCGCAATTTTTTCAGCCTCATCCCCGACTCGCTCTAGATTTGCCGTCGTTTTAGAGATGGCAATCAGCAACCGCAAATCACGCGCCGTCGGTTGTCGACGCGCGATGATGCTGGAGAGTTCGCGGTCAATGTCAACTTCCATGGCATTGACCCGCGCCTCAGCTGCGGTGACCTCATTGGCGACTTCAACACTGAATTGAGACAGCGCATAGATGGCCTGGCGAATCTGCGATTCGACCAAACCACCGAGTTCCATGACCCGGCTGGAAACAGCGCTTAATTCGCTGTCAAATTGGGTCGAGAGATGTTTTTCGGGCATGTCAGATCCTTATCCAAATCGGCCAGTGATGTAGTCTTCAGTTTCTTTGCGATTCGGCTTGAAAAAGATTTGCTCCGTAGATCCAAATTCAATCAAGTCACCCAAGTACATGTAGGCCGTGTAATCGCTGCAACGAGCTGCTTGCTGCATGTTGTGAGTCACAATAACGACCGTGTAGTCCGACTTTAGTTCAGTGATCAACTCTTCAATTTTGGCAGTCGAGATGGGGTCCAATGCCGAGCAGGGTTCATCCAGCAATAAAACCTCAGGCTTGATGGCAATGCCTCTTGCTATGCACAAGCGCTGTTGTTGTCCACCCGACAAACTCGAGCCGCTTTGGTGCAGTTTATCCTTGACTTCAGTCCAGAGAGCAGCTTTGCGCAGAGCCCATTCAATGCGCTCCTCGAGGTCAGTGGCGTTCAAAGATTCGAACAGCTTGACGCCAAAAGCCACATTGTCATAGATTGACATTGGAAACGGCGTTGGCTTTTGGAACACCATGCCAACCTTGGCACGCAGCAGGGCAACATCCTCCTTGCTGGTCAGCAGGTTCTCGCCGTCAAGCAAGATTTCACCTTCTGCACGCTGTTCCGGATAGAGCTCAAACATCCGGTTAAAAACGCGCAGCAGCGTCGACTTTCCACAACCAGACGGCCCAATAAAGGCTGTTACCTTTTTCTCAGGAATTTCGAGGTTGATATCCTTCAGGGCGTGAAATTTTCCATAATAAAAGTCCAGATTTTTGACGGCAATCTTCGGCCGGTCCAGCGTTGCGTTTACAGCATTCATGGCAATCCAATCAGAGGGAGGCTATTTTTTAAATCGCTGAAAGAGCTAAATCTTGCTACGGGTCAATACCCGCGCGAGAATATTGAGTCCCAGCACGGTGACCGTGATGATGAAAACACCTGCCCAAGCCAGCTTCTGCCAGTTTTCGTAAGGACTCATGGCAAACTTGAAAATAGTTACCGGTAGGCTTGCCATCGGCTCTCCTAAACTCGATGTCCAAAACTGATTGCTCAGCGCTGTGAACAACAACGGAGCGGTTTCGCCAGCAATTCTTGCGATCGCCAGCAACACACCAGTCACGACTCCAGCTCGTGAAGCACGTAGCGTGATGCTGAGAATGACCTTCCACTTGGGTGCGCCGAGTGCATAAGCAGCCTCACGCAAGCCAGACGGCACCAACTGCAGCATGTTCTCGGTAGTTCTGATCACAATGGGAATAACGATCAAAGCCAAGGCAATAACGCCAGCCATGCCTGAAAAAGACTTGAACCGCACAACCACCACGGAATACACGAAAAGACCAATGACAATCGATGGCGCAGACAAAAGAATGTCATTGACAAAACGGGTTACCGATGCCAGCCAGCCACGGGTATCAAACTCAGCCAAATAAATGCCCGCCATGATTCCAATAGGAGTGCCTACAAACGCAGCGAGACCAACCATCAAGAAAGAACCGAAAATCGCGTTGGCGAGACCACCGACGTCGTTTGGCGGCGGTGTCATCTGGGTCATGGTGGTCCAGTTGATACCACTGATGCCAAGCACGATGGTGTCAAACAAGATCCAAAACAGCCAAAACAGCCCAAATGACATTGCCAGGAGAGAGAGCGTCAACGCAACCTGATTCACCCGCTTGCGACTGGCATATTTGGCACGACGAGTAGCTTGCAGATCCGCGCTTATCAAAAGAAGGTCGCCGGTACTCATGTCTTAGAGCCCTCATTTTTCTTGAGTTGCGCCAACAGCAATTTGGACAGACTAAGGATCACAAACGTGATGAAGAAAAGCACAAGACCGAGATACATCAACGCAGCTTGGTGCAGGCCTTGACCAGCTTCCGCAAATTCGTTGGCCAAAGCCGAGGTGATGCTGTTAGCCGCCTGGAACAGACTGAGAGAATCCAATTGATTGAAATTACCAATCACAAAGGTGACCGCCATTGTCTCGCCTATAGCGCGACCCAATCCAAGCATGATGCCACCTATCACGCCGGCCTTGGTGTAAGGTAAAACCACTTTAGAAACTACCTCCCATGTCGTGGCACCGAGCCCGTAGGCTGATTCTTTCAAGAGGGTCGGAGTCACCTCGAATACATCGCGCATGACGGCGGCGATGAAGGGAATGATCATGATCGCCAGAATGATCCCGGCTGACAGAATACCAATCCCCACCGGTGGCCCGGACACTAGAGCACCTAGGTAGGGGACACCCCCAAACATAGCCTGCAGGGGCTGCTGTACATAAGTGGCAAGCAAGGGGCCAAACACCAACAACCCCCACATACCATACACAATGGACGGGATGGCTGCCAGCAGCTCAACCGCTGTTCCTAGTGGGCGCTTCAGCCAGGCGGGTGAAAGCTCAGTCAGGAAAACGGCTATACCAAAGCTCACCGGGACCGCAATGACCAGCGCAATCAGCGATGTCATCAAGGTCCCGTAGATCATGACCAAGCCACCAAAATCCTCTTTCACAGGATCCCAGTTGGTGCTGGTCAGGAAGCTAAAACCATACTTGCTAATGGCCGGCCACGCGCTCACGGTGAGTGAGCCGAGGATGGCCAGCAAGATGGCCAAGGTGAAGATCGCTGCACCTTTGGCCAGCCAACCGAAAGCTCGGTCCGCTAGCGGGCCCGAGACCGGCCTTTTTCGCGGCGGTGGATTGGTCATGGTACGTCCTGTCGCAACGTTTCCGCGGTTAAGGGATATTTCGGAAGCAGGCAGTGTAGATGACACAATCACACCTCTAGCAAGGCAGCCGCAGTTGCTAAGCTAATTATTTGAAGGCAATCGGCTTGCCCGATGCATCCTTGAGTTCAGCCCAGGCTTTTTCAATGGCGGCAACAACCGGCTTGGGCATAGGCACGTAGTCCAGTTCGTCTGCGACTTTGTCACCATTTTTATAAGCCCAAGAGAAGAATTTAAGCGCCTCGCTGCCGTTCGCTGGCTTGTCCTGCAGTTTGTGCATCAAGATAAAGGTCGCGCCAGAAATTGGCCAAGAATCTTTACCAGGCTGGTTGGTCAAAACTTGGTAGAAGGTCTTTGACCAATCTGCCCCTGCTGCGGCCGCCTTGAAGGCGGTGTCGTCTGGGGAAACAAACGCTCCAGTTGAATTTTGCATCAAGGCGTAGGTCATTTTATTCTGCTTGACGTAGGCATACTCCACGTAACCAATCGAGTTCGGCAGGCGGCCTACAAAAGCAGCCACTCCCTCGTTACCCTTGCCGCCAGCGCCAGTTGGCCAATTGACTGCAGTGCCCTCACCCACCTTGGTTTTCCACTCGGCATTCACTTTGCTGAGGTAGTTGGTGAATAGGAATGACGTTCCCGAACCATCGGCGCGGCGAACCGGAGCAATCGCAGCGTCGGGCAGTGCCAGTGTCGGGTTCAGCGTCTTGATCGCTGCGTCATCCCACTTGGTGATTTTCCCAAGGAAGATGTCACCCAGGACCTGGCCGGTGAGCTTCAATTGGCCGGGGTTGATGCCTTTGATGTTGATGACCGGCACCACACCGCCGATGACCGTTGGGAACTGAATTTGCCCTTTCTTGGCCAATTCGTCGTCAGTCAAGGGCATGTCTGATGCGCCGAAATCGACTGTCTTGGAGTCAATTTGCTTGATGCCTGCACCGGAACCAACGGACTGGTAATTCACTTTGACACCAGTGGCCTTGTTGTAATCGGCTGCCCACTTGGAATAAATCGGGGCAGGGAAGGTAGCACCAGCACCGGTAATTTCCTGAGCACAGACGACAGTTACGGACAGGAGGGACAGAAGGCAGCCTGAAGCGACCACAGTGTTGTTAAGTTTGAATGTCATTGAAGTTCCTTTGGTGATAAGTTGCAGAACCAGCTCAGAAGATGCTCGAACTTTAGGCTTGAAATATGTCAATGTTGTGACATTTTTAAAACTCTGCGGGCCAAGGCCCCCTTGCAAAACATGTTCAAGTCGTTCACAAAATCGTCACAGATCCCAACTATCGTCCTTCAACTAGCGCATTGCACAATCCGGACCACTCATTGGGCCCGAACGAGAACACTTTGACGCACCGCGTCGCGGATGGCCACTGGGGTTCACTCGGTTAAAACTTCTGCCGGAGCTGTTGGGTCAATCACCGATGCTAATGCTATGCTGGCCGCTGAATTACTAACTGACACGAAGCATGCAGAATGGCACTCGACTGGCAGCAGTCGACCTTGGATCAAACAGTTTTCGTCTTGAAATCGGGCGAATTGACCATGGACAATTTCACCGACTCGAGTACCTGAAAGAAACGGTTCGCCAAGGTAACGGCTTAGACGAAGACCGCAAACTCACGCCTGAGGCCATGCAACGAGGTTGGGATTGTTTAGCCCGGTTTGGCGAAAGGCTGGCTGGCTTCAATAGCCATGAAGTACGTGCCGTGGCAACGCAGACCCTGCGCGAAGCTCGTAATCGAGATGAGTTTTTGCTGCACGGCAACAGCGTTCTTGGTTTCCCGATCGATGTGATCTCTGGCAGAGAGGAAGCCCGGCTGATTTACCAGGGTGTCGCCCAAGGCTTGCCTCTGGGACAAGAGCGAAGGTTGGTGCTGGACATCGGTGGGCGCTCGACTGAGCTTATTTTGGGACGTGGTCTGACCCCAATGCGTATGGAGTCTTGTCGTTTGGGCAGCATCACCTGGTCCAACCGGTACTTCAGTGATCAACAATTCTCCAAACAAGCCTTCCGGGTGGCAGAAATTGGTGCCAAAGCGGTACTCGACGAGGTGCTGAATGCCTACCCGCGCGATGGTTGGGACTTTGCATATGGGTCAGCCGGCACTGTAGGCGCAGTGGGTGATGTCCTAGCGGCTGCAGGTTGGCCGACTGAGTCAATTAGCCAGGCCGGACTGGACTGGCTGCTCGACAAAGTGCTAAGTGCTCAGAGCGCAGACAAGATCCGCATTCCCGGTATGAAGGATGACAGACGCGCCATCATTGGGGGCGGCCTGAGTATCTTGCGCGCCTTGTTCGACTTGCTGCAAATCGATGAAATGCGGGTTGCGTCGGGCGGCCTTCGGCATGGCTTGCTTTATGAACTGATGGGCCATGACCATGAGCAAGCCGATGTGCGCGCAAAGTCGGTCGATAGACTTGCCGTAAAGTTTGGCGCAGATGCCACTCACGGTGAACGCGTTGCTCGAGTTGCGACCTTGCTCCTGGCCCAGCTTCAGGCAGGCTCCACTGCCCTGACACCCATGGCTTCCGAGCGGCTGCACCGAAAGCTTGTGTGGGCTGCAACTTTGCATGAAATTGGCAGTCATATTTCGCACAGCGACTACCATAAGCATGGCGCCTATATTCTGGACCAATCTGACGCCTTGGGCTTTACACAGTCAGAGTTGCATAAGCTCAGCCTTCTGGTTCTGGGCCATCGAGGCAAATTACGCAAACTGGACGCTGACTTCACCGATATTCCCTTTGTTCACCAACTGCTGGCGCTGCGACTGGCGGTGATCCTTTGTCACGCGCGCCGAGATCCCGTCACAGAGGGTCTCCTCTTGTCCGCCCCTCGCAAGGCAAGCAACACCTTTGAACTCCAGTACGCACAGGGTTGGGATCGGGCTTTCCCTCAATCTGCTCATCTGCTTCGAGAAGAGATTTTGGCCTGGCAAAAAACGCCGTGGGCGTTTGAGCTGAGAGAGCAGTCGAATGCAATGTGATTAATGGCTCCCAATAATGGTCAATTTGACAAGTTGGAAAATAACGGTATAAACTGTATATATCGTTATTTACTGGAGACGTTCGATGGTTACCCGCTCAAAGTCCACTGTCGCCCCTCGCAATGCGCAACAGTCAAGCTTAAAGCCCAAGGTTGTGGTTAACACGCCAAGCCCTTCTGCATCAACACCCAAACCGGCTCGGACCCTGAAAAAAGCCGTATCAAGCACTGCCCATGTTGACGCAACAGCCCCAAAAAAAGCCGTCTCAGAAACGCCCACTGTAGCAACTGGCTTGAAGGCCCCCAAGCTCAAGAAAGCCAAAATGGTGCGTGACAGCTTCACCATGCCCAAAGTTGAATACATGGTGCTCGATGAGCTCAAGCAACGCGCCTTGGCGCTCAGCCATCCCGCAAAAAAAGGTGAATTGATTCGAGCCGGCATTAAGGCCTTGGCCAAGATGTCGGATGCAGAATTTCTGTCTGCCATGTCAGCGGTACCGGCCATCAAGACCGGACGTCCAGCCAAGGCCGTGATTGCGTGACCAGAGAGACATCTGCAAGCCGCGCCACCACTTGGTGAGTAGAACAGTAGGCTTGGCTTAAACGATTTCTGGAGCCTGAACCGTGACCACCACGGTTTGCGCCATGGACTCACGCTCTCGGTTACGCAACCACCAAACTGCCCCTTTCTTGACCGCACAATCGCTTGCGTTAAGGCCGAGTAATTGGGCGATGACCTGACCAAGAACAGGTTGATGGCCAACGATCAGGACAGTGCCTTTGCCATCCGGCCATTGGGCAACTGACAGCAATTGCGGCGCAGTAGCGTCGCTGTCCAATTCAGATAGGACTTTATACTTTCTGCCCAGGGCCGTTGCAGTTTGCTGCGTCCTGATTGACGGACTGACGAACACTCTGCACCCGTCTGGCAGCTGACGATCCAGCCAAGCGGCCATTCTGGCCGCCTGCTTGACACCACGCGGCGTTAAAGCCCTTTGCCTGTCATCGCAACCCTGCACCCAGTCCTCGGCCTCGGCATGCCGCCACAGCACCAAGTCCATGTTATGGGCCCCCAACACCGCCATAGCGCGCCATCAAGGCTGCTTGTGCGCCATGTGGACGGCGGCGTCCCTGTGCCTTCAGCCTTGTATAGGTGCCGTCTGGGGCCATCTCCCAAGCATCAATGTCGTCCTGCAGGTAGGCCACAAGCGACTCGTCGACGACGCGCTGGCGTTGCAGCGGGTCTGTCACTTGCCAAGCCAATTCAACGCGCCGCATCATGTTACGGTTCATCCAGTCAGCACTGGATAGGTACACGGCTTCTGCATCGCCGTTACGAAAATAAAACACCCGAGAATGTTCCAGGAAGCGACCAATCACTGACCTTACTCGTATGTTGTCGGTCTGACCCAGCACTTGCGCCGGCAACATACAGGCTCCGCGAACAATGAGGTCAATTTTGACCCCCTTTTGGCCAGCACGGATCAACGCATGAATGAGCGCCTCATCAGTCAGGGCATTCATCTTGGCGACGATACGGGTAGGCGTCCCTGCGAGTGCAGCCATACCAAGTTCATTGATTCTGGCAATCAGTTTGCGGTGCAAATGAAACGGCGCCAACCATAACCGATTCATGCGGGGCAGCCTGCTGTGGCTGGCGAGGTGAACAAACACGTGTTCGATATCGGCCGTCAATACAGCATCTGCTGTCAGGTGACTCCAATCGGTATACAGCCGAGCCGTACGCGGGTTGTAGTTTCCTGTGGACAAATGGGCATAGCGTTTCAGTTGTCGCCCCTCCCTCCGGGTAATCAGCATCATCTTGGCGTGCGTCTTCAGGCCTACCACCCCGTACAGCACTTGTGCTCCGATAGACTCGAGCGCCTCAGCCCAGTTGATGTTGGCCTCTTCATCAAATCGCGCCTTGAGTTCAACCACCACGGTGACTTCCTTGCCACTGCGAACTGCCTCGCGAAGCAAGTCCATCAGCGCCGCGTCGCTGCCCGTGCGATAGATAGTCTGCTTGATCGCCAAAACCTGCGGGTCATGAACAGCTTCACGCAAAAAATCCAGCACACCCCCGAAACTTTCAAATGGCTGGTGAATGAGCACATCACCCTGCTTGAGTCGATCAAAAAATGACGTCCCAGGTGTCAATTGGGTCGGGTTGCAAGGCTTGTAGACCAGAAAGCACAGTTCAGGCGCTCGCACCAAGTCAACCAATTGAGTCAGTCGGACTAGGTTGACAGGGCCGGGCACTCGATACAGAGCCAGCCTCGGCAGCTCAAATTGTTTGAGTAAAAAATCTGCCAGGTAATCCGAACAGCCCGCCGAGACTTCTAGGCGGACGGCCTGGCCAAAATGTCGGTGTTGCAAACCTTGTCGTAAGGCCTTACGCAAGTTCTTGACGTCGTCCTCATCGACCGCAAGATCGGAATGCCTGGTCACCCGGAATTGGGAAAATTGGCCGACCTGACGACCTGGGAACAAATCCGCCAAATGAGCGCGAATGACGCTGGACAGCGAAACGAAGGCGTGAGGGCCGCCGGCCACCTTAGCCGGCATCTGAATCATGCGTGGCAGCACACGTGGCACCTTGACAATCGCAATCTCATTCGCACGGCCAAATGCGTCGGGGCCGCTTAGCCTAACAATGAAATTCAGCGACTTGTTGGCCACCTGTGGAAAAGGATGCGAGGGATCTAGGCAAACGGGAATCAGTAAGGGCTGGACCTCCCGATGGAAATACTGCTTGACCCACTGACGCTGCGCATCCGGCCGGTCGCCATGCGAAATGATCCTGATCCCTTTTTTTTCCAGGGTTGGTATCAGGTCATCATTGAACAGTGCATATTGCCGCGCGACCAAGGTGTGCGCTGCTTGCGCCAATCGCTCAAACGAGGCGACGGTGTAAACGCCCTTATCGTCTTGACGCTGATGAGCCACCAAATGAGATTCCGCCCGAACCTCAAAGAATTCGTCCAGATTGGACGACACAATACACAGGTAGCGTAGCCGCTCCAGAAGAGGGACGTCCGTGCGGTAAGCCCAATCCAGCACACGCTCATTGAACGCCAAGATGCTGTGATCGCGGTCAAGCAGTGCCGGCAATGGCAGCGCCTGCACAGGCGGCACTAAGACTGAATCGGCGCTCGAGTGGGGC
>CALPLW020000055.1 GCA_943324505.2 Comamonas sp. lk
CGGCCTGCGTGCGCAGCTACCCGGTGGTGGAGAAACACCGTTTTGTCTGGATCTGGCCCGGTGACCCGGCCAAGGCCGACCCGGCCACGGTGCCCGACATGCATTGGAACGACGACCCGGCCTGGGCCGGCGATGGCAAACTGATCACCGTGCAGTGCGATTACCGGCTGGTCATCGACAACCTGATGGACCTGACGCACGAAACCTTTGTGCATGGCTCCAGCATTGGCCAGCAGGCCGTGGCAGAAGCGCCTTTTGTGGCCACCCATGGCGACCGCAGCGCCACCGTCACGCGCTGGATGTCTGGCATTGACGCACCGCCCTTTTGGGCCGGGCAGATTCGCCAGGCGCGTGGCTACCAGGGCCCGGTGGACCGCTGGCAAATCATCCGCTTTGAGGCGCCCTGCACCGTCAGCATCGATGTTGGTGTGGCCGAGGCCGGCACGGGCGCCATACCGCCTGGCGGCAATATGGGTGATGCCCGCCTGAGCGACCGCAGCCGGGGCGTGAACGGCATGGTGCTCAACACCATCACGCCCGAGACGGACGGCAGCTGTCATTATTTCTGGGCCTTTGCCCGCAATTACCGTCTGGGCGAACAAGCCCTGACACACCAGCTGCGAGAGGGCGTGGCCAAGATCTTCCGCGAGGACGAACTGATTTTGGAGGCGCAGCAACGCGCTGTGGTCGAACGCCCCGAACGCGACTTCTACAACCTCAACATCGACGCAGGTGCAGTCTGGGCACGACGGCTGATCGATGGCCTGGTGGCGCGGGAACAGCCCGCCCGCACCGTGGTGCCAATCCGCGCGGCTGCCTGAGAACCGACACCATGATACCTACTACTAAATCAATAGCAAACAATGACGCTGTTAAAGGGCTAGCGGCCGAATTGCCTCTGCAAACCAGTTCAGACAGCGTGCAGGTGCGGGCACTGCTGCAGCTGCGTGAGCTGATCCTGTCTGGCGAGCTGGCCGGTGGCAGCCGCATCACTGAGCTGGCGGTGGTGCAACGCCTGGGCGCTTCGCGCACGCCCGTGCGCGCGGCGCTGATGCGGCTTGAACAAGAAGGCCTGTTGGAGGCACTGCCGTCCGGCGGCTACGCCATCAAGACTTTCAGCGAGCGCGATGTGTCGGAGGCGATCGAGCTGCGTGGCACGCTGGAGGGCCTGTCCGCCCGGCTGGCGGCGGAGCGTGGCGCCCCCCCCGTGGTGCTGGCCGAGGCGCGGGCATGCCTGGACGCAATTGATCAATTTTTAAAGTCACCCACGCTCGATGACCAGGCTTTTTCGCGCTATGTGGCCTTGAACGAACAATTCCACGCCCTGCTGTCAGAGATGTCCGGCAGCACGGTGATTGCGCGCCAGTTAGAGCGCGTGATGAGCCTCCCTTTTGCCTCACCCTCTGGCTTTGTGGTGGCCCAGGCCAACTCCACCGCCGCGCGCGACATGCTGGTGGTGGCGCAGGACCAGCACCGTCAGGTGCTCGACGCCATCGCGCAAGGCGAAGGTTCCCGGGCCGAAGCCATCATGCGCGAACACTCGCGACTGGCCCAGCGCAACCTGCGCGAGGTGGTGCAAAGCCCGCGTCAAGACCAACTGCCGGGCGTGCGACTGATTCGAAAGCAGCGCTGATGAGCAGCGCCATCGTCTGGATCGAGTCATCGGTCTTGGCCACCCGTGATGTCACGCCCAGCGTGCGTGAGTTCACACTGGCAACCACCAGCCCCAGCCGGCCTTACGCTGCAGGCAGCCACCTGCAGGTCGAACTGCTGATCAACGGCCGGCCTCAAACCCGCTCTTACTCCTTGATCGGGCAGCCAGATGATGGTCTGTACCGCATCGCCGTCAAACAGCTGCCATTGGGGCGAGGCGGCTCGCTGGCCATGTGGCAGCTCGCTCCGGGTGATCTGCTGCGCATCAGTGCACCGCGCAATTTTTTCCCGCTGAGCCTGGCAGCACCCGGCTACCTGCTGCTGGCCGGTGGCATCGGCATCACCCCTCTGGTGTTGATGGCGCAAACCCTTGTCGAACTTGGCGCACCGGTACGGTTGGTGCAAGGCGCCCGTACCTTGAGTGAGCTGGCCTATGGCGACGTGCTGCGCGCTGCGCTGGGCGATCGACTGACCCAAGTGGTGGACGAGCGCGGTGAACGCATCGACCTTACCGGTGAGATCGCGGCGCTGCCGGCAGGGGGGCAACTTTATGTGTGCGGCCCCGCACCAATGCTCGACGCGGCACGCCAGGCCTGGGCCAGTGCCGGGCGGCCGGCGCACGACCTGCGCTTTGAGACCTTTGGCAGCAGCGGTCATTTAGCGCCGCAGCCCTTTGGGCTGAAGGTCCCACGCCAGGGCATTGACATCACAGTCGCCGCGAACGAGAGCCTGCTTGACGCCCTGGAGCTGGCCGGGGTCAGCGCCCTGTCCAATTGCCGGCGTGGCGAATGTGGTCTGTGCGCGCTGGATGTGCTGGCGCTCGACGGCGTGATCGACCACCGCGATGTCTTTTTGAGCGCTCACGAGCACCAGCAAAATCAACGCATTTGCGTCTGCGTGTCACGGGTGGTGGGCAGCATCAGCCTGGACAGCGCTTACCGGGCAGAGGCTTGAAGCGTTCGACCTTGGACGCCCTGCGCTAGACTGGTCCGCCTAGTCATTCCCCTAGTCAACCGCTGACTGCCCCTCATTCCCGTATTCACTGATTACCCACCCAGGAGACTCTCGATGCAAAAAAGACAATTCCTCCGCGCCACAACACTGGCTGCAAGCGCCCTGCTGGCCAGCTACGCCGGCGCCCAAGAGGCTAAGTTCAAAATCGGCCTGATCCTGCCCATGACCGGGCAGCAGGCCACCACCGGTCGCCAAATTGAAGCGGCTGCTCGCCTCTACATGGCGCAAAACGGCGACACCGTGGCCGGCCGCAAGATCGAGCTGATCGTCAAAGACGACACCAGCATCCCTGATGTCACCAAACGCCTGGCGCAAGAATTGGTGGTCAATGACAAGGTCAATGTGTTGGCTGGTTTTGGCATCACGCCATCGGCCCTGGCTACAGCCCCCATTGCCACCCAGTCCAAAACACCCCAGGTGGTCATGGCCGCAGCCACCAGCAGCATCACCCTGGCCTCGCCTTACATCGTGCGCACCAGCTTCACCCTGCCTCAGGCTTCGGTGGCACTGGCCGACTGGGCTCCTAAAAACGGCATCAAGAAAGTGGTGACCCTGGTCAGCGATTACGGTCCGGGCCTGGACGCTGAAAAATTCTTCTCTGAGCGGCTGCTGTTCAACGGCGGTCAGGTGACCGAGTCGTTGCGGGTGCCCATGCGCAACCCCGATTTCGCCCCCTTCCTGCAGAAGGTCCGCGACCTCAAGCCCGATGCGCTGTTTGTGTTTGTGCCGTCTGGCGCGGGTGCTGCGGTGATGAAGCAGTTTCTGGAGCGCGGCATGGACAAGGCCGGCATCAAGCTGATTGGTACTGGCGATGTGACCGACGACGACCAGCTCAACGACATGGGCGACGGCGCCCTGGGCGTGGTCACCTCGCACCACTACTCCACCGCTCACCCTTCGGCGCTGAACAAGAAGTTTGTCGAGGCATTCACCAAGGCCAACAAGGGCCTGCGCCCCAACTTCATGGCCGTGGGTGGTTACGACGGCATGCGGGTCATTTACGAAGCACTGCGCGCCACCAAGGGCAAGGGAGACGGCGACGCGCTGCTGGCCGCCATGAAGGGCCAGATCTTTGAGAGCCCGCGCGGCCCGATGTTCATCGACGCACAGACCCGCGACGTGGTGCAAAACATCTACTTGCGCAAAGTGGAAAAGCAGAACGGCGAGCTGTACAACGTGGAATTTGACGTGATCAAAGACGTCAAAGACCCTGGTAAGAGCCGCTAAACGCTTCAGCCAACAAACACCCGACCATGCTGACCATCCTGTTTGACGGCATTGCCTATGGCATGCTGCTCTTCATCTTGGCGGTCGGCTTGGCGGTCACCATGGGCCTGATGAATTTCATCAACCTGGCCCATGGTGCGTTTGCCATGTTGGGGGGCTACATCACGGTGCTGCTGATGCAGCGCCAAGGCGTGCCTTTTCTGGTCTGCCTGCCGCTGGCCTTTCTGGGCTCGGCGCTGCTGGGCGCACTGCTGGAACGCACCCTGTACCGGCCACTCTACAAGCGGCCGCACCTGGACCAGGTGCTGTTTTCGATTGGCCTGACTTTTATGGCTGTGGCCAGTGCCAACTACCTGGTGGGTTCAACCCAGCAGATCGTGCAGTTGCCTGAATGGCTCAAGGGCCGTACCGAGATCGGTGAAGGCGCATGGATGCTGGGCATGGGCCACTACCGCCTGTTCATCATTGTGGTGTGCGCTGCCCTGACGCTGGGTCTGCAGTTCGTGCTGGCCCGCACCCGCTTTGGCAGCCGGCTGCGCGCCGCGGTAGACGATCAGCGCGTGGCCGCCGGAATGGGCATCAACGTCAACTGGGTGTTTTTGGGCACCTTCGCCGTCGGCTCCGGCCTGGCCGGCCTGGGCGGCGCTTTGGGCGCCGAGGTGCTGGGGCTGGACCCGAGCTTTCCACTGAAGTACATGATTTATTTCCTGATTGTGGTGGCCGTGGGCGGCACCACCAGCATCACCGGGCCGCTGCTGGCGGCGCTGCTGCTGGGCATTGCTGATGTGGCGGGCAAGTACTACATCCCCAAACTTGGCGCCTTCATTGTTTACAGCCTGATGATCGCCATCCTGATCTGGCGCCCGCAAGGCCTGTTTGTGCGCCAAGGCAGCAAAGCATGACGCAGGTACAAGCCTCGCTGCTGGCCGGTGGTCGCTGGAAGCCCTGGGAATACGCGCTGTGGTTGCTGGCACTGGCCTCGCCCTGGCTGCTGTCCAGCCACGCGTTGCTCATCAATGAGATTGCGATCGTGGCGCTGTTTGCGCTGTCGCTTGACCTGATCCTGGGCTACACCGGCATTGTGTCGCTCGGGCATGCGGCGTTTTTTGGCATGGGCGCCTACACCGCCGCCCTACTGGCCAAATGGGTCACACCCGACCCGCTGCTGGGCCTGCTGTCCGGCGTAGCGGTGGCGACACTGCTGGGCCTGCTGTGCAGTTTCACCATCCAGCGCGGCAGTGACCTGACGCGCCTGATGGTCACCCTGGGGGTCGGCCTGATTTTGCTAGAGCTGGCCAACAAGCTGGACTGGCTCACCGGTGGTGCTGATGGCCTGCAGGGCGTGGTCATGGGCCCGCTGCTGGGCCGCTTCGACTTTGACCTGGCGGGCCGGGTGGCGGCCTGGTACTCCCTGAGCGTGTGCCTGGTGTTTTTTGTGTTGGCGCGACGGCTGGTGCAGTCGCCATTTGGCGCCACGCTGATGGCAGTGCGCGACAACCGGCTGCGTGCCATGTCCATCGGCATTCCAGTGACCGCCCGGCTGACCACGGTGTACACCATTGCGGCCGGCGTGGCCGGTGCCGCCGGGGCCCTGCTGGCGCAAACCAGCGGCTTTGCATCGCTGGAGCTGTTTGCCTTTGACCGCTCGGCCGATGTGATGCTGCTGCTGGTGATTGGTGGTACTGGTTGGCTTTATGGCGGTATTTTTGGTGCCATTGTGTTCAAGGTGATGCAGGACCTGCTGTCTGCGGTAACGCCGCAATACTGGCTATTCTGGATGGGCCTGTTCCTGGTGGTGCTGATGCTGGTTGGGCGCGAGCGGCTGCTGCGGCCCTGGACTTGGTTTGGCGGAGCCCGCTCATGAGTGCCCCGGTTCTGCAGGCCACGAACCTGGTGATGCGCTTTGGCGGCATCACCGCCACCAACCAGGTCAGCCTGAGCCTGGCGCGTGGAGCCCGCCACGCCCTGATTGGCCCCAATGGTGCCGGCAAAACCACGCTGATCAACCTGCTGACCGGCGTGCTCCAACCGACAGAGGGACGCATCCACCTCGATGGGCAGGACATCACCGAACTCGCCCCGCACCAACGCGTCAAGCGCGGCATGGTGCGCACCTTCCAGATCAACCAGTTGTTTGACAGCCTGACGCCATTGCAAACGCTGGCCCTCACTGTGTCCCAGCAAAGCGGATTGGGCAGCCGCTGGTGGCAGCCGCTCGGGCGCCAGACGGCGGTGGCCGAGCGATGTGAGCAGCTGTTGGAACAGTTTCATCTGACTGAGGTGATGGACCAGGAAACCCGCTTGCTGCCCTATGGCAAGCGCCGTTTGCTGGAGATCGCCATCGCGCTGGCCTGTGAACCCCGGGTGCTGCTGCTCGACGAGCCTGTGGCAGGCGTGCCGGCCGGAGAGCGCGAAGAATTGCTGCAAACCGTGGCCGCTTTGCCGGCCGATGTGTCAGTGCTGCTGATCGAACATGACATGGACCTGGTCTTCAGCTTTGCCAAGCGCATGACGGTGTTGGTCAACGGCACCGTGCTGACCGAGGGTGACCCGCAGGCCATTGCCAACGACCCCCGTGTGAAAGCCGTCTATCTGGGGCAAGGCCATGACTGAGCTGCTCACAGTGGACCAACTGAGCGCAGGCTACGGCGAGGCCGTGGTGCTCAGCGACGTGTCCTTCGAGTTGCCGCAGGGCGAGACGCTGGCCCTACTGGGGCGCAATGGCACGGGCAAAACCACCCTGATCAACACCATCGCTGGCGCCACCCGGCAGCACGCGGGCAGCATCTGGCTCGGCAGTGGCGCCGGGCGCGCAGCACTGCATAGCCTGCCCTCGCACGCACGCGCTGCCGCCGGCATTGGCTGGGTGCCGCAAGAGCGCAATATTTTCAAATCGCTCACAGTGCATGAGAACCTGACTGCCGTGGCGCGGCCAGCACGTACAGGTGCCACCTCAACGCCCTGGACGCCACAGCGGGTGTACGAGATGTTTCCCCGACTGGCAGAACGCAAAGGCAATCTGGGCACGCAGCTGTCTGGGGGTGAGCAGCAAATGCTGGCGGTGGGCCGCGCCCTGGTGCTGAACCCGCGCCTGCTGCTGCTGGACGAGCCTCTTGAGGGTCTTGCCCCCATCATCGTCGAGGAGCTGCTGCGCGCCATCGCCCGCATCACCCGCGAAGAGGGCCTAAGCGCCATCATCGTAGAGCAGCACCCACAAGCGATATTGGCAATCTCGCACCGCGCGCTGGTGCTGGACCAAGGGCGGATGGTGCACCGTGGCAGCGCCTCGGACCTGCTGGCGCAACCCGCCCTGCTCAACCAATTGCTGGGTGTGGCCCGCGCGGCGGGCTGAGCAATGCCGGTGTGCCTATGCGCGGCGCCATATATTTACACCTGCACTATGGAAAAAACCCAAGCGTTTAGGTTTTTGGTACCATGCCTACAGTTCATCGATTTCATGGTTTGCGCGTTGTCATCTATCCCAACGACCACAGACCCGCTCATGTTCACGTCATGGGAAAGGGCTGCGAGGCGGTTTTCCGGCTGAATGCCCCAAATGGGCCTTCTGATTTGCGTGAAAACTTTGGTTTTTCTGAGCGTGATTTGTCGATGATTGCAGCGGAGTTAGATCAACAACTGGCTGAGTTGTATTTGCATTGGAGTGCTATTCATGGCTATTAAAGACACCTCGTTGGTGGCCGCCGATGTCCAGGCAGCAAATGCGCTCGGCCAGGCGCTTTTGGCGGGTACTCCGACAGCGGTAACTGCGCGTTATGACCGTCGTGTGGGGCGCGTCGTCATTGCGCTGAGCACTGGGCTGGAAATTGGCTTCAAACCACACGATGCTCAAGGGCTGGAAACCGCACGGCCAGCGCAACTGGCAGACATTGAGATATCACCGTCGGGTCTGGGCTTGTACTTCCCGCAATTGGATGCTGACTTGTACCTGCCAGCGTTGCTCCAAGGGTTTCTTGGATCACGCCAGTGGATGGCACAGGCTATGGGCAAAGTGGGCGGTAGGACCGTAACGCCCGAGAAAGCGGACGCAGCACGTGCCAATGGACGACTAGGTGGTCGGCCTAGTAAGGTCAAGGCATTGGAAGCCGTCTGACCCGCCCGGCCTGCTGGCTAAGGCAGCTTTAGCCCAAGGGACTGCCCCTTGGGGATATATCAACTTTGCCGTTTTCGTTGAAAAATAAAACAATGCCCTGCGTGTAGCGTTGGAATGCGTTGGCGTTTTTGACGCTGCGGGCTGATTCCCAATCTAACAGGGGGGAAATAAGATCTATTGCTGTCATACCGGTTGAGCTTAATCTATAAAATGATTGCGAAATGACAAGGGCAAAGCCCTGGGGGTCAGGACATCAACTTGAATGCCCAACTCAGATTCAAGGCGCATCTGCAGTTTGGCGATGTCTAACAGCGATGTATTGGGAGCTGGGTCTACCAAGATATCCAGGTCACTGGCGTCAGATTCTATGACCTGTGCCCGTATTGACCTGTTCGATGTGACCCGCTGCCAAGACGGGCCAACTGAAATCAGCCCCGGCCAGCAAAAGGCATTTTTGTGGCCATCACGGTATGGAACATCACATTGGCCTCCAAGGGCAGGCTGGCCATGTACAGCACCGACTGGCCCACAATCGACACATCCATCAGTGGCTCGATGGCGACCTGACCATGGGCCTGCAGGATGCCAGTGGCCATGCGTGCGGCCATCTCGGTGGCGGCATTGCCGATGTCAATCTGGCCGACTGCAATGTTGTGCTTGCGGCCGTCCAGCGAGGCGGTCTTGGTCAGGCCGCTGACACCATGCTTGGTAGAGGTGTAGGCAATGGAGTTGGGGCGCGGCGTAGTGGCTGAGATGGAGCCGTTGTTGATGATGCGCCCACCCATGGGCGATTGCGCTTTCATGACCCGGAACGCCTGCCGGATGCACAGGAACATACCGGTCAGGTTGATGTCCACCACGGTTTTCCATTGCTCCACCGACAGGTCTTCCAGCGGGATGCCTGGCGCGCTAACGCCGGCGTTGTTGAACAGCACATCCAGCCGGCCATAGGTGGCCACGGTAGTGGCAAACAGATGCGCCACGGAAGCCTCATCAGACACATCGGTCGGCACTGCCAAGCCATTGCCAGGCGCCGCAGATTCAGCCAACACCTGCTGCAAGGGCGCCACGCGGCGACCGGCCAATACCACGCGGTAGCCTGCACCCAACAACGCCAGGGCAGCGGCTTTACCGACGCCAGAACCGGCGCCCGTGACGATGGCAACTTTGGAGGGGAGAGACATGATGGGGCTTCCTTTATTGAGTAACGGCGTCCCGGGATTCTCGCCCATATGGGCTCAGACTGGCATGAAGCCGACCCCCAGGTCTTAGACTTAATGTGACGGGAACTCTGGCCAACCAGGCGTGATAGTCGAGGTTAAAGTCCATTCCTAATCGCGGCCACCGCCAAATCGTCGGCTCAATCCCTGCTCATAGGCTATTTAGATGGGCATCACGGGGTCGGTCAGCGCGTCATCTGGTGACCAGGCAAAACGGTGACTAGCACTGCCTTACATCGGACGCAGCGAGGGTTTCTACGCGGGTTGAGGTCTCTTCCGAGGGGTGATACTTGGCTTCATGCGGTTGAAAAACCTATCCGTCTTATATCCTTGTTGCGACAAAACCTGAAAGTACGTCATGACGACCCAGATATTGCCAGACTGCCGAATCGCATTTGCCAGCACATCCGATGAGCGCGAACGGATCTTCCGTTTTCGTTACCGGATATATGTGCAAGAGATGGGAAAGCAACCGTCCTATGCGGACCACGTCAACAGCAGGTTGTGTGACGACATGGACAATGATGCCGCCGCTATCGGTTATGCCGCTGCCGGCGATGAGATCATCGCCACAATTCGGTGGAACCAGGGCGCGGCCCAGACCATACCAGAACAATGGAAGAAGATATATGCGCTCGATCGGTTTTCCCGCTACGCGCCCGAAGCCTTAGGGTTCAGTTCACGCCTGATGCTCGCACCTGCCTGGCGTGGCTCGATGGTGCTGAATGCCCTCTTGGCATCCCTGTTCCGGCGGGGCCGGGAGGCAGGGGCTCTTTTTGACTTCATCAACTGCGCGCCGTCCCTCATTGAGTTGTACGAACAGCTGGGCTACCGCCGGTACACGGACGGATTTGTCGATGAGGACGTGGGGTATCGGGTGCCGCTCGTGTTGGTGCTGGACGACGTTGAGCACATGCGCGCGGTTCATTCGCCTTTCATGCGTCTGCCGGTCCCCATTGCCTCCGATCCCGCGATACCAGCCTGGTTTCGTGAGGAGTTCACCGGGCAGTTGGGGATTGTGAACCGGCGACTGGTCGACGCCGGTGAATTCTGGCGCAGCCTAGAGGAAAAGCTGCGGCGCGCACCCACGGAGGCCATCCCGTTGTTTGAAGGCTTGAGCACGGAGGAAGCCCATCGCTTCTTGAAGTCGGGGGTGATCCTTAAGTGTCGCGCCGGGGATGCCATTCTGCGACGCGGGGATGTCGGGAACGAGATGTTTGTGGTGTTGTCCGGACTTGTGGAAGTGCGTCAAGGGGTCACTGGCCGGCAAGCGGCCCTGGCGTTGATGGGCCCGGGGCAGTTATTTGGCGAAATGGCATTTCTCAGCCAGCGGCCGCGAACCGCAGATGTGATTGCGGTCGAAGATGTCGAGGTTCTGGTTCTCAACCAGTCCTTACTGAAGCGGGCCATCAAGGGGTCACCTGACATTACGGCGCGGGTTCTGCTCAATTTGTCGTTGGTATTGTGTGACCGATTGAGGGTCAGTACCATCAACTGGGTGGAGTTGCTGGGAGCGGGTGCGCCAGAACCTGTGACAGAGCCCCCGGCGACTGCGGCGGTCGATGCTGGTTCTTACGCTTTTGGAGCCTTCAGTCAAAATGAAGTGGAATTGGCGCGCCTTCAGAAGCAGGCCCGGACAGCCGCCGGGCTGGAAACCGCGATGCTGGAAAAAGCGGGTCTGCGGCACGGTATGCGGGTATTGGATCTGGCCTGTGGCCCTGGTGTCATCACCACGCTGCTGGCGCGTTTATGCCAGCCGGGGCTGGTCACCGGCCTTGATATCAGTCCTGATCTGATCAAGGAAGCCCGGCTGCTGGTCGATGCGCAAGGATTGGGCAATATCGAATTGCAGGAGGGCAATGTTTACACACTGGATTTGGCCGAGGGTGAGTACGACTTCGTTTATGCCCGTTTTTTATTCCAGCACCTGGAGAAGCCGGCATTGGCGCTAAAGAACATCCTGAAGGTTCTCAAACCCGGGGGGATTCTGTGCGTGACCGACGTTGATGACCATTGGCTGACCCTTTATCCTGAGCCAGAGGGTTTTGCGGAATTTACCCGTCTGGCGGCCGAGGGGCAGCGAAAACGGGGCGGTGATCGTTTTGTGGGTCGCAAGTTGGGATGGTATTTTGCCGAAGCCGGCTTTGACAAGGTCGAGACCGCAGTCCAGATGGTAAGCAGCCGCGATATCGGCATGAAGTCTTTCCTTGACATCACCACTGGGTTCAAGCGGGAGCAGGTGACTGAAGCCGATCCAGAGGCCATGCAAAAGACGCTGGCGGGGTTTTACGATCTGGGCAATAACCCGAATGCCTGGGGCTTTGTCGGTGTCTATGTGACCACCGGGGTGCGCTCGGAGCTGCCAACAAACTGAGCCACTGGCCTTTTGCCGTGGACGCAAATAGCGGTTTCCATGCTGATTCCGCCTTCATGCCGATCAAGGCGATGAGCGCTGCCCATTTGGCCCGCTCTGCAGCACCTTTCTTCAGGTTGACCCGGATGGCTACCTGGGATGTGCAGCGGCGCTTCGTGACATGGACCTGCGCGAAGCACTGAGCAGTATTGGCGTGCCTACGCTGGTCATCACCGGACGTTTCGATCCGTCAACGCCATCCGAGTTGGGCAGAGAGATCACGGCAAAAATTCCAGGGGCACGTTGCATAGAACTGCCACTGGCGCACATGCCACAACTGGAGCAGCCGGGCACTTTTGTCGATGTCGTGCAAGATTTTCTCGAGCGCTAACCCCACTTCGAACCAGTGGAACTGCCGGCCGCTCAAGCAAGCACCCCCAAGTCCGGAACGCCATCGGCGCGCAGGGGGGCGTCGGTCACGGCACGCACCAGGTGGGTGGCCAGGGGCCCATAGAGGTGCGGGAACAGATCGCCGCCGCGGGAAGGCTCCCAGCGCAGGTCGCCCAGGTCAGCCGTGTCGATGGCCAGCACCACCAGGTCAGCCTGGCCGGCGAAGTGCCTGGCCGCCGTTTCCTGGGCCTGGGCGGCCGAGGAGAGGTGGATGAAACCATCCTGTTGGTCGAGCGCAGAGCCATCAAAGCGACCCAGCGCCATGGCCGACTGCCAATCGGCCCGGGGAAGAATTTTGTAGATGTTGCTCACGCTTTGCGCTCCAGATAAAACAGGCTATCCAGGCCAAGTATGGCTTGGGGTGTAGGCGTGCATTGGCCTCACCACCGCGCGTCCTGCGCGAACCGCCCCAGGGCGGCAACGCTGTCCAGCCCCAGCTTTTCCATCGCCCGCTGCCGGTGCAATTTAACAGTGCGCAGCGCGATACCCAGGCTCACCATGATCTGGGGGTTGGTCTTGCCCTGGACAACCAGGAGGATCACTTGCAACTCCTTCTCCGTCAGCGACGCGACCAGGTTCGCAGCAT
Source organism: Comamonas sp. lk (assembly GCA_943324505.2). Taxonomy (GTDB): domain Bacteria; phylum Pseudomonadota; class Gammaproteobacteria; order Burkholderiales; family Burkholderiaceae_C; genus Rhodoferax. The sequence continues at coordinate 12,615 of CALPLW020000055.1, forward strand.
CAAACTGTCGTTGGGCGGCTGTATATCGCGCCGCGCTTACGCTGAGTGCCTTGGCGACGGCAACCAGCAAGTCGGCCGCTTCGAACGGCTTGATCAGGAAGTCGACGGCGCCCCCGTGGAATGCGGTGACCACGTCCTGGGGCAGGCTCTGCCCGCTCATCAGCACCATCGGGGGCACATCGCGCCCTTGCAGTTGCCGCTGCAAAGCCAGACCGTCCATCCCGGGCATACGCAGGTCGCAAAGCAGGCAGCTTGGCCCCGGGAACGACGGTTTGGGAGAGTCCAGCGCGTCCAGGTAGTGGCGTGCGGACGCAAAGGTTTCGACCGCATAACCTTCGAAATGCAGCCGCGCCGACAGCGCAGACAGCACCTCGGCGTCATCATCAATCAAGACCACGCAGCCGCGTGCATATCTGCCAGCGACGCTCTCGTCGTCTACCGTCACGACGCGACGTGCGCTGGGCCATGCAGGTGTTTGTGGTGTCATCAGTTCAGGCGCCGGCATTGGCAGGAAGGGTTTGCGGCAGGTCTACCACAACAACCGCGCCTCCGCCTGGCGCGTTGGCCAGGATCAAGGTGCCTTGATGTTGGCGGACGATCCTCGTCGCGATCTCCAGACCCAGACCCAGGCCGCCGGGCTTGGTGGTGAAAAGCGCATCGGTGGCACTCATCAGAGCCTCAGCCGAGAACCCATGGCCTTGGTCCCGCACCGACCATGAGGCACGCCCCGCGTTGGCCTGTAGCGTGACCTCGATCCGCCGCGACACAGATGCTGCGCAGGCCTCAATGGCGTTGGTCAGCACAATAACCAACACCTGAGAGAGCTCGATCGAGTCACCGGACACCAGCAAGGGTTTGTCTGGCATCCGCTGCACGAGCTCTACCCGATGGGCCTGGATCAGCGGAGCCATCAAGTCGATCACGTCAGCGCTTATCCAGACCAAGTCGACCTTGCCCAAGACGGGATCCGCCGGCTGCAGTCGTTGCTGGATACGTTGGACAATCGCCTTGCCCCGTCTGGTGCTGCGCAAGATGCCCTGTACCAGCTCGGCCTGCTGCTCGGCGTTGAACTCGCCTTTTTTAAGGTTGGCCTCGGCCAGTTCGGCGTTCGACAGGATCGCCGTCAATGGCTGCGTGAGTTCATGTGCGAGCGCGCCGGTCAAGGCGCCCAGATTGCGCAGGCGGTCCAGCCGGGACAACCGGGCCGAGAACTCGCGCAGCATCGCCTCTCGCTCAATCCGATGAATATCTCTCGCCTCCTGACTGGCCTTGCGCTCCAACAAGATGCCCAGGAAGGCAAAATTGCTAATGACCGCCAGGAAGACCATCTTCACCCCGATCAAGGGCGCCGATTGCGCCAGGTAAGGCGGGGCCGGTACATCCCGACCGACTAGAAAAATCACCAGTTGTACGGCTAACGCTGCGCCGGGAAACAGGTATCCCACGATCATCCAGCGAGCCGCGAAGCTGCGCTGCGTGCGGGCGATCAGGGCGCAATACCAGATCGCTATACCGACCATGGCCAGCAGGATAGGATAAGCAACCAGCGGCCAGGCGATGGTGCCTGTTGAGCGCGCCCATTCAATAGCGAGAAAAATGGCGGATGCCTTTGCGAACACGATGAACCAGGAGATCCTAGGCTGGTTGAGGATGTCGCGCAGCGCCTGCCATCTGATCAGCAAGCCACAACAGACGAGTGCAATGGCCAGAGAAATCGCGACAGGGCCAGGCGCGACGTTACGCAGCCCGACCAGACCGGTGCCCAGGCCAAGAACCACCCCACCCCCACACCAGTAGCGAACATGAGCCAGCCGGCGCTTCCTTGGCCCCAAGGCGCCCCACAAGGCGATGGGCAGGCTGATGAGCATGACGCCAGCCAGCAGGAACAGGGTTGAGGTATCCATGGTTGGCTGCTGCTCTCAGTCCAGAAAGCACCGTTCAAGCCCTATAGCTCGCCATCCGACCACGGCAGTAGGCTCAGCCGATACAGCGCTTGCCTGCCCACCAGTGACCAGGCGCGCTGCCACCAACGCCAATACCGGGAAGTGCTCGCCCCAATCTTGAACGCTTTTTTTCCCTTTGCCCATTGCGCGGCCTCCACTGCCTGAAATTGTGCCCCAGCTCAAGAGCAGCTTATTCAGCGGCAAGGTCAGGCAGCATTCGGCTGACTCGGCCTGCGTAGATATCGTCTTGAGTCACTGTGGTGCTCAGCGTTCGGGTGCGCCCACCGGGCAGGTAGATCAAGTTATTGATAACGTCGCCAACCCGGGCACCTGCGGGTAGGGTCATGACCACAGGCACGCCATCGTCCTTGGTTTTAGGTAACAGCCTTCCGACCTCTTCCTGGGGCATGCCGGCGGGCTTGTCAAAAACGGAATTGGGGTCGCTCATTGTGATACGCGGATAGCTGCACGAATTGACATTGGAAAAACAGGGAATCCTGCAGAAATCTGCTTGTTCTCCACTCTGCCGAGGATTCTGCTTGGTAGGTTTATCCGTGCCAATTGCCCCAAAGGGCAATTCAACGGCAACTTTGCCCCACCGTCATGGTGTTGCCCTCGGGCCGATCGCTGGGCATACTCAGCGGAGCACAGTGGCCAAAAAAATTGTGGAAAATTGGCGCATTCATCGGTTGGCACAAATGATGCCGACAGCCAGAAAGGGAGACAAGTGTTTCTTTTTTACCAAGGAGTTTTTAATGAAGCGTTCCATGCAAAAGGGTTTCACCCTGATCGAGTTGATGATCGTGGTGGCCATCATCGGCATCTTGGCCGCCGTCGCGCTGCCCTCCTACCAGGACTACACGAAGAAAGCCAAGTTTGCTGAAGTGGTTTCGGTGGCAAACACCTATAAAACCGCGGTTGCCGCCTGCGCCCAGGAAGCCGGTACTCTGACCGGCTGCAGCTCTGGCGCGCTGGGCGTCCCTGCCAGCACCTCGACCACGCACGTGGCATCGGTTGTTGTCGCTGATGGCGTCATCACCGTCACCCCCACTGCAACCACGGTCAGGACTGCCACGCTGATTCTGATCCCGACCTTGGGAACCGGAGGGCAACCCATGACCTGGGCTAACACCGACAGTGGCTGCCTGACTTCGGACCCGATCCTCTGCAATTTGATTGAGCGGGTCCTTGTCCCTGCCTAAATAGGAAGGTAAGTTGATGCAGCTTCGTGTGCTTGCTTGTTCTGGCGCCATTTCCAAAGATTGCAGGATCGATCACCCAACCCTTGTTTGGCAATGCGCTTTGGATGGAATACCAGGACCGGCTGGGCCGGCCAGTCTGGGGCGATGTCACCACGGCAGACGAGCGACACGTGGTTCTAGCAGGACTGGCACGACAAGCGCGCTGGGTCATCGTGACCCACAATTTGCGGGCTCTGCGCGGCGGCACCTTGCCACCGGCACAAATGATCAAGACATCGGTTAAGCGCAAAGTCTGACAACTTCTGGTGAATGCGCTGCATCCGGGCCTCAGAGGCGGGCGTTAGTGTCACCGCGGCGGTCCGGGCAGCCTTCGCCATTTGTTACCTCGCTAACCTCAAAGGCTTGCGGCGGCGGCAGGGTTGCTACTGATTCAATAGCTACATCACAAGAAAAGACGGGGCCTAGAGCCTGTTTTTACTCAAAATCCGCTCAGGCCCTGGAGGCAGTCGTCCAGCGCCTCTATAAAGAAGTCCACATGGCCACGCTCGAGCACCAGCGGCGGGCGGATCTTGAGCACA
>CALPLW020000056.1 GCA_943324505.2 Comamonas sp. lk
ACAGCTGAACCTCCGGGTTTGTCGCACCGCTGCAGAGCATTTGCAGTTGCGCCATCAGCCGCGCCCGCAGCGCCAATGTCGCACTGATGGGCAGCAGATCGAGGTCGCTGCTGGCGCGCGGCAACTGTTCGCGCAGCCACCCTCGCAATTGGGCATAGCCCAGCGCTTTGACGGCATGCAGCAGGGATTCGACCGGCACCCGCAGACCGAGGCCGGCTGAATTGGCATAGCGCAGCAGCCGGTAGGCCAGGATGGCCTCGCCGTGCAAAAGATCCACCAGCGTGTCTGGCGGGTCGTCGGCGTCAATCGCCTCCAGCAGCCGTGTCACCACCTGCCGGCTGGGCTGTACCAGGCGGCGTCGATAGCCATCGAGCACCTCCTCGGCGGGCCACCCCGCCACCGCCCAGGCATCCAGTTCATCCAGGCAGTGGTCGACCAACACCCGACTGGCCACCTCGGCATAGATGTGGCCCGTCGCCACTGACCCGCGTGGCTGAGGCTCACCCGCAGCGATCCCCGTCCTGGCCTTGAGCCGGGCCGCGCGCAGACCACCCAGGGCCTGCTGCGCCGTCATGGTGACGATCAGGCGCTTGAAGCAAGGGGCTAAGGCGGCCGCCGGTCGCGCGCCTGGCTCACCGCGCCACAGCAGGGTCAGACCCCGTTGGTGGGCCTGGTGCACCCGGCGCGCCAACGCGGCGTCGCGCAATTGGGCCTCATCCACGATCAGGCCAGGACTGTCGGTCGCCCCTTGCTCCAGCATCTGGCTCAGAAGAGTATCCGCTGACACCGACACCAACAAGGGGATCGCCTCCTTCGGCCAGCGCTGTCGCAGCACCTGCAAGAAGGCCAGCCCGTTCACCGCCGGGCGGCCATGTACGCCAACGGACAGTGCCACCGCAGCCGGCTCGCGCAAGGCGTTCCAGTAGAGCTGATAGCCCAGCGACACCTGGTCCAACACGGCTGTGGTCATGGCGGTCAACTGATGAAGTTGAAGAGAGAGAGCTTCTGCACCTGGGCGTAGGACTGCAGGGCAGTCTGGTAGCCGGTCTGGAACCGTGTGAAGTCAGAAATACCCTTGACCATGTCCAGCTCCTCGGCACGCGACTTGTCGGCCGACAGCTGCAGGGTGCGGCCCTCTTGGGCATCCTGAATGTTGTCGGCGCGGTTCATCCACTCGCCGGCCTGGCTGCGCGCAGCTTGCAACTGGTTCATGCCGGTGTCGACCTGGGTCAGGGCCAGGCCAACCGCTTGGGCCCTCTGGCTGCTGGTCAGGTTGGGGTCGCCAATGGCCGTGATCGCATCGTCCATCACCTTGAACAGGTTGGTGGTGGTGCTGGGCACCACCTGAACCGTGTCGCCGTTGGCGGGCGCGCCGTTGGCCACCAGTGACAGCCCGTCAAAGGTGATGGCCTGACCGGGGGTATAGGTGGGGTTGGGTGACGGGGGGACGGCAGGTGCCGGCAGCACGGTGGTGGCGGGGATGTTGGTCGTGTCTTGCACGCTGTAGGTGGTGGCTGCACCCACCACGCTGAAGGTGATGGTGTAGTTATGCCCGGTCAGGCTGGCGGGTGTCAGCACCTGCCCGGTGTTGGTCCACAGATTGCCGGTGTTGCCGGTGCCGGTGGACAGGGCAAAGCTGCCATTGCCACTGGCCACATTCATCCAGACGGCCTGCCCGTCCATGGTGCCGGGAATGCTGGTCTCGGTGCTTGCGCGTTGGCCCGCCACGCCGTTGAAGCTGACGCCACCGCTGCTGTCGGTGAAAGGCGCCGAGGCACTGCCGAGCGCGCCGAACAGCGGCGTGCCATTGGCATCGCGGGCATTGGCCAGCGCGAACAACTGGTCGCGCAAGCCACTCATTTCCTGTGCCACGCTTTTGCGGTCAGAGGCGCTGTAGCCCGCATTGCCGGCGGTGATCACCAGCTCGCGCAGCTTTTGTACCAGGCTGGTGGCATCGCCCAAGGTTGATTCGGCCAGTGTGATGGCACTGCGTTGTACCTCTAGTGAACGGTTGTCGCTGCTGATGCGGGCGAGCCGCGTGAGGGCACGTTCGGCCTGGGCGGCGCCGGTCGGATCGTCGCTGGGGCGGTTGACGTTTTTGCCCGAGGTCAGCTTTTCCTGCTGGTTCGAGAGCTCGGTCTGGCGCGAGTACAGGTTTTGCAGTGCCCTGTCGTAGGTGTTGGCGGAGCCTAGGCGCATGGTCAGTTCCTTCAGATGGCTTCGGGCTAGCGGCCCAGGTTCTGTAGCAGTGAATCGAAAATGCTTTGGGCGATCTGCAGCATCTTCCCGGAAGCCTGGTAGGCCTGCTGGTACTGCAGCAGCTTGGCGGCCTCTTCGTCCAGGTTAACCCCGGCCACACTGGCACGGTCTTTTTCGATATTGGCAGCGATCGACATGGACACGTCGGCGGCATAGGAGGCGCCCTGCACCGTGACACCCACCTCGGCCATCAGGCCGGCATAGCCATCGGTCAGCGCGGCACCATCAAACGTGGCGACGTCACGCAAGGCGGACAGCGCGCGTGCATTGCCGGCGTCGAGCTTGGGGTCGGCACTGGGCTGCACGGTGCCAAAGCTGCCGACCACAAAGGCGTCACCCGCCTTGGCCGCACCCTTGAGTGTCAGGGACCAGCCGGTGGTGGCGGGCAGGGTGGTGGCATATTCAATGGCCTGGCCCGGTGTGTAGGTGTAGCTGACCGGCACACCCGGAGGAACCAGTGCCAGTGCCGGATCGTCCGACCGCGTGTAGGTGCTGGCAGTGGTGAAGTTCAGGGTGATCGCCGCTGGCGCCGGGACGGATCGGGCCAGCAGTTTGTCCACCGCCAGTGTGCCGGTGTTGCTGCTGCCGGCCTTTGCGGCCACCGGGCTGCTGATCGCCAGGCCCTTGGGCGATGTGACGACGGTACTGATCGCGGCCGCGGCTGCGCCGAAGGGCTTGACCAGGAAGCTGTCCCCAGCAGCGGCCGTACCGGCGCTGATGCTGAGGCTCAGGCCGTCGACCTGAACCGGCACGGCGGTGAAGGCGGTGATGGTGTTGTCTGACAGGCGCGTCACGCTGCCTGTGGCGGCGCCGGTAAAGTTGATCTGGTAATCCGATGCCACCATCGACGTGGCGCCTGACGTCGGGCTGGTTTGCACCGCCACCCCCAGGGTCGCCGAACCGGTGTTGCTGGCTGCCGCTAATCCGGGCGGGATGGCGCTGAGCGAGAACAGATCGCCTCCGGTGGTGCCGTTGAGATCGACGCCGAGACGATGCTGGTTATTGACGATGGTACCGATGGCCAGTGACATGCGTCCGAGCAGGTTGCCGGCATCCACCAAATCGGTATTCTGAAAGCGCAGCAAGCCGGCGATCTTTCCGCCGCCCAGCGTGGCCTCTTCCAGCACAGTGGTGACGCCGCCCTGCACCATGGTCAGTTTGCTCTTGGCCGGGTCGTTGAAGGTGTCGAGGCCCAGGCCCAGCGGTTTGACCAATGTGCCCAGCACCAGCGGCTGGCTGCCTGCCAGGAAGAGGCTCACTGAACCGTCGTCGGCGGCAATGCTGGTGGTCTGCACATACTGGTTCAGGTCGGAGATCAACTTGTCACGTTTGTCCAGAAGGTCATTGGGTGTCTGCCCGCTGCCCTGTGCCCGTGCCACCTCTTCATTGACCTTGGCAATCTGGTTGGCCAGGCTGTTGACGGCTGCGACAGCACTTTTGAGCTCGCTGGCAACACCGGCCTTGAGGTCATTGAGCCGGCTGTAGCCTGAGCGGAAACGCGCAGCGGTTTCATCGGCCCGGGCCAGCACCACCGCGCGCGCCGTGATGTCGGTGGGGGCGTTCGCTACATCGTTGAACGCATTCAGCATGTTGCTGACCGAAGCACCCAGGCCTTTCTGACCGCCCTGGAAAATGTCTTCCATTTGCTTGAGTAGCTCCAGCCGGCGTGTGTCCCCCGCCGCCACCGAGCCTGACAGGGCGGCCTGACGGGTAAGAAACTCGCTGTGCTGGCGCTGCACGGTCACGACATCAACACCCTTGCTGTAGTAGCCGCCACCGGAAAACTGCCCTGCTGTACTTTGCAGCACCACCGACTGGCGTGAGTAGCCTGGCGTGTTGACGTTGGCAATGTTGTTGCCGGTGGTCTGCAGCGCTGCCTGATTGGCTTGCAGCGCACGCACGCCGATGTTGAAAATGCCGCTCATGATTCAGCGCCTCAGGCCTGGGCCCGCTGCAAGCGCAGCGTGGTGTTGATGGCGCGGCTCAGCTTGTTGGCGTACTCCGGGTCGGTCGCGTAACCGGCGCGTTGCAAGCCCGAGGCGAAGGCCAGAGGCGAGCTGGTTTGCTGCTTGGCCTGGGCGTAGCGGGGCGTCTCGGTGATCAGCCGCGCATAGTCGCGGAATGAGGCGTCGTAGGAGTCGTAAGCACGGAACTTGGCAACAGTTTTCTTGGCTACGCCATCGACGTACTCTGTGGTCGTGACCTCGGCCACCTTGCCAGTCCATTTGGGTCCGGCCTTGATCCCAAACAGATTGAAGGAGGGTGTGCCATCTTTTTGTTTGATCTCATGCTTTCCCCAGCCGGTCTCGTGACCCGCCTGGCCCAGCATGAAACCGGCGGGCAGGCCAGTCGCTTTGGCCACCCGGTCAGCTGCATCGCCGTGGCGCTTGACAAAATTGCTGGACGCGCTGGCAGGCGCCACACCGTGTGCGCCGTAAGTAGCAGTTGCAACAGCCGCGATCTTGGCCTTGGCGGCAGGCGGCGTTGCCGACACCGAGGGTGGCGTCGAAACCTTTGGCTTGACAGGCTCTTCCGGATTCCCCATCTGCCGTGACAGTTGCTTGGCGATCAGTTCCGACAGGCCGCCAGGTTGGCCGGACATCTGCACAGCAAACTGTTGGTCCAGCAAATCGGCGCCCAGGTCGCCGCCGGGGCTGTCCATCAAGCCAGACTTCATGGTGGCTTCACGCATGCTTTTGATCAGTTCCCGCATGAACAGCGATTCAAACTGCTTGGCGGCCTGCTGGATTGATTCCGGCGTGTTTTGCCCTGCCTGGGCCTTGAGCGCACCCAGGCTGCGGGCGTCTGCCGCCAGAGCGTCGGAAGCGTTTGGAAGACGGGCTAGGCTCATGTCAGATGACCTCGAGTTCTGCGTTCAAGGCGCCAGCGGCCTTGATCGCCTGCAGAATGGCGAGCAGGTCCTGCGGCGTTGCGCCCAGCGCATTGAGGGCCCGCACCACGTCTGAAAGCAGCGGTGCTGCGGGTACCTGGATCAGGATGCCGGGCTCCTGCCTGATCTGAATATTGCTCTTCTCTGCGACCACCGTTTGCCCGCCTGTGGACAGGGCGTTGGGTTGGCTGATGATGGGCGTGGTGCTGATGCTGATCGACAGGTTGCCATGGGCGATCGCGCAGGCACCCAGCGTCACCGACTGGTTCAGCACGATGGAGCCGGTGCGCGAGTTGATCACCACCTTCGCGGCACGAATCGAGTCTTGCAATGGCAACTCTTCCAACTCAGCAATAAATGACACCCGGGCATCGGAGTCCATCGGGGCATTGACCCGCACTGTGCGGCCATCCAAGGCTCGTGCGGCGCCTTCACCAAATCGACGGTTGATGGCCTGAGCCACCCGGCGTGCGGTCTGAAAATCAGAGGCTTCCAGACCCAGGGTGATGCTGATGCCTTCCAGCAGGGGGGTCGGCACGGTGCGCTCCACCTGGGCACCGCCCGGGATGCGCCCTGCGCTCAGGTGGTTGACCTGGACCTTGCTGCCCCCGGCCGAGGCGCCGGCGCCGGCCACCACCAGATTGCCCTGGGCCAATGCATAGATCTCGCCATCAGCGCCCTTGAGTGGCGTGGTGATCAGCATACCGCCCTTGAGCGATTTGGAGTTACCCAGAGAGGAAACGTTCACATCGAGCGCCTGGCCCGGCCGCGCAAAGGCGGGCAATTGCGCGGTGACCAAAACCGCGGCCACATTTTTCAGCTGCAGTTGCCCCACCGCGGCAGCGGGCAGGGTAATGCCGAGCTGCTGGAGGTAATTGGTCAGGCCCTGCGCGGTGTAGGGCATTTGGGTGGTCTGGTCGCCGGTACCGTCCAAACCCACCACCAGGCCAAAGCCGGTCAGCTGGTTGCTGCGCACCCCTTCTACGGCGGCCACTTCCTTGATTCGGCTGGCGTGGGCTGGTCCGGCGAAGAGCAGACTGGCCAACATCAGCCAGCTTATGGCTGGACCGATCTGGCGGATGCGCTGACGGAAAATTGTGTGAAATAAAGCTTGCATGAATAGTGACCCCTCGGCACTATTCTCCTGAGCTTTAGAACGGCAAAAAGCTTAAAAAGAACCGTGATAACAGGCCAACTGTTTGCGCTTCGGCTTGGGCGCCACGGCCACGCGACTCCATGCGCGCGTTGGCCACCTTGTTGGAGCTGACCACATTGCCCGGTTGTACTGTTTTGGGGTCCACCGTCCCCGAAAACCTCAGCACGTCGACGTTCTGGTTCACGCCAATCTGTTTTTCACCCGTGACGACCATGTGGCCATTGGCCAGCACCTCGACCACCGTCGCGGTGATGGTGCCGGCAAAGGTGTTGGCGCTCTCGGTGCCGCCCTTGCCGGAAAAATCATTGGTGGAGGCCGCGCCCACTTTCAGGTTGGCAATGTCCATGGCCGAGATCAGCGGCGCAGCCGATATACCAGCGTCCATGCTGGTGGTGCGGTTAGAGGTTGATTTCGAGACCTGGCTGGCGGTCACGTTTTCCACGATCTGAATGGTGATGGTGTCGCCAATGCTGCGCGCGCGCGGGTCCTCGAAGGCGGGTCGGTAGCTGACCGCTTGGAACAAGCTGCCACTGGCAGGACGAGGCGCCGCCATCATGGGCAGTGGCGTGGGTCGCGGTTCGGCAAAGTCCACTTTCACCGGCTTGGGCATGGTCTCGCAGCCGGCCAGCAACAGGCCCAGACCGGTGGTCAGTCCAAGGGTCAGGGTCAGGCGGCGCATCACAGTTGCCCCAGTTTCTGCAGCATCTGGTCTGAGGTCTGGATCGCCTTGGAGTTCATTTCATAGGCGCGCTGGGTCTGGATCATGGTGACCAGCTCCTGTACCACGTTCACATTAGAGGTTTCCACGAAGCCCTGCATCAGGGATCCCATGCCGTTGGCCCCAGGCGTGCCACTGCTGGGTTGGCCCGAGGCCGGGCTTTCGGCGTACAGGTTCTGGCCCTTGGGCTCCAGTCCGGCCGGGTTCAGAAAATTGGCCAATGCGATGGTGCCCGCAGTTTGCGGTGCCGTGGTGCCCGGAATTTGTACCGTGACCGTGCCGTCGGCGGCAATGGCCACGCTGGTGGCGTTGACGGGAACCGTGACGCCATTGGCCAGCGGCAGGCCAGTGGCTGTCACCAGCCGACCTTGTGAATCCACCTGTAAAGCGCCGTCACGGGTGTAGTTGGTGGTGCCGTCTGGCATCGTCACCTGGAAAAAGCCGTTGCCCTGTATCGCGACGTCCAGCTTATTGCCCGATTGCTGCAGATTGCCCTGCGCAAACGATCGGCTGGTGGCCACGGTACGCACACCCAAACCAAGCTGCAGGCCGGTGGGAAGCTGGGACTGTTCCGAGCTGTTGGCGCCGACCTGGCGCAGGTTTTGGTACATCAAGTCTTCGAACACGGCGCTGGCGCGCTTGAAGCCGTTGGTGGAGACGTTGGCCAGGTTGTTGGAGATGACGTCCAGCTGCATTTGCTGGGCCTCCATGCCGGTCTTGGATATCCAGAGCGAGTTGATCATGTCGGTGTCCTTCTGTCGTCAAAATTTTTTGGGTGTTCAACCCTGCTGGCCCAGCAGCTTGCCGGCGGAGCGGTCGTTGGATTCGGCGGTTTGCAGCAGCCGCATTTGCGACTCAAACTGCCGGGCGGCTTGAATCATGCCCACCATGGTTTCAATCGGATTCACGTTAGAGCCTTCCAGAACGCCACTTTGCACCCGTGCGTCGGGGTCATTGGGCAGCGCATCGCCTGAGGCGGCGCGGAACAGCCCATCCGTGCCGCGCCGCAGCGGGTCTTCAGCGGTGGGGGTCACCAGCTTCAGGCGGCCAATGGCGCTGGGGGCCTGATTGCCCACCTTGGCGCTTAGCGTGCCATCAAAGCCAATGGTCACCTCGGCATTGGCTGGCGCGGTGATGGGGGCTCCTCCGTCGGACAGCACCGTCAGGCCAGTGCTGGTCAGCAGGGTGCCGTCGGGGGAAACATCAAACGAGCCGCTGCGGGTGTAGGACTCGGTGCCGTCCAGCGCTTGCACACCAAACCAAGCTTTACCGACAGTCATGGCGTCCAGGTTTCGGCCGGTTCGTTGAGCCGCGCCAGGGGTGTCGAGCTCCCCCGATGTGGCCTCCAGGGCCATCACCCGGGTGCTGGCGCCGTCGCCGCGCACTGGCACGGCGCGAAAGGTCGACAGCTCGGCCCGAAACCCGTTGGTCGAGGCGTTGGCCAGGTTGTTGGACAGCACCGCCTGCCGCGCAGCTGCGGCATTGGCGCCGGTCATGGCGGTGTAGATCATGCGGTCCATGGCGGGCTACCCTGGCTCAGCGCAGGTTCACCAGGGCTTGCACGGCCTGGTCCTGGGTCTTGATGGTTTGCACATTCGCTTGATAGCTGCGCTGTGCGGTCATCATCGCCACCAGCTCGGCGGTCAGGTCAACGTTCGAGTCTTCCACCGCACCAGCACGTAACTCGCCAAACTTGCCCTGTGTCGGTAACCCCTGGATCGGCTGCCCCGAGGCAAAGGTCTCCACCCAGGCACCACCGGAAATTGGGGTCAACCCCTGCGGGTTACGGAAGTCGGCCAGCGTCAGTTGTGCCAGGCGCTTGGTCTGCCCGTTGGAATATTTTGTTTCGAGCACGCCGGTCTGGTCGATTGAGACGCCGGTCAGTTCACCGGCGGTATAGCCGTCCTGAGTCAGCTTGGTCACCTGGAACGACGACCCAAACTGGGTGGTCTTGGTCAAGTCCAACAGGGCCGAAAAACTGCCAATGGCCGAGTTCTTCGAGGTCAGGGTGATGGCTTGTTTATCCAACGGCAAAACCACCTCGGGTGTGGTGACCGCAGCCAAACCTGTGCCAGTCACCAAGGCGGGTTTGATCATTCGCACCAAGGTGCCGTCTGCCCCGAATTCCATGCGAAAGAGGGATCCCGAGGCCTTGAGCGGCTGGTTGGCCGGGATACCACCGTTGGCGTAGGTTGGCAGGGGGGTTGTGGGCGGCGGTACGGCCGCATTGAGCGCCGTGTTCTTGATGTCCAATGCCTTGTTGGTGGCGTTGGTGGCCTTGATGGTGGCGTTTTGCGTCAAGGCTGTTTGGCCGGCGGTCTGACTGGCCGCGTCAAACACATCCCAAGCGTCTTTGGCAACTGCCGGGATGGCCGCCGGGTCAGGCCCGACTTTCACAAAGTAGACGTTCAGCGGTACTTCCAGCCCTTGCGAATCATAGGCCGTCACGGCGGTGCCATATTTGGTAAACGGCGTCGGCGTTGCCGAATCTGTCGCCACCGTCGCCCGGGCGTCCAGATTCACTTCGGCCGCAATGGACTTTGTGGCACTGGCCGCAATGGGCGCACCAGTAGGTACCACCAACTTGCCGGGCGTGACGCTGGTAGGTTGGCCCAGTGAGTCCAGTGTGTAGCCCATCACATTGGATTGCTGGTTGGTCACCAAGTTGCCTTCGCGGTCGAGCTTGAACTGGCCGTCGCGCGTGTAGGCGGCTTTGCCCTCTGAGGTCGTGATCTGGAAGAAGCCGCCACCGTTGATCGCCACGTCCAGGCTGTTGCCGGTGATGTTGATGCTGCCCTGGGTGAACTGTTGCGACACTGCAGCCACGGCTACGCCAATGCCTTGGCCTGTGTCGGTGCCACCCGAGCCGGCTGATGACACCAGCGCGGCAAACTCAGCCCTGGAGGCTTTGGCGCCCACGGTATTGGCGTTGGCAATGTTGTTGCCGATGATGTCGAGATTCTTGGTTGCTGCGTTGAGGCCGGCGAGGCCAGTTTGAAAGCCCATGGCTTGCTCCTGTTAGTCTCTAATATTGAAATTGATGGGGCGCTTCACAGCACCGCTTTGATCTGTTCGTAGCGCACTGTGGCGCCACTCTTGAGCGCGATGCTCATGGCGCTGCCGTCGTTACCGATAGAGGTGATGGTGTCCCTGGACAGTGCGGTGGCTGGAATGGCTTGGCCGGCTTTGCTGGCGGCCACTTTGAAGCTCAGCGCACCGCCGCCGGTGTAGTTGCTGGCATCCCAGGAAAACTGTTGCCGACCGGCTTTCAGGCTACCCAGCTCCAGGGTGTCCAGCAGTTGACCGCCCGGCGAGAAAATCTGCACACTCACCTTGTCGGCTGGGCTGGCCAGGTCCATGACGCCATTGGCCTGACCATTCGTCACGGCCAAACCATTGCCCGCTGTCAGGACATCGTGCCCGATGATGGATGCGCTTTGGAGCATTTGCATCGAAGAAAACTGCTTTGCCATTTCAAGGACGCTGCTGTTGAGCTTCTCGATGCCAGACACCGTGCTGATCTGCGCCGTCTGGCTGGTCAGTTGCGCGTTGTCCATGGGGTTCATGGGGTCCTGGTTGTTCAACTGCGCCACCAGCAGTTTCATGAAACGGTCCTGCTGGGATGCGGCGTCCGTTTTTTCTGCGGCCGTACCGCTGGCGGAAAGGTTTTGCAGCACCGGGCTGCTGATAGGGGTGGTGGATGAGATTGCCATGGCGGGACTCCTTGAATTTATTGACCCATTTGCAGGGTTTTGAGCAGCAGTGTCTTGGCAGTGTTCATCACCTCGACATTGTTCTGGTACGAGCGTGATGCCGAGATCATGTTCACCATTTCCTCCACCGGGTTCACGTTGGAGTGGGTAACGTAGCCATCGGCGTCGGCCGACGGGTGGTTGGGGTTGTGCACCTTTCGCAGGGGCTCGTTGCTCTCCTTGACAGCGTTGACCCGCACACCCGACGAGGCGTCCGAACCCATGGACACGGTTTCGAAGACGACCTGACGTCCTTTGTAGCCCTGGCCATCGGGCCCGGCCACGGCGTCGGCGTTGGCCAGGTTGCTGGCCACCACGTTAAGGCGTTGCGACTGAGCGCTGATGGCGCTGCCTGACACATTGAAGATGGAAAACATGGACAAGGCGGGTCTCCTTGGGTGGTGTCGGCTTACTGGCCTTGGATCGCGCTCAAGATCGTTTTGGAAGAGCCGTTAATGAACCTGAGGGTGGCTTCATAACGGACCGTGTTGTCGGCAAAGTTGGCGCGTTCCCGGTCCAAGTCAACACTGTTGCCATCCATGCTGGGCTGGGTTTGTACGGTGTAGGCCAGGCCCTCGGTGCCGCCCAGGCTGCCAATGGTGCTGCCCGCCAGCGCCATGTGCCCGGGTTGGGCCGCGGTGGCTCGGATGCGCGGGCCGGCCAGCTGCGCGCTGCTGCCGCTCGCGGCAGCCATGGCGTCGCGGAAATCAAGGTCGCGGGCCACGTAGCCGGGCGTGTCGGCGTTGGCAATGTTGCTGGCGATGACGCGTTGCCTTTCGGCACGCACGATCAGGGCTTTCGAGTGGAAGTCCAGGCCATTGGTCATAGTTGCGAACATGGTGCCTCCGGGCAGTGATGGATCGGAATCCGGTGCCCACGGCCCGGTTTGACGACGTGCAGCGATTGTGGGGAAAACTTGAATTTCAGAGGCTTCGAATAGAGGGTGAAAGTCCGTTCAACTCCTGTCTTTGTTGAATCCGTGGAACTTCTATAGTCAAAGCCCACATCCTGTTCGGGGCTCACCACCATGTCGTCAATGCAGATCAATCCGTACCGCCAGTCATTCGCGGTGCTGGCCCTGGCCGGCTTGGCGGCGGCCAGCCTGTGCGCGCAAACGCTGAACCCCTCGCGCCCTGACTGGTTAGCACCCACTCAGCGCTGGCTGGATGCGGCGGTGGCCACCGCGCTGCCAACGGGCACGAGCGCGCTACGCGCTGAAATTGAGTTGGGAGAGCTTGACAGCCGGCTGCGACTGGCCCCCTGTGCCAAAGTGGAGCCTTTCTTGCCGCCCGGCGCACGGCTGTGGGGCAAGACCCGCCTCGGCGTGCGCTGTGTTGATGGCCCCTCGCGCTGGAGCGTTTTTCTGCCGCTGACCGTCAAGGCGTTCGGGCCAGCCTGGGTGGTGAGGGGCGACCTGGCCCCTGGCACCGTGCTGACCGAGAGCGACGCCTTGCAGGCCGAGGTGGACTGGGCGCTGGAGCCCAGCGCCGTGGTGGCTTCGCCGGAGCAATGGGTCGGGCAGGTGGCTGCACGTGCATTGAGCACTGGCCAAGTGTTGCGCCAGGCATCGATCCGGCCAGCGCAGGTGTTTTTGGCTGGCGCCCAGATTCGCGTCGTCGCGCAGGGACCGGGTTTTCAGGTCGTGACCGATGGTCTGGCGCTTTCGGCGGGGGTGATCGGCCAGCAAGCCCGAGTCCGTATCGACAATGGGCGCATCATGTCTGGCCTGGTGACCGACCGCCGTACGGTCAGCATGGACCTGTAATCGTCAAAAACATGCAAAAAAGTACTCAAGCCCGCACTCAATCGGTCGATAAAGACTGTACGAAGCCACTTTCAAGGGATTTCGGGGGAACATGATGAAAATTGGCCAACCGCTCGATAACGCTATCCTGATTAATACCGGGGTTCAAACGCCGTCCGCCAAGCCGGAGCGCGGCGCAGTCGCGGCCGCAAACGCCAATTCGGCCAAAAGCACCCTGTCGGCCGGTATGGCGATCACCGTGTCTACCGCGGCACGTTCCCTGTCGGCTGCCGGCCGCACCGATGCTGCGGATGTCGACATGGACAAGGTCAACGCCGTGCGAGCGGCGATCCAGCAGGGCACTTACAAGATCAACGCCGACGCCATTGCCGGAAAACTCTTGTCCAATGCCCAGGAATTGCTCACGCGCAACCGGGTATGAGCCGCGTCCGCCTGCTAAACCATCACCATGTCCACGCCGATCGAAAAATCTTTTGCCGACACTGAACGCCATGTGGCCGAGGTGGCGGCAGCCATCGTGTCTGGCGAGCCGCAATCTTTGGGTATTGCCTCTGCCAGCCTGCGCCAGGCCACGCTGACCCTCTCAGATGCAGTGCAGCGGCTCAGCCCTGACCAGCAGCGCGACCCGAAATTCAGTGCGCGGATCCGCAAAATGGCTTCCGCACTGGCCTTGCAGCGAGAGAGTTTGATCCGTCGCACGGTGTTGGTGGAGCGTGCTCTGAATACCTTGGTCCCTGCCACCCGCGACGCGGCTTATGCGCAGGGTTCCGGTGCCTACGGCAGGGCGGGTCGTCCGACCGGGGCGTTTGGCAGGCTGTCGGCCTGAGCGCCTTTTTTTCCTGGGGTGTCCGGGATTGGGCTGCCGTTGGCAGCCCTTTTTTGTTTAAGGAATAAGGCGCTCAGTGGGCGCGCATTTTGGCACGCAGGCGGGCAATGGACTGGCTGTGAAGCTGGCAGACACGCGACTCGGTGACGTTCATCACCAGCGCGATTTCCTTCAGGTTCATGTCCTGCTCGTAATACATGCTCATGATGAGCTGCTCTCGCTCCGGCAGGAGCTTGATTGCCGCCACCAGGGCCTCGCGCAGGCGCTGGTCGCCCAACAGGTTCAAGGGATCGGCGTCGCTGTCGGCCATATGGCGGTCGAGAAAGCTGTCATCGTCGTCGTGGCCGCGCCCCATATCCTCCAAGTAAACCAGCTGGGTGCCGCGCACTTTGCCCAGCAGCAACTGGTAGTCGCTCAGGCTCATGCCCATTTCTGTGGCAATTTCGCTCTCCAGCGGGGTACGACCCAGGCGGTGTTCAAGCCGGTGCAGGGCCTGCTCGATGTCTTTCTGGCTTTTGCGCGAGCCGCGCGACATCCAGTCGTTCTCCCGCAGTTCGTCCAGCATGGCGCCGCGAATGCGCTGAGTGGCAAAGGTTTCAAACTGTGCGCCCTGGCCGGCCTCATAGCGGGACAAGGCGTCTGACAAGCCAATCAGACCAACCTGGATGAGGTCATCCACCTGCACATTGGCCGGCAGCTTGGCCATCATGTGGTGCGCCAGCCGCCGTACCAGGGGCTGGTAGTGACGGATCATGGCGTTACGGTCAAGTTGGCCCTTGGCGGTGTACATCAGTGCACTCCTGCCCAGTGCTTGCGCGGCAGTGCCACGGCGTTCTCAAGCAGGCGCAGCGCCAATTGAAACATTTCATCGGGTCCTGAAGCCGTTTGGCGGCCCACTGTTTGAGCGTGCGCTTGGTAGCCCAGGAAAGTCATGGCGCAGTCCTGCAATTTTTTGGTGGTCGAGCCGGCAGCTACAGATGTGCCCGTAGCAGGGGCGCCATCCACGATGGCGGCAATGGTCGGTTTGAGGCGAGCCTTCAGCACCATTTCCTTGAGCGCCTGGTAGGCGGTTACCGGCGACATGGCTTGCGGCGACACTGCCAGCAGGGGCTCGATGTCACTGCCGTCGAGCAGCGGCACCATCAGGCCCACCCGCGCGTAAATCGCCACCACCCCGTAGTTCTGGAAGAGCTGACTCAGCGGCTCGAGCGAACTGGTGCGGCTGCCAGCCGAGTCGCACAGCCGCTGCAGCCCGAGCCCGGCCGGCAGCACCACCCAGGAATTGGCTTCTTCAATGCCGTCGGGGCGCCAGCAGGCATCTTCAAGAAGGTGGTCCAGCCCGTGGTTTTGCTCGCTCTCTGCAGTCGTGCCGTCCAGCACCGCCACAGAATAGCCGAGCCCAACCAGGGTCGAGCACAGATCCCACAGCAGTGGCAGTTCGTCCTGCTGGCTGCCGTGGCTGGCCAGTGCTATCACTCGTGGGGCGGTCTGCAGGGCAAAACCCTGAAGGCCAGCGCCCTGGTTGGAGAGGTGATCAAGCATTGACTTGCCCCGGATGTGCAGGCAAAGGTTGCGAATAGAAAAAGCCCAGGTCGGCCGCCTTGGGGTCAAACGCCGACTTGGCGGGAGAGCGCATCGACAGGCGCACCAGATTGGCGGCATCGGCTGAGTCCCAGTCCTCTGGCACCTTCTGGCCCATGGTGACGCCGCGCAGCAGCAACTGGTGGCGAATGGACGCGTCCAGCGCCGGGCCTAGCTTGGCCGCTTCGTCAATCTTGGACAGAACGGCCTGTTGGACCCCGCTGGATTTGAAGGAGGCCACCACGCTGTCCAGGGTGTCACCGTGACCGCCCGCGTTGAGCACCAGCAGCCTGTTCACCCGAGGCAAATCCAGCACGCTGAGCATGTCACGCTTGCGTGGGTCGCTTGGCGCCAGACCAGTGGTGTCGATCAGCACCATTTTTTTGTTGGCAAGTAGGTTCAACAGGTCTTGCAGTGCTGCGCGGTCATGTGCAAGGTGCGCGACCACGCCTAGCATGCGGCCAAAGGAGCGCAACTGGTCATGGGCGCCCACGCGGTAGGTGTCGAGTGTGATCAGGCCGACGCTGGCCGGGCCATGTTCACGGGCGCACAGGCCAGCGAGTTTGGCAGCCGTCGTGGTCTTGCCGACCCCGGTCGCGCCAACCAGCGCATAGACGCCACCCTCTTCAATCAGCGGGCGGGAACGGGCGTCAGTCTTGAGGTTGCGCTCTAGCACCGCCATGACCCAGCGCAGAGACTCGGCGGCGCTCACGTCTTCCGGCATGCGCTCCAGAATGGTTCGCGCCAGCGTCGGCGAATAGCCGGCCCGGATCAGCTTGAGCATCAGGTTGGACTGGATCGGGTGCTGGCGTGCTTGGCCCAGCCAGGTCAAGGTGTTGAAGCGGTCTTCAATCAGTGTTTTCATGGCGTGCAACTCGTCCACCAGGCTATCCGACAGCTTGGCCGCGGGTATGACGACGATGGGTGCTGGTGCTTCAGGCTTACGCGCTGGGGCGGTCTTGATCGCCGCTGGCACCTCCGCGCGGCCAGTTTTGGCTGGCGCTGCGGCGGTTCGCGCCGCCGGCGCCGGTGTGCGGGGTTCGGTGCTGGGTTTGGCGTTGCCGCTGCCAGAGCTGTTGCCGTTCTTTTCGGCGGCCAGGGCCTCGGCCCGGCGGCGCAACATGCGTTCGCGCACATAGTCCTGGAAAGACAGTGTGCTCATCGCCAGTTGGGCGGCATCGTCCTCCACCTGTGCCCGAAGGTCCAAGGTCGGAAGTTCAGCGTCCTTGGCAAGGGCCGGCGCCTGGTCGCGCACTCTGATGGCAAACGACTCGGACCGATCTGACGGCGCAAGCGTGTTTTCTGCGGTGGCCAGCACCTCGACACCTGAGGCGGTGCTGCGGTTTGAGAGGATCAGTGTTTCGTCACCGAAGGCAAGCCG
>CALPLW020000057.1 GCA_943324505.2 Comamonas sp. lk
GAGTGGCGCCGGCGCCTGCGTGCCTCGGGTAAGTTTGAGGGCGGCAAACTGATGCTTTTCTTTGGCGCTCGCACCCAACAGGAGCTGCCCTACTTTGGCCCTTTGCAGAACCTCCCCAAGGACTTCATCGACATCAACCTGGCTTTTTCGCGAACGCCAGGCGCCCCCAAACGCTATGTACAAGACGTGATGCGTGAGCGCGCTGCTGACCTGGCCGCCCTGTTGGCGGACGACAACAGCTATTTTTATGTCTGCGGCCTCAAAAGCATGGAAGAAGGCGTGGTTCTGGCGCTGCGCGATGTGGCGCAGCAGGCTGGGCTAAACTGGGACGCACTGTCAAACGCCCTGCGAACCGAAGGGCGCCTGCACCTGGAAACCTACTGACTCGGCCCGGCCCCCACCCCAACTACGCAAGCACTTCACCATGAATCACGCCTACATCTGCGACGCGATTCGCACCCCCATCGGCCGCTATGGGGGGGCTCTGAGCAGCGTGCGCACCGACGACCTGGGCGCCATCCCCATCAAGGCCTTGATGGCGCGCAACCCGAAGGTGGATTGGGGCGCGGTCAGCGACGTGCTGTTCGGCTGCGCCAACCAAGCGGGCGAAGACAACCGCAACGTGGCCCACATGAGCAGCCTGCTCGCTGGCCTGCCGGTGGGTGTGCCAGGTGCCACCATCAACCGCCTTTGCGGTTCTGGTTTGGACGCCGTGGGCACGGCAGCGCGCGCCATCCGCTCGGGCGAGGCCAGCCTGATGATCGCCGGTGGCGTGGAGAGCATGAGCCGCGCCCCCTTTGTCATGCCCAAGATGGACAGCGCCTTTGGCCGCACCAACGCCGTCTACGACACCACCATTGGTTGGCGCTTTATCAACAAACTGATGAAAGACATGTACGGCGTGGACGCCATGCCTGAGACGGCCGAGAACGTCGCCGCCGATTTCAAGATCGGGCGTGAGGCACAAGACCTCATGGCGCTGCGCTCGCAGCTCAACGCCATCAAGGCCCAGCAAAACGGCTGTTTTGAGACCGAGATCACGCCTGTCAGCATTGCCCAGAAAAAGGGCGATGCCATCTTGGTCAGCCGTGACGAGCACCCGCGCGAGACCAGCCTGGAGGCGCTGGCCCGGCTCAAGGGCATCGTGCGGCCCGACGGCACGGTGACGGCCGGCAACGCCAGCGGCGTGAATGACGGCGCCTGCGCGCTGCTGCTGGCCGACGAGGCCAGCGCTGCCCTGCATGGCCTCACCCCCCGGGCGCGCGTGGTCGGCATGGCGACCGCCGGTGTGCCGCCCCGCATCATGGGCATCGGCCCTGCGCCAGCCACCCAAAAGGTGCTGGCCCTGACCGGCCTGAGCCTGGCCCAGCTGGATGTGATTGAGCTCAACGAAGCCTTTGCCGCGCAAGGCTTGGCCGTGCTGCGCCAGCTTGGCCTGCAGGACGACGACCCGCGCGTCAACCCCTGGGGCGGCGCCATTGCGCTGGGCCACCCGTTGGGCGCCAGCGGCGCACGTTTGGTGACGACGGCAGTGAACCAGCTGCAACGCAGCGGCGGGCGCTACGCGCTGTGCACCATGTGCATTGGCGTCGGCCAGGGTATTGCGCTGATCATTGAGCGGGTGTGACAACAATCACCCTCCAGGCCACGTCCTTATTGGGGTTCTAGCTCCTTTTGTTGTAGCGCAGCGTCCTGGCCGGACCCAGCCCCCTTCCGTTGCCGACGGCACCAATGTGACCATGATTGATGCGCAACTGCCTGGAATAGCCGACCTGGGCAAGGAGCTGTCTATCGCGTCAAACGAGGCTGCCGCCCGTTGATCTACGCCATCGTTGTGCGCCAGAGTCTTGGCAGTGGTGTTGATTTGCATGAGGCCGACTTTCCGATAGCTGGTGCATGCCTCGGGACAGCAGGGCTGTCGACGCTTTATGGCCGTCACTGCCGACACAATGCAGATGCAAAAAGGACATAATTAAGCTGATGACAGATACAATGTGGTCACATTTTCTGGAGGCCAAACATGTCTGTTGCTGTTCGCGAACTCAAGGCCAGCCTCTCACGGGTGCTTTCGCGCGCCCAGCATGGCGAGATCATCGAGGTGACCTCGCACAACAAGCCCATCGCCCGCATCATCGGTATTCCTGAGCAAGCCGAGGCCGGACTGCGCAGGCTTATCGCCAGCGGCGCCGTGTCCTGGAGTGGTGGCAAGCCTCAGCACGAGTTGCCGGTGCAGGTGACATCACGCGGAGCATCCGTCAGTCAAATGGTGCTGGAGGACCGTCGTTGATCCTGTTCTGCGACACCTCTGCGTTGGTAAAGCTCTACATCCTCGAGGATTCCAGCCGCGACATGCAGGCTCTGGCTGGCGCGGCCAGCGCTATTGCTGTCTGCCGGATTGCATGGGCAGAGATGATGGCCGCCCTGTCGCGTCGCGCCCGCGAATTCCCGAACGACGCCGATGCGATCGAAGTGGTCCGAAAGCGCCTGCGAACTGACTGGCCGAGGTATGTCGTCGTTGAGGTAACTCAAGCGCTTGTTGAACTGGCCGGAGAGTATGCCGACACTTTTGCCCTGCGCGGTTACGACAGTGTGCAACTCGCGGCCGCGCGGACTTTGCAGGACATGGCGGGGGAGGAAATTCAATTTGCTTGCTTCGACTCCCGCTTGGGCAAAGCGGCGCGGATGCTCGGGATGCCAGGTTCCACCTGATTCGGCAGTCCAAGGCCACTTGGGCGCCAAGACGTGAAGTGCCTATCCGGCCGCGCTGGCTTGGTGTCTGGATGGCGAGCACAACGCACGGCCATCCCACATACCTTCTTTGGCTGACACAGTACCGCCAAATATCGGCCTTTGCTGCAGCGGCAGGTTTATTGTTCTTAAAGGCAGACAATTCCAACTTTAGAAAAACCCGCAACCAGTTGTATGAATAGCACCCCTGCGCTCTCCTTCACTGCCTTAATGCAACAGGCGCACCCCGCCGTGCTGCGCAATCTCACCCCGGACCCGGAGCAGGCCCGCCATGCGCCCAATAAGACCGCACGCCAGGTAAGGTCCGGTCATTACGTTGAGGTACGCCCTACCTCACTGCCAGCGCCACGGTACGTCATTCACAGCCAAGCCTTCTTTCAGGCATTGGGGTTGGCAGACGAGGTCGCCAGTGACCCGGCATTTATGCAGTTCTTCACGGGTGATATGGACTCAGGCGTGCAGGCAGCCAACGCCGACAGCTTGTCTTCGACCTTGCGCCCCAAAGGCTGGGCGACCGGCTACGCACTCAGTATTTACGGGCAGGAAATGGTGAACAACTGCCCTTTCAGAACCGGCAATGGTTACGGCGACGGACGCGCCATTTCGGTGTTGGAGGTGCTGCTCGCCGATGGGCAGCATTGGGAGTTCCAGCTCAAGGGCGGCGGCACCACCCCATATTGCCGTGGTGGCGACGGCCGTGCTGTGCTGCGCTCGAGCATCCGTGAATTTTTGGCCTCGGAAGCCATGGCGGCCATGGGAGTGCCAAGCGCGCGGGCCCTGTGCCTCTTTGTCTCGGGCAGTGAAACGGTCACTCGTCCTTGGTATTCACCTGGTGCCAAAACCGAGGAGCCCGACCGCATGGTGGACGAGCCCGCGGCTATCACTACCCGTGTAGCCCCCTCCTTCTTACGGATCGGTCAAGTCGAATTGTTTGGTCGACGGGCTAGGCACAACGCGCACCCGCGTGCGCTGGCCGAGCTGGAGGCGATTTTTCTGCATGCACTCGACCGCGAGTATCCAGACTTGGCCGCCGCCCTGCGCGCCCCTGAGGTGACGCTGGCGGATAAGGTCGTCGCCATGGCACGTGAGTTTGGTGTGCGTTTGTCGCATTTGGTGGCCCACTGGGTTCGAGTGGGGTATTGCCAAGGTAACTTCAACAGCGATAACTGTGCACTGGGGGGGCGCACGCTGGACTACGGGCCCTTTGGTTTCATGGAAGCCTATGACCCCGCGTTTCAAATGTGGATTGGTGGCGGGGAACATTTCGCGTTTATGAACCAGCCCAGAGCTGCAGTGATCAATTTCAAGATGTTCTGCAGCGCCATGGCCCCCTTACTGGGACAGGACACCCGCGCCATTGAGGCACTGGACGCGGTGATGCAGGCGCTGCCGGACAGCATGGCGGACACTTTGCATGCCATGTGGGCCCAAAAAATGGGCTTGATCGAATTTCGTGCGGAATTATTTGCCGAGTTGCACACCCTCATGGCACAAACCCCGGTGGACTACACGATCTTCTGGCGAGAGCTTTCCAGCCTGCCCAAGCAGGCGGCGGACTTGCATCCCAGCTTCTACGCAAGCCGTGGGGCTTATGGCCAAGACCCGGCGGTGATGGAGGCCCGCTGGGGCGCGTGGCTGCATAAGTGGCACACGGCATTAGTGCAAGAAGGACGTGATCCCTTGGAGGTGTCGGTGGCCATGAAGCAGGTCAACCCCAAGTACATCCCAAGGGAGTGGATGCTGGTAGAGGCCTACCGCAGCGCCACGGACGCTGGGGACTTCACGCTGGTGCGGCGCCTGCACGCCTTACTGGCAGACCCCTACAGTGAACAGTCGCCAGAACTCGCCGCGCTGTACTACACCAAGAAGCGGGATGAGTACTTTGACTTAGGCGGTACCTCGCACTGCAGTTGCTCTTCGTAAGACAGGGCTTCTCGGGTCGTATTGGTTGGCCGACTTGAGACGATCAGCCCAAATTTCTCCAGCATTCATTGCGAGTCTTCAAACGACAGCGTCACTTTGCCGTCGAAAGCCTGTGACTGATGAAACTCCGCCAAGCTAACGGTGAACTTGGGGAATGCTCTTCATGAAAAACCTAGGAACGCTTTCATGAAGATAAACGCCTGCCTAGCGCGTGGCAGCGGGCTGATCTGACACGCAAGCTTCACCGGGTTTTCATATCTTCGTCACGTAGGGTCTCTAGCATCTCTGCAAACCCACGGAGAGGCTGAGCGTGACCGATGACAACCTGACCAACGACCGATGCCTGCGCACCGTCTGGATCTCTGACATCCACCTCGGTACACCGGGTTGCCAAGCCGAAGCGCTGCTGGCTTTTCTGAAAACCACCGACTGTGAAACCCTTTACCTGGTGGGAGACATCATCGATGGTTGGCAGTTGCGGCGCAGCTGGTACTGGCCTCAGACGCACAACGACGTGGTGCAGAAAATCCTGCGCAAGGCGCGCAAGGGGACTCGTGTGGTGTTTGTGCCGGGCAACCACGACGAGTTCGCCCGCAAATACCTGCAACACAATTTCGGCGGCGTTGATGTGGTGGAGGACTGCGTCCACACCCTGGCCGACGGCCGGCGCCTGTGGGTTACTCATGGCGATCTGTTTGACGGCGTTATCCAGTGCGCCAAATGGCTGGCCTATGCCGGCGATATGGCCTATGAGGTCATCCTCAAGGTGAACCGCCGCTTCAACGTGCTGCGCGCGCACCTGGGGCTGCCCTACTGGAGCCTGTCCAAATACCTCAAGCTCAAGGTCAAGCGGGCGGTCAGTTATGTGAGCGACTTTGAAACTGCCGTGGCCCACGAGGCCCGGCGGCGTGGCCTGGACGGTGTGGTCTGCGGCCACATTCACCACGCTGAGATGCGTCAGATCGAGGGCGTGCTCTACTGCAACGACGGCGACTGGGTCGAAAGCCTGACCGCCCTGGTGGAGCACCATGACGGCCGGCTGGAAATCCTGGACTTTGGGACTCAGGCCGCGCCAGTGCAATCGCCGTCTCAGGTGCCGGTACCCGCGATCGCACTGACAAGGCCGCTGACGGGCCTTGCCAGCGCGGCGCTGGAGCAAGCTACGGCCGACGCACGGATCGTTTCAAGCAGCGAGCGCCCGGAAGGGTGGCTCGCCGGCTGAATCCGCCGCTTCGACGCGTTTGGGCTGTGCCCGTCCAATCCCGGTGTAATCAAAGCCCAGTTCAGCCATCAGCTCGGGGTCGTAGAGGTTGCGCCCGTCGATGATGACCGGCCGGCGCAGGCGGCTGCGCAGTTCGGCAAAGTCGGGGCTGCGGAACTCGCGCCACTCGGTAACCACAATCAGGGCGTCTGAGCCGTCAGTTGCCGCGATCGGGTCTTTGCAGACCACAAAGCCAGGCTGCGCCTGCCAACGTGCGCTGGCCCCCGCCATGGCCGCTGGGTCAAAGGCTTGAACGCGGGCGCCGCGCTGAAGTAGCTCGTCAATCAGGTTCACGCTCGGCGCTTCGCGCATGTCGTCGGTGCCCGGCTTGAAGGACAGTCCCCACACCGCAAACTGCAGGCCACTCAGGTTGGGGCCAAAGCGGGCCACCACGCGCCGCCCCAGCAGGCCGCGCTGGCGGTCGTTGATGGCCTGGGTGGCTTGCAGCATGCTCAGCTCGGTGCCGGCTTCGGTGGCCATGTGGGCCAGGGCGCGCACGTCCTTGGGAAAGCACGACCCGCCCCAACCACAGCCGGCATACAGAAAATGGCTGCCGATGCGGGAGTCACTACCAATGCCAAGCCGCACTTGCTCGATATCAGCGCCCACCTTCTCCGACAGCAGTGCCATCTCGTTCATAAAGCTGATGCGCGTGGCCAGCATGGCATTGGCCACATACTTGGTGAGTTCGGCGCTGCGCACATCCATCATCATCAGCCGGTCGCGGTTGCGCAGAAACGGCGCATACAGGGCCCGCATCAACAAAGCCGCCTGGTCGTTGTCGCAACCTACGATCACACGGTCCGGCCGCATGAAGTCGTCAATGGCCACACCCTCCTTGAGGAACTCCGGGTTGGACACCACGGCATAGGGCAGCACGGCAGCGCGTTGGCGCAGGGCAGCGGCTATGGTGCTACGCACCAGGTCTGCCGTGCCCACCGGCACGGTGCTCTTGTTGACGACCAGCTTGTAGTCGCTCATGTGCTCACCGATCGACTGGGCCACGGCCAAGACATGTTGCAAATCGGCAGAGCCATCTTCAGCAGCCGGTGTGCCCACGGCAATGAAGACAATGGTGCCATGACTCACAGCCGCAGCAACATCGTTGGTGAATGCAAGTCGGCCGGCTGCCGCGTTGCGTTGCAACAGTGGCTCAAGGCCTTGTTCATGGATGGGGGAGATACCGCGCTGCAAATCGGTCACCCGCTTTGCATCGACATCCACACAAACCACGCTGTTGCCCATTTCTGCCAGGCAGGCCGCCGTCACCAGGCCGACATAACCGGCGCCAAAGACACTGACTTTCATGCACTTCTCCAGAGGGTTGATCTGGAGCAAGATCGTCGCGAACCGACGTGACCGGGCTATGACGTTAGCGCGTCAAATCTGTGACAAGAATAGGCCTTGCGATGCAAATCCCGGCGCAGCAACGCCATGCTGTTGCAGCAGATCACTCACCACCACCGCCCTGCCAAAACCAGACCGTGGGCCTCAAAGCGTATGTTGCCGAGCAGCGATTCCCCGGCGGCATCTTTGTAGAGGGTGGGCTGATCAAGCACCTTGAAAATGCTGGCGTCTGCACCGACGCCGGGCTTGAGGGTGCCCAGGGCGGGGCGGCGGATCGCCCGCGCTGCATTCAGCGTGGCGCAGGCGATCACGTCGTAGAGCGACATGCCCAACACATGGAATTTTGCCAAGGTATGAAGCAGATCAATGGCGGGGCCATTGGCAGACAACAGATGCACATCCGAAGAAATGACATCTGGTTGAATGCCCGCCTTGAGCATGGCACGAGAGGTTGCAAAACTGCATGAACCGCCACCGTGACCGATGTCGAAAATAACACCTCGGTCCAAGGCATCTTGAACCTCTCCTCGCACAGCACCAGCGGGCGTTGTCGGTGCATTGGGTGGTGGTTTGAAGCAGTGCGTGAGGATGTCACCTTTGCGCAGGCGTGACAGTACTTCGGTACGGGTGGGCGGTATGTAGTCAATGTGCGCCATCACGGGCAAGCCCAAGACTTCAGCGACCTCAATAGCCATATCCAGCGGCGCTACACCGCGCGTACCGCTGGAGCCGCGGCCCACTCTAACCTTGATGCCAACCACCAAGTCGGCATGTTCGCGGGCAACGCTGATGCATGAGCTCATGTCGAGCAGGCGCAGATCCTCGCACTCGCCCATGCGCACGGTGCGTGAGAAGGCGAAGATGCCAGGGAATGAAATATTCAGCAAAGGCAAGATGCGCAAGGGGGCAGAGGGCTCGATCACGTGCTTGCGAAACCCCAGTAAATTTCCAGCGCCAGAGGTGCCTGCATCGACCAGGGTGGCCGTCGAGCTTTGCCGGGCCAATGCAATCGGATCAACACCGATAGAGGTACCGCCCCAGTACACATGCGTGTGCAAGTCGATAAGCCCCGGCGTGACGATCATCCCCGCCACATTGCGCACATCGGCATCAACCCCAGCTGTCAAATTCAGACCGATTTCGGCAACGACACCATTCAAAAACCGAACATCTCGAACCTGATCAAGCCCCTGAGAGGGATCGATCACACGGCCCTGGCGCAACAGGACTTCGTGCGGAACATTAGAAAAAGGCATAAGCCGTTCCTTTCCTCAGACAACCCTGCGCCCCCAAGCGAACGCTTGCTGGCCTTTGGCGGGTGAGGGGCGGGGCGCGATGACAATCGCATCATCAAAGGGCGCCAGTATCGGCTGGTGGCCATCCATGGCAGCGCATGATCCCAATGGGTATGCGTCAAAGCCGGCATAGTTTCCCAGCATTTCCAAGTGATCGCTTTCAGCGATGACTGGTTGCACAATCTCAAAACGTTCGATTGGCGCGCTGGCAGGTGTTATTGCAGTTGCAAGCAATTCTGCCGCAACGGCAGGGTCTACAACGCCGCAAACCTGCAACATGCGAACCGCTGTCAGCCAGGCGTTGTCTACGCTAGACCGGGCGAAGTGTTGTCCGCACTCGACAATCAGCGCCACCGCGCTGTTGTTGTCCTGGCGAAAAGCGTTGTAATCAATAAGGTGATATCCCTCGTGCCGGATCTCCGGCAAAAAAAGCTGGCGTCCTGGATAGCCCAGTGCGTCGGCGAGGGCCCGCGTCTTGGCAAGTTTGGGCAAAACAAAGAAGGGCTTGAGAGCGTGCCAGGTGGAGTGCAGGTCCAGCAGCCGGTCCACCGTACGAACAACGGGAAGCAGCTCATGGGCGCGGCGTGCCTCAATGCTGTGGGAATCTTCTTGCAGCAGCTCGTCGTGCCACAGCCGATTAAAGTCCCTGTCTAAAAACCTTGCGTCCAGCCGCTGTGGGCTGAAGCACTGGTAGGCAGCCACATTGGCAAAAGACAGGGTCAACTCGCCGCAAATCGGGCGAATACTAAGGTCCAGCAGGCGTTTGACGACATGCATGCCACACAGCTCATTACCGTGCGTCAGCGCATTGATCATGACATGTGGACCAGCACGTGGGCCACGAAACGAGTGGACGTAGTCCACACCCGACGTGCCCTGGCGGTACGGCGACAGGTCTTCTGGCCGTAGCTCTAAGGGATAGTCAGGGGCCTGACTCATCAGGGTGACTTAGGCCTTCAGAGACAAAGTGGCGACCACTTTGAACACACAGGCATTGGGCACGGCGACAGCCAATCTAAGCCAACCACCAAAGTTCAAGACCCGTCCGAAGCTGACCGCATCTGGCACCGTCGGCAGCTCAAACTCTGTACCTTCGTTCACCCAATGGAGGCCATCCGGCGAGATCTGAACGCGCGCGACAGCTGTTCCTGATGGCGGCGTCGAATCAGGCATGAGATGAATGAAAAAAACGGCTTCGCTGGCCCAAGCCGCCTCATAGGGCTCTGTGTAGACCTGACCGGTCCAGCGTTCGCCTCTGGCAATGACCGCGGTATAGGTGTTGCGTAAAGTGGCCACGTTAAAAATCTCCCGACAAAAGCACGCTGTCCAGATAAAAGAAAGTTCGCTTGGCGGTGTCGCTTTCGCAAAAAAAGGCCAAGTTCAGCATGCAATCCAGATTGGCCATAGCGGGCATCTTGATCGACTCCAAACCTGATGGGTCCACCACAAGGTCATTGCATTGGAAACCAAGCCAGCACATGTTCACCAAGTCGAAATCAAAGCGCAGGTAGTGCCAGTTGATCTTGGTGGGGATCTCGTTGTAGCAAAGGTTTTGGTGTCCCCCGGGAACGTCCTCCCAGTCTTCGGGACTCAGGTGATCGTGGGTGACGATATCGCTGCCACCAATCGCTCTAAATGGTGTGGTGCGTTGCTTGAACTGCCATTGGTGTCGACGCTCACCGTTCAGGGTGTTGAGGTAGCGCAGATGGGGCATCACGCGCTGCTGTCGATCCTGCAAGTCAAACAAGACGCCAAACGTGCGCACGTCTTTGTCTGACAACTTCAACTCGTTGGCTTCTGGCTTGCAAGCGAAATATGTCTCCACCCGAATGCGCGAGGCCTTTCTAAACGTCACGCGTTTGATGGCCGTGTTCCGCTCGCCAGCAACGGGTCGAGTCGCCACCTTCAAGGCGTAGGTGCCATCGAACGAGCCGTGGGTCCCACTGTCCCAGTGGGTGATCTGACTCAGCATCGGCTGGGTGTGACGGGCATAGGACGTCGTCATGGTGTCGAGGGAGTCCTGGTAGTTGCCGACAAGGCAAGTCCAGCCATTCATGCCCTGATCGAAGTCGTCGAAGTAGATGACACGCTCCATTGGATCAAAGCGCGACAGACGCGGATCGCCATGAACAGGGTGACTATCAGAACGCATGAGATTATCCTTTCACTGAGCCAGCGGTCAGGCCAGCAATTAAGTACTTCTGCACCATCCAAACAAAGGCCAATATGGGCAGCAATTGCAGGGTAGCGGCAGCAAACAGGATGCCCCAGTCCACCCCGTCAATGGCACCCACCATTTCGGAAATCACCAGCGGTGCTGTCTTGGCATCCACCGTGGTGAAGATAAAGGCGAACAGGAAGTCATTCCAAGCGAAGACCATGACGAACACGGCGGTGGAGATCAAACCTGCATACGACAGTGGCAAGATGATTCGCCTGAGGGTTTGCCAGAGACCGGCGCCGTCCATGGAGGCGGATTCCTCCAACTCCCGTGGCAACTGATCAATAAATGCCTTCATGATCCAGACGCCCAGGCTAACAAAAAATGAGCAGTACAAGACGACCAGCAGAAACTTGGTGTCGTTCAGGTGTAGCCAGTTAACAGCGGGGAACAAGGGCAAAGTCAGCACAATGGGCGGCAGCAGGCGCACCATGATCATGAAGAACGCGCTTGCCGTTAAGGCTTTGCTGGAGCGACGCGAGTAGGCGTAGCCCGCCAGGAACGAAACCACCAGAGTTAACGCGGTCGCCAACAAGGCAACCCACAGACTGTTAGTGAGGTTGGTGAAGAAATCGGGCCATCGCTTCCACAGATTCTGGTAGTTCTGGAAAGTGAACGAGGCGCCCCACAAAGAACCGTGTGAGAGGATGTCGCGCGGTGCGCGCAAGGACATTGAAACAATCAGCGCGATCGGATAGATAGACCACAGCAATACCGCAGCCAATGCCAGCATACGAAGCATGCCGATCCCCCACTTCTTGAGCAGGCGCGGGTTCAGCAAGGGTTTAGGTGGCGTCATGTCGAAACATCTTCTTGTACATGAGGTGGATGTACCAGGCGCCCATCAGCAATGAGGCCAGCAACATCAGCCAGCCTGTGGCGGCGGCTGCGCCAAAGTCGGCATAACGAAACGCTTGGCGGTACAAATAAACCGCCAGGACCTCGGTGGTTCGTGCTGGGCCACCACCCGTCAACAGCCACACCTCGGAAAAGATTCGGAAAGCAAAAATGTACCTAAAAACCAGGGCCACCAGCATCGCCGGTACCAGCAAGGGGATCGTGATCCGGACGAATTGCTTCCAGGCACTGGCGCCGTCAACTTGGGCCGCTTCATACAGATCACGCGGAATACCCAACAGAGCGGTGTACAGCAGGATGAACGTGAAGGGCAGGTGATGCCAAACCGACAGCACGATCACCAGGGCCAGACCATGGCTGGGTTCTACTGACCAATCCAGCGGTGGTAAGCCCAGGCTAGCCAATGCATTGGTGATGGGGCCGCCATAGGGATCCATCATGAACTTCCAAATCACAACGGACACCACCTCAGTGATCGCATACGGTGCAAGTACCATGGCGATCATCCATTTTCGCCACGGAATCCAACCAGCGAATAACACCGCCACGCCAAGGGCCAGAGCAAACTCCACGAACACAATGGTGTTCACCACGATGGCGGTGTTCCACAAAGCTCGCCAGAAATAGGGGTCGCCCAGCACGGTGGCGTAGTTGGCAAGTCCCACCCACTCTGGTGACTTGCCATAGGTTGATCGTGTGAGGCTTAACCAGAAAACATAGAGCGCCGGCACAAACAAAACCAGCACCAGCAGTGCCTGGGCCGGGCTGACCATGAGCCAATGTCGACGGTCCGGCTTCATCGATCTACGCGGTAACGTTCAACCGCATCCCAATTGATCTCTACCCCCAAGCCCGGCAACTTGGGCACGGGCATTTGACCGTTCACCAACTGTGACGGCGACCCGATCGGTGTCAGCGTCAATTCATCCCGCAACGGGTTGTCAATGCACATGCATTCAAAGGTGACAAATGCCGGCATGGCGGCCGCCAATTGCAGACTGGCCGCGACACATATTGCACCCGACCAACCGACATGCGGGGCGTAGCCCACATGAAAAGCATGCGCCAACGTGGCAATGTCGCGTGTCTCACTGATGCCGCCTGATCGAGCGACATCAGGCTGGATCAAGCCGACGGCACGCTGCTCGATCAGTTCG
Source organism: Comamonas sp. lk (assembly GCA_943324505.2). GTDB lineage: Bacteria > Pseudomonadota > Gammaproteobacteria > Burkholderiales > Burkholderiaceae_C > Rhodoferax. Next base: position 12,811 of record CALPLW020000057.1, read on the forward strand.
CGCGCATGCGCGACTGTGAAATCACTTTCACCACCGGCCAGCATGATGGGAAGTTTTTGACGTAACAGGCCATAACCGGCCACATCTTCGGGGACGATGGGTTCCTCGAAGAACCAGTAATTGAGCCGATCTAGTGCCGCCCCCACTTTCACCGCGTCGTCCAGGCTGTAGGCCCAATTCGCGTCCACGCCCAGCACCATGTGCGGGCCCACGGCTTGACGAACCGCTTCTGCTGCTTCTATGGCGCGCCCGACCGGTTGGCCCAGCTTGACTTTGATGGTCTTGAAGCCCATGGCGGTGACGGTATGGGCCTGTTGAATCATGACGTCAATGGGAGCCCAATTGATTGACGATGCATAGCAGTCCACCAGATCACGACCCATGCCGCCGAGCAAGCGGTGAACCGGCTGGCCGGTGCCTTTGCCTACGACGTCCCACAAAGCTATGTCGATGCCCGCCATGCATTCGAGCATCATGCCGCCTGCCCGCCCTGACAACGAGGCACGCATCAGTTTCCAGAGTCGGCGAATATCAAATGCCGACTGTCCGATGAGCTTGGGCGCCAGCACGTCCTGAATGAATTGGGCGTAAGCCAGGGGGCCAAAGCGCCCCAGGCATTCCCCATAGCCGACAACGCCGTCGGCGGTTTCGACTTGGACCAATACCATGGATACAGCGCCAAAATCGCCTTGCGATGTACGCGTGCCGTCTGGCATGCGAGCGGTCAGGGGGATGGCCTTGACCCGTTGAATGATTAAATCTGTCATGTCTTCAACCAAGGTGCAATGAGCGCAGCATTGGCAAATATCCCGGGCGTGCCACCTGTGTGCACAAAGACGATCGGCTTGTCCGATGGATCGCCATGGTGGCGCTCATGGTGGAGCAGACCCGCTAAAGCCTTGCCTGAGTACACCGGGTCAAGCAGCAAGCCTTCGGTGCGCCCCGCCACTTGCATGGCCTGTACGCCCGCTTGCGATGGCACGCCATACTCCGGACCTCTGAAATCATCGATGAAATCAAAATCATCTGGCCCCACTGTGGTCTGCAAGCCCAGCATCTCGGCGGCCTGGCAAGCGCGCTCCACAATCAGCGGGACCATCTTTTCGCTATCTTGTTGGACCGATATGCCGACTACGCGAGTTGCGAGGCCCAAGGTCTTGAATGCCAATGCCAGGCCAGCGACGGTCAGTCCTGAGCCGGCCGCGGTGTAAACAGCCCGTGGCTCAAGGCCTTGCTCCTTGAACTGCCCGGCCATCTCTTCACCCAGGTCCACCATGGCTGCCGCGCCCAAAGCGCCGGTTTTGCCCGGCATGTGCAGGGTCTCTGTCCTCAGCCCCTGAGATTCAAAGTCTTGGTGAAAAGCTTGAAGCCAGCCAGGAATCCTGGCGTCATAAGGGTCTTTGGTGTCAATAAAGCGAATGTCGGCCCCGAACAAAGCGTCCAAGAGGTAGTTGCCTTGGAGTGGTTCATCTGCCTGGCCACGAAGCAGCAAGCCCAAACGGATGCCTAATTGAGCACAAGCTGCCGCGCAAGCCCGACAAAAATTAGATTGAGCCGCCGCCGTGGTCACGATGGCCTGCGCTCCGCGCGCCAGCGCATCGCCGAGCAAAAACTCGAGCTGCCTTGGTTTATTGCCACCGAGTGCGAGACCACTAAGATCCTCTCTCTTGACCCAGATCGCAGACGAGCCTGCTGCCTGGCTCAGCCTGGCCTTGTACTCCAGCGGTGTCGGCCCATAGGCCAGTGCTACGCGCTGGAGCGAGTCCGTCAGACGTCGCGACACAATCAGGGCAACAGGGGCTTGACCCTACGTTCAGCATCTTGCATGGCCAGTTGCACAGGTTTTCGTCCCAGGACTGCCGATTGCAATTCCTCTACAAAAATGTCACCAGCTTTGGCCGCGTTGTCAAATGCCGGTAATGGCACACGAGCGACTTTGAGTGTGGCTGCTTCAGCAGCCGCGTAGGGCAAGGTCGAGGTGTAACGGGCATCGGCATAAGAGCTGGAGCGCACCGGGCCATTGCCACTGAGACCCGCCTTGATCGTATTCTCTTTGCTGGATAACTCTTTGATAAGGCTCCAAGCGTAGACTTTATGGGCCGCATTTTTGGGCATGCACATGGACCAGAACTCTGTTTTGGCCGGGGCGGACTCAGGGTATTTGCCTTGCAGCTCTTTGGAGGCAGGTATGGCCATGACCTTGACATCACCGGGGTGCTTCGCCTTGTCTTTGTCGTTGTAGAACTGGGTGCGCCCGAACGACGTGATGGTCATGGCGACTCGGCCAGACTGCATCCATGTATTGACCTCTTCACCCTTGATCGCGGTCCAATTGCGCGGGATTACACCTGCCGCATAGAAGTCGCGCATGGTCTGCACCGCGCGCAGCATCGGCGGCTGGTTGACGCCGAGCTTGAAGTCGCTGGTGATGAAGTCGCCGTCGTAGGCGCGCGCCATGTCAATCACATTCGGGTAGTTGTCGCCTTCGATCAGGAAGCCAAATACCTGGGATCCGTCGGGCCGGGTGAAAGTCAGCTTCTTTGCCGCTTCAATCACGTCCTCGAAGGTCTTCGGAATGGGTACCCCGCGCTCTTTGAAGATCGCCTCGTTGTAATGGAAACCGGTCGTGGCATGGCGGTGCGGAACGGCATACTGCTTGCCGCCAAACTTCATGGCATTGACCAGGCCAGGAAAGAGGTCAGCAGGATCTTCCAGCGGGTTTGATTGCATCCAACTGTCCAGCGGCTCGAACAAATTGGCGACCACCGGTGTGGCGCGCGTATTCACGATAAACGCAAGGTCAATAGAGGTTGAGCCTAAACTCGCTTCACGGAACATACGCTCGTGCAGCGGACCTGTATCCAAGGTCACCCACTCAATGGCGATGCCGTTTTTCTTTGACCATTCGGCAGTCAGGTCGCCACTCTTGCCCTGACTGATCACCGACATATGGACTCGGTGCGACAGTATGGTTAACTTGGCTGGCTTGCTCTGCGCACTTGCACCGATGCCTGTCAAAGCCATTGGCAGAAGCGAACCGGATTTCAACAAGTGACGACGACTGAACATAACAATCTCCAAAACAGCTGGGCGCTTGTTAGACACTAAGATATAGAATCAATGGTCGTAAATGGAAAAAGTTTCCATTTACAGAAAAATTATATGGCATTTTCCTCATTTTCCGTGGGTGTAAACCCTAGATGGACTCTGACACATGGCTCACATTATTTCCAGCGATGCGCTGACGACCCGGGTAGCGGCTCTTTTTGAAAAGTGCGGCAGCACCGCCCAGGAAGCCAATGAGGTTGCCACC
>CALPLW020000058.1 GCA_943324505.2 Comamonas sp. lk
CCGCGTTACAAAGGTCTGCTGCAAGATATCTTTAAAAATCACACGCTGTCCAAGGATTTCAGCCTCTACCTTTACCGGCCCACTGCGACGGACCCGTCGCTCGCGCCGGCCGGTTGCGACAGTTTTTATGTACTGTCAGTGGTTCCCAATCTGAGCAGTGGCACCGATTGGCCTGCTGTGACCGAGGCTTATCGCGACGCAATCGCCACTGTATTGCAGGAGTCCGTCTTGCCTGATTTGAAGCGGCATGTGGTGTCGTCAAAAGTCACCACGCCCCAGGATTTTCAGGACCGCTTGTGGTCCTACAAAGGCGCTGGTTTTGGCCTGGAGCCAATTCTGGTTCAAAGCGCTTGGTTTCGCCCGCACAACCGCAGTCAGGATGTTGAGGGTCTGTACCTGGTGGGTGCGAGTACGCAACCCGGGGCAGGCGTGCCTAGTGTGCTGATGTCTGCAAAAATTCTTGAAGAGGTGGTTCCCGATGTCAAATCCTTCGCTTGATCCAACCGCAGTTGCCGTGCCCAAGGCCTATGACCTGGAGGCCTGCCGTCAGCTGATGCGGGGCGGTTCCAAGTCTTTCTTTGCAGCGTCCAAGCTTCTGCCCGTGCGCCTGCGTCCACCGGCGACCGCCTTGTACGCCTATTGCCGCCTTGCCGACGACGCGATTGACCTGGGCAGTGATCCCGTTGTGGCGATGAAGTGCCTTGAGCAACGGCTGGACGCCATTTACGATGGCCGTCCCAGTGAATTCGACGCCGACCGTGCCTTGGCTCATGTGGTGCATCACTACGGGATCCCGCGCGGGTTGCTTGACGCTCTGCTCGATGGCTTTATGTGGGATTCGCAAGGACGCCGTTACGAGACGCTGGCTGATGTTGAGGCCTATGGCGCACGCGTAGCCGGTGCCGTGGGCGCGATGATGTCGATCATTATGGGCGCCAACAGCGACGCAGCCATCGCCCGTGCCAGCGAGTTGGGCGTTGCCATGCAGCTCACGAACATTGCTCGCGACATTGGCGAAGACGCTCGGAACGGACGACTTTACATCCCGCGCGCATGGTTTCGAGAGATCGGCATGGACGCTGACCAATGGCTTGCGCAGCCCGTCTTTGACGCCCGTATTGCCGCCTTCACCCAGCGATTGCTGCTGCGGGCTGATGTGTTGTACCGCCGGGGCGAATTTGGCCTGTCTGAGCTCCCGTGGGATTGCCGTCCCGCCATCCAAGCGGCACGTTTGGTCTACGCTGAAATTGGCAAGCAACTTGAACGTGACGGGCTCAATTCGGTCGACCAGCGTACGGTGGTCTCTACCGCCCGTAAACTAGCGCTGATCGCCCGGGCTGCGGCTGTTGCCGTCAAGGCCCCTGAGGCACCGGCTGTCAGTCTCAGTCCCGTTCCAGCGATTGACTTCTTGGTCGATGTCGTCAGGCGTGACCGCCGACCGGTGGCAAACCATAAGCCCTGGACTGTCCCTCACCGCAGCTTTGACCAACGGGTGGAGTGGATGGTTGATTTGTTTGGGCGACTCGAACAGCGCGATCGGGCCGATCGCTGACCCCCTGTGTCACTCAAGTTTGTCGAGGTCCTGATTATTTTGGGTGCCGGGGCCCTGTTCGTTTGGTGGCAATTTCGTGATTTACGGCTGTCACGTGAGAAGACGCGCCGACAGCGTGAGGCCCTAGACGCGGCGCTGCAGGCCAGTAGGGCTGCTGAGGCGCCTGGGCCTCAGTCTTCACCCAGGGGGGCCGATGGACCCTAATGTGAAAGTCTTGCACCTGGTGTGCGCTTGCCTGTTTTTGGGCAATGTGATCGTCAGCGGCGTTTGGGCGCTTCTGGCCGAGCGCACCAGAAACCACGCCATTATTCAGTTCAGCAACCGTATGGTGCTCATCACTGACGCTATTTTTACCCTTTCTGGGGCAATTGGGGTGGTCTGGACTGGCCACAGCATGGCGGCTCATCTTGGCGGCGGCGGTGCTCACCCCTGGATTCAGTGGTCTTACGGTTTGCTGTCGTTCTCGGGCCTGATCTGGTTATGTGTGCTCGTGCCGATTCAGTTAAAACAACGCACCCTGCTGAAGAACAGCACGACACTGAGTGATGACTACTGGCGCCTGTCGCGTATCTGGCAGATCGCTGGTGCGATAGCCACTGTCTTGCCGCTGCCGATCGTTTATCTCATGGTGACCAAGTCAGTCTGATCGGTCCTATTGAGCGCCCAAACCTCTGAAAGGACCGGCGTGCCGCAACCTCGCTCAAAGCTCCACGGGCAAGTGGTGCTGATCACCGGTGCGGCATCCGGTATTGGTGCTGCCACTGCGCTCGAGGTTCGTGCGCGCGGTGGGGTGCCGGTCCTGCTTGACTGCGACGCCGAGCCCTTGGCACGGGTCGCCCATCAATGCGGCGCCGATACTCTGGCGCTTGTCGCTGACGTCACCGATTTGCCTGCCATGGAGGCTGCAGTGGCCCAAGTGCTTGCTCGCTTTGGCCATATCGACATGGTATTTGCCAATGCAGGAGTTGCTGCTTTTGGGCCATTGGCCTACGTGGATCCAAATGCTTGGAAGCGCTGTGTTGAGGTCAATCTGTTTGGCGTCTTCAACACAGTCCGGGCGGCACTGCCGTCCATCATGCGTCAGCGCGGCTATGTCCTGATCAATGCCTCGGTGTCGTCCTTTGCCCATCCACCTGTGATGTCGGCGTATGCCGCCAGTAAATCTGCGGTTGAGGCCATGGGTAATTCCTGGCGTATCGAGCTGGCCGCCCATGAGGTGGGTGTCGGCCTGGTCCATGCTGGCTGGGTCAGCACGCCGTTGGTCACTGAAGGCGCCTTGCATCCTGGCTTTGTGCGCCTACGCGCCACCATGCCTGGGCCGCTCAACAGTGAAACCTCGCCACAAGTCGCAGCGCGTGCAATTGCTCAAGGTATGGAGCGCCGTCTGAGTCGAATTTGGGTTCCGGGCTGGCTACGCCTTCTGTTTGCCCTGCGTGCACTCCTGCATTTGCCATTTGCCGAACGCGAATTGCGACGGGCTGCGCCGGAGATTGAAGCCATTTACCTTGAAGGTTTGGAAGCTGAAGGGGCTTTGGCCTCGTCTTTCGGGCCCCGCGAGCGGGAGCGAACACTGGCCAGGGCGCGCGGGCCGGGTTCAGCTTCTTCTGGGCATCCGCCAAGGTAGCATCATGCGCACAGGCAGGGACACCAAGCGGGGAATATCCAGCGACTCGTGAATGGCCGTCACTTCCTCGCCCAGCAACTGCGTCTTCAGCAAGGAGCGGACATAAAACGGCGTGTCCTCCAGCGTCCGGGTGATTTGCGGTGGGTGCTTGGGTTCGCTGCACATGCTTCGCGCGATGCGCCAGCCCGAAGCGGGTAAGCGGTGGCGCGGTGGCGCCTCAAAAGGCGTGGCCTGGCCCAGGCGGTCAAAGCGCTGCGCCACCACGCGATCGGGGCCATGTCGGGGTCGGACGTCATAGACCACGGCGGTGTCACCGTTCGCCATGCCAGCGCGCGCCCAGTCCCAATCTCTAAACCCCTGGTCTACCGGCTCGTCGCCCTCGTTGGAGTCCAAATAGGCGTGGCCGCTCCAACTCGCAGCCGGGTTGTCTAATTCAACCTGCACCCGCGCGCAAGGGGCAATGGGTCCCCAGCGGTGCCGTCCGGCATGATCAAGGGCCGTCACGAAGCGGCTCAGGCCCTCCGGCCGAACTGTCACCCGGCCGCGCACCCGCATTGGGATCGGCACATTGATTTCGTCAAAGTCGATCGTCAGCGCCTGGCCGTCCCACTTCAGGCTGCTCGGGCCAATGCGGCACTCGTGTGCGCTCCGCGTCAGCTGGCTGCAGCCACGTTCGGTCATGGTCCAGCGCTTGCCGGCCTTTCCGTACAGAGCCACATTGATGGCGCAGTGGTTTTCCGGGTCAGCCACGCCGCCATTTCGGGCGCGTGCCCAAGCATAGTAGGGCGAAAACACACTGCCCACAAAGGTGATGATGGACAGGCCATACTGCCCGTCATCGCTCAGCGCGTCGACATACCACCAGAGATAACCACCCGGCGGGACAGGCTGGTCGAATCGAGGTGCGCCATCAGCGTCGCGGCCGCCAGTCGCCCCGACATGGCCGCCATGGGTAAGCCTGGACCCGGGTGCACGCTCCCCCCCGCCAAGTACAGGCCCGGCACTTTGCTGCGCGCTGACGGCCGCGCAAATGCCGACATCCAGCCGTGTGTCGCTTGACCATACAGGGCGCCGCCACTGCCGGGGAAAAGGCGGGAAAAGTCCTGGGGCAGGGTGCGCACCACTTGGTGCGGCATGGCTTGGAGTTCCAGACCACAATGACGCATGAGCGCCAGGCTGCTCGATTCGCATGCTGCTATCTCCGAGGCGTCAAATGAGTGGGTGTCACCGTCGGCCGGCGCGTTGACAAGGCACAACATCCGTTCTTCCCCTGGTGGCGCCAAACCATCGTCCTGCCGGTCTTGTGCACAAAGGTAAACCGTTCCCTGGCGGGGCAAGCGGCGTTGGTGGAAGATATCATCGAATTCGCCACGGTAGTCCTTGTTAAAAAAAACGTTGTGCCGCACCAGCGCAAAGCCACTGGTCTTGGCGTGCATGGACATTGTGAACGCGGACAGCGAACGCTCTTGCCGGCGTGGGCTGGGTGCAGCTGCGCGTACCGATTCGCCCAGCAAACCCTGACTCAAAGCGGCTACATCGCCATTGAAGACTACATGGTCGGCTTCCAGGACTTCGCCTGAGGCCAGACGCACGCCAGCGACGCGCCCGGCGCTCACAAGGATCTGGCTACAGGCGCTACCATAGCGCGGGGTCACGCCGTGTTTTTCGCCCAATGTGGCGAGTGCGCGTGCGACCTGAAACATGCCGCCACGGACCGACCAGACGCCGTCAAGCTCAACCTGTGCCACCAGCATCAGGGTTGCCGGCGCTGACCAAGGTGAGGAGCCGCAATAGGTTGCATACCGGCCAAACAGCTGTTGCAAGCGCGGGTCATGGAAATGCCGTCCAAGACTGCGCCATAAAGTGGCAAAAGGTCCCAGGCCACTGAGGGTGGCCATGCCACCCAAGCCCAAGTCATTGACCATGCTGAGCAGGTTTGGCCGTTCGCTGCGTATATACGGCTTCTCCAGCGCGTCGTAGAGCGCCCGGGTTTGCTGGCAAAAACCCAAAAAGCGGCGGGCTTCGGCGGGGCTGCTGAACTGCGCGATGGCATCGGCTGACCGTGCCGTGTCCGACAACAGATCAAGCCCTTGCGCTTGGCCCGCCCAGGCGTGGCGTGCCAAGACACCGATGGGCTCGAGCGTCAGGATGTCCTCCAGAGAAGTGCCGAGCTCGGCCAGCATTTGCTCCAGCACCCAGCGCATGGTGAACACGGTGGGCCCGGAATCGACGCCCACGCCGTCGACCTTCACCTGCCGAATCTTGCCCCCTGGGGTGTCGGCAGCTTCGACCAGAGTGACCGCCAGGCCACGATGGGCCAACACCAGGGCGCTGCACAAGCCGCCAATGCCCGCGCCCACCACGATCACGCGGCCTGAGCGGACACCCTCAGCCATAGTGTCGATCTTGCCACTGGCCCTGTACCCGCAGCGGCACAAAACGGGCGAACATGGATTCTGAAAAGTACTGATGCTGCGCGGCGGACTTGATCGCCTCCCAATGCGGTCCAGTGCGTGCGTAAGCATCCATCGCTGAGAGACTATCCCAAATGGTAAAGGTGGCCTGGCGCAGAAACGGCGCCTCTCCCAGACCCACGGCGAGTTGAATCCCGGGGGTGCTGCCTAAAGCGCTTTGAGCGGGCGGGGCATGCTGCCAGAAGGCGGCCGCCTTGCGCACATGAATCGATGCCCGTGTGAGGGCAGCAATCGGGCCCTCAGGCGGTTGCGCCAAAGTGACGTCGAGCGACGTGCCATCCCAGCTGCCGCGGCAAGACCAACAGGCCAGCTCGACGATACATAGTTCGCGCGCGCGCTGTCGGTAGGCCTGGACGATCTCGGATTGTTTAATGAAGTTATGGGCCGCTCGGGCGGTGTGGAAGACCACGAACAAGCCTTGGCGAGAGCTGCTTGGGCGCAGACCAAAACCGCCACCTTCGCCACTGCCCAGAATCTTGGCAAAGCGCACACCATCGACCGCCAGCAGTGATTGCGGTCCTTTGACAATCCGCGACCATCCCCATAACCGCGATGCCGATGCAATGTCCGCCAACACCAACACGATGGTTTGGCCGCTGTCAGTTGACTGTTGCGCTGCATCCATGTGGCATCTTAAATAAAAAAGGCCTCCACCGCAGCGAGTGGAGGCCTATGGGCGAACTGGTTCTAAGGTTTTGCCAAAGCCTGCAGCTCTGGGAAATTCTTGGCCATGGGCGCGCCATACAGTGGCTTGTAAGCCCCTTGGTGGCAGGTGGTGCAATTCACTTTGGCGACGTCACCCTTAGGTCCAAGCCGCTCCGGTGGGAAGGTCTTGGTGAGGGGTGTCATGTAATCATTATTCAGATCACGCGCCATGCGAATCCCATACCATGACGTGACCCGCTGGGGCCGCGACTCCTCCCAAGACTGAAAGTTGCGGGTATTGTGGCAATAGGTGCAATTCACGCCCAGCGACTCGGACATGTGCACCATGAGAGAGTAAGTGTGCTCGGTCTGCTTGATCGATGCCCGGTTGGCACTCTTTCCGACGCCGGCCATAGCCTCATTGCCATTGACCCGGATTGGTGCAGCGTCCTTCAGGTAGGGGGTAAACGGGTCAAAAGGCAGAGAACTCAGGCCAGCTTGCGTGCTTGCAATATTCTGCCCAGCCAGATCACCCAACGCACCGCCAGCATATTTGCGGTCTTTAGGCGCAAACCAGACGTTGGTGGGGATATTGTTGCCCCGGTGGCAGGTGTAGCAAGTGACACCCGTCTCCGCCACGTGGGGCTTCCAGTCCTGGTTGACCCGCTGTGTCATCTGGATCATGCGCCGTGCAACCACCTTGGTGTATTTGCCGTCGTCTGCGAAATCCTGCACGTTATGGCAATAGGCGCAGCCCGCGTCCGGCGAAACCCATTGGGTGATGGCGGCCATGTGTCGGTTGAACTGCGAGACGCTGAGATCTCCCAGAACCTGAACATTTTTGTACACCTCGCTGGCCTTAGGGCCGTCGGTCGCAGCGGCCTCAGCTGCGGCTGGGGCCTGGTTCAGGGCAGCTTGCTTGAGCAGGGTGCGCGGGTTGTAAATCTGTTCCATGCCGGTGCCGCGGAAACCAGTTTGCACGGTTTCAATCGGCGGCCGCTCGCAGCCACTCAATAGGCCCAACACCATGGGCGCAATCAGCAGAAGGGGAACTTTGAAGAAGTTTTTCATGGCTTGACTCCCAAAATTGCCGGATCAATCACCGCAGGACCAACCAGGGGATAAGCGGGAACGACATGGTGCTTGACCGACCACAGGTACCAGTTGTCCACCACAGTCCCGGTGAGCAAGATACCGATGCCGCCGACCAGCGGGCACAAGACCGCGAACCACCAAGCCCAACGGTGAATAGATTCCATGGTGGCGTTAAAGCCCATGGTCCAGCGCCAGAACAAGGCTGCACGCTCGGACGCCGTGCCACGGTCAACAATTTGCTCGATTTCACGCTCGCCGCCATAGCGACTCACCGCCAAGATGGTTGCGCCGTGCATGGCAAACAAGAGCACAGAGCCGTAGAGGAAGACGATAGACAAAGCGTGGAACGGGTTGTAGAACAGATTGCCGTACCGCAGTGATATTGCAGAGGTCCAGTCAAGGTGCGGGAATATGCCAAAAGGTACCGCTTCAGACCAGCTGCCCATCATGACGGGCCGGAAAAAACCGCAGACCAGAAACAGCCAGATTGCCGCAGCAAATGCCCAGGCCACATGGGTACCCAGACCAAGCTGCCGTGCACGCCGGTAGGTACGAGCCCACCACAGCAAAATAGACAAGGTCAACATGAAACCGGTGATCAGCCACCAGCCACCTTGGTTGAGGGGCGGAATGCTGAGCCCATAAGCCGGCGCTGGCGGCTCCAGCGCCAGCCAAAACAACTGGCGCAGCATCTGGATGGGGTTCCAGTCTACGGATGCCAGCATGTTCAGGCCGATGATGTTGAACGCGGCAATGCCGAAGATCAACGAAGCCACACCCAAGGTGCCAAGATAAACCGGGCCGATCTGGGCATTACCGATACGCCCAAGTAGGTGGAACAAAAAGGGCGTGCCTAGGCGCTTTTCGTCGCCGCGTGGCAAGTCCACGCCATGGTGCAAGGGGCCGACCGGCTGCACCGAGGTAAACAAGTTTTGATATTGAGCCATGTCATTTACTCCGTCTTATCAGGTCCGCCAGATCGGCATATTCAGCCACCAACCCCACCATTCGGGCCAGGCGCCGGTCCAAAAAGGACCACTCACCACGATGCAGACAATGCCGAACCAGACCCCGGCCAATGCCAGGAAAAGGCCGAGCCGATGAATGCCGAGAGTGCCAACCGAGTAGCCGATCAGGTCACGGAAAAATGTGTCTTCATGTTCCGGTGACTTGACCACCTTGCCTTTGCCGGGGTTGGTCGCCGACAGCACCAAGCCGCCGTGCATCGAAAGCGCGAGTACCGTGGCAAAGAACAGGGTTACCGCGATCATGTGCCAGGGGTTGTAGTGGAAGTGAAGGTACTGGTAGGCCGTATTGCTGACCCAGTCGAGGTGGCTGTAGATGCCGTACGGAAACGCATGTCCCCAAGCACCCATGAGCACCGGGCGAATCACCTGCAGGCTGACGTAGGCAAGGATGGCCATGCTGAAGGCGACTGGCACGTGCAAGCCCATGCCCAGTTTGCGACAGATCTCGACTTCTCGAAGTGCCCAGGACACGAACGAGCCAATAGCGCAGACCGTGATCAATTGCCAAAGGCCACCTTGCATCATGGGCGCGAAGCGCAGCCCGTAAGCGATATCGGGCGGGGCGATATTGATTTGCCAGACGTTCCAGGTCGGGCCCATCGCCGCGCCCCAAAGAATCATCATGGTTCCAGAAAGTGCGAAAAACATTGTCGTGATTCCAAAGAACCCGACATAGAACGGACCGACCCAAAAATCGAACAGGTCGCCGCCGAACAGAGTTCCACCGCGCACACGGTATTTACGTTCAAAACTCAGCATGGACATACTTATATCCTCCGACCATTATTCGGTCTAACAGGTCCCAGCGCGGTGAGCCTCAATGGTTAAAAAAAGAGACAGACGCATCGTTGTTTTTGAGCAAGTTGCGTCTGCCGGAATAGCGGCCAATTAGCCGTTACTTTTGCGGCAAAGCCGCGTTTTGTGCAGCCTTCGCGGCCTTGGCCGTATCGGGATGCCAGCTGTTGATGTTGTAACGATCGCCACTGATTTGAATCAGATGAATCGTTGTCGACACAAATGCAATCAGTAATCCGGTCAAAACGACTGCCTTGCGAGGGTCGATCACACGCCACATGCGCCACATAGGAGTTTCCTTTTACTTAGTTCAAATGAGAAATTACGGTATAGACGGCTGATTTCACGCCGACCAATACGGTCGTCGCTCCCTCCGCCCCGGGTAGCCAGGTGCGCCAATTCAGTGCCAGCAACTGTCCAACCACAGCGAGCGCCATGAATACAAAAAAGATCATGACGAACATCGTCCGACAGCCATTGAGGTGGTTGTCCGAGATGAACGACGGATCACTTTGGATTGTGTGGGCCATAAATACCTCCGAGTTAGTTCTTGTTAGAACCAGGGACGCCATATCCACACCAGGCTGTGGGCGAAGAAAGCGCCTACAGCCCACAACAGGTAGCCCTGTACGAAGTACTGGTGGAACTCTTGGGCTTCTTCGTCTGATATCCCTGAGGGGTTAGCTGCATCAGTCATAGTTTGTGCCTCTTTCAAAATGCCTTGCGGCGACTCCCTGCATCTGGATAGATGCAGGACGGACTGCAGCAGCAGGGATGCTGCTGCAGATGGACCTCCGGACGAGCCGGAGGATTGACCGAGCTAACGAAGGCTGCAGCGTCGCTCATGCGGCTACTCCAGCATTTGTCTTCCCGAACAATTCAATAAACCTTGTTGCTTCCACATGGGAGCGGCCAGACTCCCGCGCATCGCGTTCAGCCTGGTCACGCATGCGCTTGGCTGCCGAGATACGCACCAGCACAGGCTGCTGCTCCAGCAGTTCCTCCATGTGTCGGTGGGCTTCTGGCTCCCATGGAATGGTGGATTCGGTCGCTGCTCGCCCTGGGCTGGCCTCGATCTTGTCCATCTCGGTGCCCAGGGGCAGGATGTGAAACAACGCATCAAACAAGGCGTTACAAAATTCTTGAATGATGTAAGTGGCGCCTGCGTAGCCCATGAATGGCGTGCCGGTATGGCGCCGGATGATCGGGAGCGGGAAGCTCGCCGGTATAAAGCTGGTCTTCATCATGCCGCCGCCGCCACACTCAGCCAAATAAATGCGTTCGTTGTAGCTGCCGTACAGCACCAGTGGTGTTTTCTCGGTGACCAGCCTGCGCACTTCAGCGTTATCGGTCTTGGCGCCGGCCAGCCGGGCGATGGCAAAGTTGCAGGGCAGGCCCATTTCGTCTTCAAGGAAATGCCGGATGCCCCGGGTGTAGGTTTCGTTGGCCACCACACCGAAGTTGGCGGTGCCGAAAAAATCCTGTGTGACTGAGCGCCACAGGTCCCAGATCGGTTTGATCGTGCTGTGCTTTTCCCGCTCAATGAAGGGTTCCGGGTCCAGGCCCAGCAACTCACCCAGCGAGCGCAAGAACTTGGTGGTGCTGTGTAGTCCGATCGGCGCTTGCAGGTAGGGCCGCTCAAGTGCCTCGCACAACATGCGGCCAAACTCGCGGTACATGCAAATGTTCACATCGGCCTCGACCAGACGGGAGACATCGGCCAAGTGGCTGCCGAGTGGGAACACCATGTTCACCTCCGCACCAATACCCTGGACCAGCCGCCGAATTTCGGCCAGATCGCTGGGACTGTTGAAGGTGCCGTAGCTTGGGCCGATGATGTTCACCCGTGGCCGCTCGCCTTCCTTGCGTTCACGTTTCGGGACGTGGCGCAGACCGTATTGCTGCCACAGCCAGAACATCGCACGATTGGCGCATTGCCACTGGTCTTCATCGATGGTGCGTGGCAAAAAGCGCTGAAGGTTGGTGCCCTCCGGCGTGACGCCGCCACCGATCATTTCGGCAATAGAGCCGGTGACCACGACGGAGGGTAAATCTGGGTCCAGGGCCGCGTGGGCTCGGCGCATGGCGCCTTCGGTGCCTTCGCGCCCGAGTTGTTCTTCGGCCAAGCCGGTCACGACAATGGGCAGCTCGTGTGGCGGCAGTGCGTCGGTGTAGTGCAGTACAGACGTGACCGGCAGGTTTTCACAGCCCACAGGGCCATCGATAACCACCTGCAGGCCCTTGATGGCGGCGAACACATACACCGCTCCCCAGTAGCCGCCAGCGCGATCGTGGTCGAGGACTAGCATCAGATCATCGCCTCTGCTTTGCGCTTCTTCGCCTGCTTTTCCAGCAGGCGACGCGTTTCGGCTTTGAATTCGGGCCGGTCTTGGGGGATGCCTTGCGCGCTCTCCCAGACGCCGGCTGAAGGTCCGCTGCCTGTTTCGCCAAAAAAGGCTTTCATCTCGGCAAAGCGGAACTTGTTGGCGATCGCGCCATTAATGACCTGCGCCAGTGATCCTGCACCCGCCGGGCCCATGAGTGGGCGGGCTGATATCAGGTTGGTGAAGTACAGGCTGGGGATGCTGAGCTCTTTGGCAGCTTGAACCACGGGTGTGGTTCCAATGGCCAGGTCGGGTTGCCATTCATGCATGGCAGCCAGGTCTTGCTCCAGTGAGGCGCGGTACTGCACGTGGACGCCGTGGGATTGCAGCCATTCGCAGTCGGACTGACTCCAGGGCGTGCGTGGGCAGGCCGTACCCACGTAGCGTAAGTCGGCACCGCTCTCGACCAGCAGGCGCGCCACCAGCAGTTCAGAGCCTTCATAGCCACTCAGGGTAATGCGGCCCTTGATCGGCATGCGGGCAAGACCGCCCTTGATGGCCGGCAGCATGATGTTTTTCACCATGTCGATCTTGGCTTGCGGCACATTGGCGACCGTGCCAATGGCTTGCAGCCAAGCTTCCGTGCCATCGTGACCGACCGGGGCTGAACCGACAATCGGCCGGCCGGCATGCTCAAACTCGCGAATGCTGGCGGTGTAAAACGGGTGGATGGCCGCCACTGCAGCGCAGTCCAGCGCTGCATACAGTTCTCGCCACTCACGGGTCGGCACCACCGGCCCGGCCGCGATGCCCATGGGCTCCAACATGCGCCCGATGATCACGGGGTCGGCTGGGAACATCTCGCCCAGCAGCGTGATGGTGGGCTTGTCCGAACGACCGGTCCGCGGCGCCTGCACCGGTCCAGCCATGATTTCTTCGCGAGCATATTTCAGCATTGCACCAGCCAGCACATCTTTGGCTTCGGCATGCGTTGGCACGCCAAAGCCTGGTACATCAATGCCAATGATCCGCACCCCGTTGATGTCCTTGGGCAGCAGTTGCAGCGGGACGCCACTGGCAGTGGGTACGCACAGATTAATGATGACGATGGCGTCGTAGTTGGCTGGGTCCGCCTGGTTGTAGACCGACTCCCGAATGTCTTCAAACAGTTTGCCGGTCACCAGGCTTTCCGAGTTGAAGGGCACATAGCCGACGCTGCGCTTGGCACCGTAAAAATGTGAGGTGAAGGTCAGGCCGTACACGCAGCAGGCTGAACCCGACAAAATGGTCGCAGTGCGGCGCATGCGCAGTCCTACCCGCAGGGCGCCAAAGGCCGGGCACATGCTTTGGGGCTGATCGTGCGGCCCGGCAGACGGTGACACCGGGTAGTCTTTGGCGTACTGAGCCAAAACCTCAGACTTTCCGGAGGCCTTGGCCGCTGCCAGCATTTTTTCGCCACCAGCGTGGCACCCCATGCCATCACCCTCGATGGCGGTGCTGACGCCGGCCGGCATCTGCGCCGCCGCACTGAGGATAGGGATGGTTTTGCTCATGGCTGCAGTCATGGCGGTTTCAGACTTCGTCGTACACGACTTCAAGTGTGGGTTTGTTGTTTTCGGTACGGCCGCACATGTCAAATTGCGTGGCCGGTTCAAGCACCAC
Source organism: Comamonas sp. lk (assembly GCA_943324505.2). Classification (GTDB taxonomy): domain Bacteria; phylum Pseudomonadota; class Gammaproteobacteria; order Burkholderiales; family Burkholderiaceae_C; genus Rhodoferax. Next base: position 13,200 of record CALPLW020000058.1, read on the forward strand.
GTCGCGACCCACCGCCGAGGCGGCGAAAAGGCCGAGCAGCTGGTCTTGTGTCATTGGCTTGGGGCGAACCGGTTGCGAGGTGGCGACGTTGGCGGCCAACTCACTGAACATGGGGCCCCACACCGAGTCCGGACGGCCGATGATTTCGTAACTGGCACTCTTGCGCCGAATGTCTTCGTTGGCCGGGATGGTGGACAGCACTGGAATGCCGACGTGGGCGGCAAAGTTGGCGGCCTCGCCCGTGCCGTCGTCGCGGTTGATGACCATGCCCGCCACGCCGACATTGCCGCCGAGTTTGCGGAAGTACTCCACCGCCGAGCAGACGTTGTTGGCCACGTACAGTGACTGCAGGTCGTTGCTGGCTACCACAATCACTTTTTGGCACATGTCGCGGGCAATGGGCAAGCCGAAGCCGCCGCACACCACGTCGCCCAGGAAGTCCAGCAAGACATAGTCGAAGCCCCACTCATGGAAGCCGAGTTTTTCAAGCAGTTCGAACCCGTGAATGATGCCGCGCCCACCGCAGCCGCGCCCGACTTCCGGGCCGCCGAGTTCCATGGCGTAGACGCCATCGCGCTTGAAGCAGACATCGCCAATCGCAACAGCTTCGCCCGCAAGCTTCTTTTTGGATGATGTTTCAATGATGGTGGGGCAGGCCCGTCCACCAAACAGCAGGCTGGTGGTGTCGCTCTTGGGGTCACAGCCGATCAGCAGGACCTTTTTGCCCTGCTGCGCCATCATGTAACTCAGGTTGGCCAGCGTGAAGCTTTTGCCGATGCCGCCTTTGCCGTAAATGGCAATGATCTGGGTCTCTTTGGTGACCTCGGATGTGGAGACCGGTGACGGTTCTATGGCCGCTTCAGTGCGCAAGATATCGCGCATGAAATTGATGGTTGCTTCTGCGGGAATTGTGCTGGCGCTCATACGGTGTGTTTCCAATCAAGAACCATCTTCAAACAATCGGCATCGCCAAACGCAGTGCGGTAAGCCGCATCTGCCTGAGTGGCGTAGTGGTGGTGGGTGATCAGGCCGTCAAGTGACAGTCGCCCATCACCGGCTAACGCAATCACAGCGGTAAGATCTGGTGGCGACCATTGCGCGGCGATGCGGATGCGTGCTTCGCGCATAAAGGCCGGCGGGAAGACGAAAGACAGTGGTGCGTCGTAAAAACCTGCCAGCACCACCTCGCCACCCGGTGCAAGGCGGCTGATCAGGTCATCGAGCAGTGAACCAACGCCGCTGACGTCGCAAATGCATTTGTAGTTGCGACGGCTGTCGTCTGACGGGTCAATCACCTCGTAGCCCACCGCGCCTGTGCGCCGTGCCGGGTTGGTGTCCCAAACGACGGGCTTTGTGCCAGCCAATACCGCCAGGCGGGCAATCATGCGGCCCAGCACGCCGTGTCCCACGATCAAGTCAGGCTGCTGTGTACCTGGCGCGCTGTGGGCGTGGTAAGCGGTGGCCGCCAGCGCAAACAGCACACCCCGTTCGGCCAGGGTTTCCTCAATGGGCATGGCGCGCGCAGACGGAATGATCAGCCGCGAAGCCGAGCCGCCAAACAAATTGCGCGCCTCTTGAAAGCATTGCGAGCCTGGGACGTAGACCCGGCTGCCAACAGGCACTGTGGCTTGATCCCCGGCAGCGACAACGCGCCCAACGGTTTCATAGCCTGGGACCAAGGGATAGCCCATACCGGGGAATGCAGGCATGCTGCCATCCCACAACAGGCGCTCGGTGCCGGTGCTGATGCCGCTGAATTCCACCTGAACCTGGACGTCGGTGGCGCCCATGTCGGGTAGAGCCAGCCTTTTGATCGCCAAGGATTTGGGTTGCTGAAAAACGATCGCGTTAGCTTGCATGGCTGTATATTGACTCTGACACTTTTGGTTGTCAATAATTATTTACATGATTTGCGATTTACGCGGGTAAACCCTGAGACTTGCGTCCCACCAGAATCTGGGTTTGCAAAGGCATGGGGTTGGGCACCACTTCGAGGTGGGTAAACCCGGCGTCGGCCATCATGGCCATCAGCTCGCGCGATGTCCGCAGTCTGCCTGCGCCCATGGCCAGCAGGTAGAAGTGGAAATAGGCGTCGCCTTGCGGCGTGTGCTCAGGCTCCTGTGCCATGGGTTCGGCCAGCAACAGTGTGCCGCCTACTGGCAAGGCTTCAAAAATTGCGGCAAGCACCGTGCGTACGTCGGCATCTGGGTGATCATGGGCGACGCGGATCAGCGTCACCAGATCAGCCCCCCTAGGCAGGCGGTCGTGCAGGAAGCTGCCCGGCGTTGCCTTGGCTCTCGCTTGCAACCCCTGGCGCTCAAAGTTGGCCTCGGCCAGCTTAGCCACATCGGGCAGGTCAAACAAGTGGACCTTTAATTGCGTGGCATGCTGAGCCAGGCGGCTGAGAAAGGTGCCCTGGCCACCGCCTACGTCGAGCACGCAACGGTGGTCGTCAAAGCGGTAGCTGGCCAGGATTTCGTCCACCACAAAGGGCTGCGACGCCGACATCAGGTTGGAATAGCGGGCATATTTGTCGGCCTGTGTCTGCCCAGCGCCGGCGGCTGCTTGCGCGCCTGGCTCAAGCGTGTAGGGCCAGTACTGCGCCATAGCGCCTGGCTGCCCCGGACCCTGCAGCATGGCCACCGGGTCTTGCATGTCTTGGTACAGCACGGCGTGGTGCTCGATCATGGCGCGTATGCCGGCGTAGCCGGCCACGGGCGCACCCAGCGGCCCCAGGCCATAGCGGCCCTGGCTGCGCAGGTCGAGCAAACGCAAGGCCAATGCCGATTGCAGCAGCCTTTGCAAACCGGCCGCCGGCAGCCGGGTCGATTGCGCCAACTCTTCCAGGGTGCGCGGCCTTTCGGCCACGGCTTCCAGGATGCGCAAGCGCA
>CALPLW020000059.1 GCA_943324505.2 Comamonas sp. lk
ACCATGCCCAAGCAGGGCCGGCTCATGCTCACGCCCATGCTCAACCACCAGGGCAAGATCATTGGCGACTTCACCGTGGCCAAGGCCGCCGAGCACCGCTACATGATGTGGGGCTCCAGCCAGGCGCAGGTCTACCACATGCGCTGGTTTGAGCAGACGCTGCCCAAGGACGGCTCGGTCAAGATCGAGGCGCTGGGCATGAAGCTGATCGGCCTGTCGATTGCAGGGCCCAACGCCCGCGCCCTGCTGCAGCGCCTGACCGACGACGATGTGTCCAATGAAGCCTTCAAGTTCATGGACTACCGCGAGATGGAAGTGGCCACGGTCAAGGCGCAGGTGAACCGCGTCACCTACACCGGCGACCTCGGCTATGAGATCTGGGTGGCGCCCGAGTACCAGCGCCGCCTGTATGAAAGTATTCAGACCGCCGGTTCCGACCTGGGCCTGAAAAACTTTGGTATGCGCGCCCTGCTGTGCCTACGGCTTGAGAAAAACTTCGGCACCTGGTACCGCGAGTTCCGCCCGATCTACGGCCCGTTCGAGGCCGGTCTGGACCGCTTCATCAAGCTCGACAAGCCCGACTTCATTGGCAAAGCCGCAGCGCTCAAGGAGAAGCAGGACGGCCCCAAACGCCAGCGCGTGTTCATGGTGGTCGATGCGCTGGACGCCGACGTGATGGGCGATGAGCCGATCTGGGTCGACGGCAAGGTGGCGGGCTGGGTGACCTCGGGCGGCTTTGGCCACTATGTGAACCAGTCGCTGGCGCAAGGCTATTTGCCGAGCGAACTGGTCAAGCCCGATGTGCAACTTGAGATCGAGATCCTGGGTGAGCGCCGGCCAGCCCGGCTGCAGATGGACCCACCGTTTGATCCCGAAGCCAAACGCATGAGGATGTGAGCATGTCGCAGCGCTATTCCATCTGGTCGCTGCTCAAGCACGCCATGGGCGGGCACAAGGGCTGGGAGCGCGCCTGGCGTGACCCGGAGCCCAAAAAGTCCTACGACGTCATCATCATCGGCGGTGGCGGGCACGGCTTGGCCACCGCCTACTACCTGGCCAAAAACCACGGCATCCGCAACATCGCGATCCTGGAGAAGGGCTACATCGGCTCGGGCAATGTGGGGCGCAACACCACCATCGTGCGGTCCAACTACATGATGCAGGAGAACACGCCGTTCTACGAGCACTCGATGGAACTCTGGCGCGGTCTGTCCGATGACCTGAACTACAACGTGATGTTCTCGCCCCGCGGCTACCTGTTTGCCGCCTGCTCGCAGGGCTCGCTCGACGGTCTGGTGCGGCGTGCCAACACCATGCGCCTGAACGGTATCCGCGCCGAGATCCTGACGCGCGAGGAGGTGATGAAGGAAGCGCCCTACCTCGACTACACCGAGCAGGCCCGCTTTCCGATCTACGGCGGCATGCTGCAGCCTGACGCGGGCACCGCACGCCATGATGCCGTGGCCTGGGGCTACGCCCGGGCTGCCGACCAGCTGGGCGTGGACATCATCCAAAACTGCGAGGTGCAGGACTACATCTGGGCGGGTGAACGCATCGTCGGCGTCAAGACCAACCGGGGCGATATTGCCGCCGGCAAGGTGGCGGTGGCGGTGGCCGGCCACACCTCGGTAATGGCGCAGAAGGCCGGCCTGAAACTGCCGATCGAGAGCCACGTGCTGCAGGCCTTTGTGACGGAGTCGATCAAGCCGGTGGTGCACCACGTGGTGGTGTGGTCGGCCACTTATTTTTATGTCTCGCAGTCGGACAAGGGTGGCCTGGTGTTTGGCGGCCACATCGACCGCTACAACAGCTACGCCCAGCGCGGCAACCTGCCCAGCATTGCCGAGACGGCGCAGGGCCTGGTGAGCCTGGTGCCGTTTGCGGCGCGGCTGCGCCTGCTGCGGCACTGGGGCGGCATCATGGACATGACACCCGACGGCAGCCCGATTATCACCACCACGCCGGTGCCCGGCCTGTACCTGAACGGCGGCTGGTGCTATGGCGGCTTCAAGGCCACACCAGCCTCGGGCTGGTGTTTTGCCCACACCATTGCCAACGACGCGCCCCACGCCTTCAACGCCGGCTTCACCATGGACCGGTTTGCCAATGGCCGCTACATCGACGAAGCGGGCTACGGCCCCTACAACCATCTGCAGTAAGGCCCACCCCATGCTCAGAATCCATTGCCCCTACTGCGGTGTGCGCGACCATGAAGAGTTTTCTTACTTTGGTGATGCCACCAAGGTCTACCCGCCGCTGGACGCGGAACACCACGACGCCTGGGTAGAGGCGGTCTACATGCGCGACAACCCCAAGGGCGTTCACGCCGAGTTCTGGCAGCACACACTGGCCTGCCGGCGTTGGCTGGTGGTGCGGCGCCATACGGTGACGCACGACATCCTGTCGGTGGTGCCGGCACGCGAAAGGGCGCTGCCATGAGCCAGCCCAGCGCCGCCACCGGCCTCTTCCGCACCACGCTGCCGGGCCGCACCGGGCGTGACAACAGCATCAGTTTCAGCTTCGACGGCCGCACATTGCAGGGCTACGGTGGCGAGACGGTAGCCGCCACGCTGCTGGCCCACGGCATTCACTTGGTCGGGCGCTCGTTCAAGTACCACCGGCCTCGCGGCATACTGGCCGCCGGCATTGAAGAACCCAATGCGCTGCTGACCGTGGGGCGTGGTGCCGAGCAGGAGCCCAATATCGCCGCCACCGTTTTGGAACTGCACGATGGCCTGGTGACGCGCACGCAAAACGCCTGGCCCTCGGTCGGCTTTGACCTGATGGCGGTCAACTCGCTGCTGTCGCCGCTGTTTGTCGCGGGCTTCTACTACAAAACTTTCATGGGTCCGACGCGCCGGGCCTGGATGTTTTATGAGCACTTCATCCGCCGTGCCGCCGGCCTGGGCGCCACATCGGAAGCACCCGATCCCGACCGCTATGACTGGCACCATGGCTTCACCGACCTGCTGGTGATCGGCTCGGGGCCGGCCGGGCTGAGCGCTGCGCTGCGGGCGGCGCAGGCCGGCGCGGATGTGACCCTGGTCGAGCAAGACTTTGAAGCTGGCGGCTCGCTGCTGAACCAGCCTACCGACAGCGCACAGGCGCACTGGCTGAGCAGCACGCTGGCGGAGTTGAAGGCCACCGGCCGGGTCCGGCTGCTGACGCGAGCCACGGCCTTTGGACTCTACGACGGCAACACCGTGGGCGTGATCGAGCGCGCGGCGCCGGGTACCGCTGACCCGCGCCAGGGCGTGCCGCGCCAGCGCTTGCACATCGTGCGGGCCCAGGCCATCGTGATGGCCTGCGGCGCGCTGGAGCGGCCGCTGGTGTTTGCCGGCAATGACCGGCCCGGCGTCATGCTCAGTGGTGCCATTGGCACCTATGTCAACCGTTATGGCGTGCTGCCGGGCAGGCGCGCTGTGATCGCCACCAACAACGACACCGCCTATGGCGATGCGCTGGCCCTGGCCCGTGCGGGCGCTCAGGTCACGGTGGCAGACCTTCGCCAACAAGTGGCACCCGAGCTGCTGGCCCAGGCCCGGGCGGGAGGCGTGGCTGTGCAAACCGCCACCGCCGTCGTCGCTGTTCAAGGCGGGCAACGGGTGACCGGCTGCACGCTGGCCGCTTTTGACATCGCCAGCGGCCGCATCACTGGCAAAGGCCAAGCGCTTGCGGTGGATCTGGTGGGCATGTCGGGCGGCTGGACGCCCACCGTGCACCTGACCTCGCACCGTGGCATCAAACCGGTGTACCAGGCCGATGTGAACAACTTTGTGCCGGGCGGATTTGACCGCCAGCACTTTGGTGCTGGCAGCATGATGGGCAACCAGACGCTGGACCAGGCCATGGCGAGCGGCTGGCAGGCTGCCGAACAGGCCATCGCCACGGTTGGCAAGACCGCCGCGGCACCGACACCGCTGGCGCCTGCAGCCATACCGGACGCTCTGTCCATGGTATTCACCCCGGTCGGACCCCTGGTCGAGCAGAACATAGCCGGCAAGGCCTTTGTCGACTTTCAACATGACGTGACCGTGGGTGACGTGGAACTGGCGCATCGCGAGGGCTACCAGTCGGTGGAGCACCTCAAGCGTTACACCACGCTGGGCATGGGCACTGACCAGGGCAAAACCTCCAACCTCAATGGACTGGCCATCATGGCGGCCTCGCGTGGGCTGGGCATGCAAGAGGTGGGCACCACCACCTTCCGCCCGCCTTTCACCCCCACCACCATCGGCGCATTGGCCGGACGCAGCGTCGGCGCCCACCTGCAACCGGTGCGGCGCACCGCCATGTACGACTGGCATTTGGCCAACGGCGGCGTCAAGGTCGAAGCCGGCCTGTGGATTCGGCCGCTCTGGTACCGCAGCCATGGTGCCAGCCTGTCCGAGGCCTACAAGGCGGAAATGGCGATCGTGCGCGAACAGGTGGGGATTGCCGATGCATCCACACTGGGCAAGATCGCGCTGCACGGGCCGGATGCTGCCGAGTTTTTGAACCGGGTGTATGTGAACGGTTTTGCCAAGCTGCCGGTGGGCAAGGCACGCTACGGGTTCATGCTGCGCGAAGACGGCATCGTGATGGACGACGGCACCACCAGCCGCATCGGCGAGACCGAGTTTTTCATGACCACCACCACCGGGCAGGCCGGGCGGGTGATGAGCCACCTGGAGTTTTTGCTGCAGGTGGTCTGGCCGGAACTGCGGGTCACGGTGGCGTCGGTCACCGACCAATGGGCGGCGATGAGCCTGGCCGGACCGAAGGTGCGGGAGGTGATGCAAGCGGCCTTCCCGGCCATTGACTTCGGCAACGAGGCCATTCCCCACATGGGCGTGCACGACGTCACCCTGACCGGCGCGCTGGCCGGCGTGGGCATCCGGATCATCCGACTGACCTTTTCGGGTGAACTGGCTTACGAGGTCTATGCCCCCACGCACCATGGCCAACTGATCTGGGACCACTTGCTGCAGGCCGGCCAGCCCTGGGAGCTGCGGCCCTATGGTCTGGAGGCGCTGGCCTCATTGAGGATCGAAAAAGGCCATGTGGTCGGCTCCGAGATGGACGGCCGCACCACGCTGGATGATCTGGGCGCAGGCAAAATGGCCAGCAAGATCAAGCCATTCTGGGGCGACGCGCTGCGGCGCAGCGAGCATTTGGCGCGACCAGACCGGCCCACCCTGGTGGGCCTGGAGCCGGCCGAAGACGGTGCGGTGCCGTCCAACGGCGCCATCCTGTTTTTTGCCGATGACAAGATCGCTGGCCATGGCCGTGGCCACATCACCTCCACCACCTACAGCAAATCGCTGGGCAAATCGATCGGCTTGGGCCTGTTGCAGGGCGGCACGAGCCGGGTGGGCCAGGAGATCATTGCTGCATCGCCGGTACAGGGCCGCCAATACCGCCTGCGGGTGGTCGACCCCTGCTTCCTGGATGCCGAAGGAGTGCGCTACCGTGGTTGATGCATCGCTTTACCGCAGCCCTTTCGAGGGCCATGCCCTGGGCGAACGCCCAGCCCTTGACGGAAGCGTCGGCGTACGCATCCGGGCTGGCCTGGTGCCCAGCGCAGTGCTGGTCAGCACCTGGGTGTCCGGCGAAGCTGGGCTCCATGCCGCGCTGACCCAACTGCTCGGCCAGGCGCCCCCGGGGCCTACAGGACAAATCCAGTCGACCCACCTCGGCCTGCTGATGCGCACCGGCCCGGAAGAATGGCTACTGATTGGCGACGCTGCTGGCGACACGTATCCGGTACTGCGCGCAGCCATTGGTGCGGACGTGGGCGGCGTGACCGACCTGAGCCACGCGCGTTGCCGCATCAAGGTGCAGGGCCCGCGCTGCTTGGACACCCTGTCCAAGCTGTTTGCACTGGATTGCCGAGCCGACGCATTCCCTGTCGGTGAGCTACGCATGAGCGGGCACCACCACCTGCCCTGCAGCCTGCACCGACGGGGCGAGACCGAGTTCGATCTGTACGTCTTCACCACCTACGCCCATGACCAACTAGGCAGCCTGCTGGACGCGGCACTGGAGTACGGGGTGAATCTGGAACAGATCCGCTAAAGCCAGTCGCAGTCAATTGCTCGAATTGCCGCCAGCGGGTGGCTCCTGTTTAGGCCTAAACTGCGCGCTGGACCCCACTCACACACACTACCTACACGGAACGCAACATGGCAAACGACAGCTTGAACATCGGATTTATCGGCCTGGGCAACCTGGGCGAACCCCTCTGCAACAGTCTGGTCAGAGCGGGCTACAAGGTCACGGTGACCGACCTGCACAAGGCCAGCGCGCAGCGCTTGCTTGAAGGTGGTGCCACTTGGTCGGACGATGTAGCTGGCGTCTGCCGTCAGGCCGATGTCGTCATCACCGCCCTGCCCTCGCCTGCAGCCTCGCGCAAGGTGGTGGAAGGCCCAGGCGGCGTGTTTGAAAGCCTGCCCAGCGGCGCCGTGTGGATTGAAATGAGTACCACCGACTTTCAGGATTTACAACGCCTGCAGGGCCTGGCCCAGGCTCGTGGCATTGAGGTGCTGGAGTGCCCCGTGACGGGTGGCGTCCATCTGGCCAGCTCGGGCCAGATCACGGTCCTGGTAGGCGGCGACCCGGCCACAGCGGCGCGCGTGGATGGCATTTTGAAGGTGATGGGCGGCGAAGTGATTTACATGGGCAAGCTCGGCAGCGCCTCGGTGGTCAAGGTGGTGACCAATATGCTGGCCTTCATCCACCTGGTGGCAGCCGGCGAGGCGATGATGGTGCCGGCCAAATATGGCGTCGATCCAGACGCCACCTACCGCGCCATCCGGGCCAGTTCCGGCAACAGTTTTGTGCATGAGACCGAATCCAAGCTGGTGCTCAGCGGCAGCTACAACGTGAAGTTCACCATGGACCTGGCCTGCAAAGACCTGGGGCTGGTCAACAGCATTGCCGAAAAATTGGGCGTGCCACTGGAACTGGGCGGCCTGACGCAGCAGATTTTCCGGCGGGCGCGCGGCCTGTACGGCAGTGAGGCTCAGTCGCCCGAGGTGGTGCGCATGATCGAGGCGGCCTGTGGCCTGGAGTTGCGCGCCCCGGGATACCCCGACGAGCTGGTTGCCGAGTAAGACAAGACCCCACCATGACACAGGCCCAGAACCAAGCCAAGACCCACGCGCAATGGCTGCAACGGGCACAACAGTTGTCCATGGCCACCGGCCACTTTATCGAGGGCCGGCACGTTCCCTCGCTCGACAAGGCAACATTTGACTGCATCAACCCGGCGAATGGCCGGGTGATAGCGCAGATAGCCAAAGGCGGTGATGCCGACGTAGACGCTGCGGTGGCCAGTGGCTTGCAGGCATGGAACGACCGACGGTGGCGCGGCCTGCCGCCCCGGCAACGCATGGCTGTGTTGCTGCGCCTGGCCGATTTGGTCGAGCAGCATGCCGACGAACTGGCCCTGCTGGAAACCTTGGACATGGGCAAGCCGATCAGCGATGTGCTCAACATCGACCTGCCGGAAGTCACCAAGACCCTGCGTTTTTTTGCCGAGTGCATCGACAAGGTGGAAGGCGCGGTCACCCACACCGCGGCGGGCAGCCTGCACCTGATCACGCATGAACCCATGGGCGTGGTGGGAGCCATCACCCCGTGGAACTACCCGCTGCTGATGGCTGTATGGAAGCTGGCGCCGATTTTGGCAGCCGGTAATTGCGTGGTGCTGAAACCCGCCGAGCAAGCACCTCTGTCTTGTACCCGGCTGGCCGAACTGTTCATCGATGCGGGTGGCCCACCCGGTGTCTTTAACCTGGTCAACGGCCTGGGCCCAGAGGCCGGTCGGGCACTGGCATTACACCCGGATGTGATCAAGCTGTCATTCACCGGCTCCACGGCGGTCGGCAAGCTGCTGCTGGCCTATGCCGGGCAGTCCAACATGAAGCGGGTAGCCCTGGAAACGGGCGGCAAAAGCCCGCAGATTTTTCTACCCGACCTGTACGACCTGGACGCGGCGGTGGACCGGGCGGTGGGCGGCATCTATGACAACGCCGGCCAGGTGTGTAACGCCGGCTCGCGCCTGCTGGTGCACCGCGACATCCACGATGAATTCGTGCGCCGCTTTATCGCGCGGGCGGCCCAGGCCTATCGCCCCGGCGACCCGCTGGACCCAGCCACCACGCTGGGGCCCCTGGCCAGCCATGCCCAGTTGCGCAATGTACAGGCGCGGATGGCCCGTGGGGTAGCAGAAGGTGCCCAGCTGCTGATGGGCGAATCGCCAGGCGCTGCACTGGCGGCCGGCGCCTACCTGTGCCCGGCACTGTTTGTTGGTGCCAACAACCGCATGAGCATTGCGCAAGACGAGATCTTTGGCCCGGTGGCCACGGTGGTACCGTTTTCTTCAGACGAAGAAGCGCTGGTCCTGGCGAACGACTCGGTCTACGGGCTGGCAGCTTCGGTATGGACCCGCGATCTGAACAAGGCCCACAAATTTGTGCGGGAGCTCGAAGCCGGCGTGGTCTGGGTCAACTGCTTTGGCGACGGCGACATGACGCAGCCCTTTGGTGGCTTCAAACAATCAGGCAACTCGCGCGACAAGCATATGATGAGCCTGCAGTCCTACCTGCAAACCAAGTCGGCCTGGTTTCAGACCGGCTAAGGCGCCTCTCGCCGCCGGGCCTACTGCCATGGCGGCATGGATGGCCCGCCTCAGTGTTCTAGCCCGTCGTAGCGGGTATCAACCTGTACAAGGCCTTGGGCAACACGGGCCGTCCAATCGGCGATTTGGCGCCCAAACAGCTAACAGACAATCTCGGTTAAAACTTGTGCCCAAGCCTTTATTGCCATATGCTTTTTTTTATGTATATCTAGTAGGGGGTTTCAGCATGCAAGTTTCCAAGTGGGGAAATAGTCTGGCGGTGCGCTTGCCTGTGTCCTTGGTGCAAGAGCTGGGCATTGCCGACGGGGACGAGTTGGTGCTGCAACCGGCGCCCCGGCAGGCGGCGCAGCCTGCCATTGTCAGCGTGACCCGCCTGCCAGGGAAGTTGGAGCGCTTGCAGGCGGTGCGCCACTTGCGAGGGTCTTGGGGCGCAGACTTTGTCTTTGACCGCGACGAGGCCAACGCGCGGTGAAGGCGTTTATCGACACCAATGTACTCATTTATTGGGTGGATGACAGCGCACGGGCCGACGTGGTGGAGCAGTTGTTGGCGCAAGAGGCTGTCATCAGCGTGCAGGTGCTCAATGAGTTTGCCAATGTGCTGCGGAGAAAGCGCGCTATGGCACTGCCAGATGTTGAGACCCTTTGCACAACCTTGATCGACACCTGCGATGTGCTTGATTTAAGCGTGCGCACCCACCAAACGGCCCTGACCCTGATGGCCCGCTACAACTTGTCTGTCTACGACGCCGACATCGTCGCTGCTGCGGCCTTGAGTGATTGCGCCGTTTTGTATTCTGAGGACATGCAGGACGGGCTCAATATCAAGTTACCCGGACCGACAAGCGCCAACGCGCTGGCGATTCGCAACCCGTTTAGGGCTTGAGCAGGCCTTCCACCGAGCGCCGCCTCAGCGGCGCTGCTTGTTGGCGCTGGCAACCGCATGATGAGCCTGCAGTCCTACTTGCAGACCAAGTCGGCCTGGTTTCAGAGTGGCTAGCCCGTCCGGGCGGCAGATCAAAGGGTGATCACCAGCTTGCCGAAATGCGAGCGGGTCTTGAAGGCCTGCTGCGCCTGCACCAGCTGTTCCAGAGGGTAGATCCCGGCGATCAGAGGCTTGAGTTGGTCCGACGCCACATAGCGAACGATCTGCCGCGCCTCTTCTTGCGTGCCCATGGTGGCGCCCAATAACGTCAAGTGCTTGAGGTAGAGCTTGCGCCAGTCGATCGTCACCATCGGGCCGGCAATAGCGCCTGCCGTCACATAGCGCCCGCCCACCGCCAACAGGTCCAGCAGCACTGGCACCTTGTCACCGGCCACCACATCGGCCACCACATCGATCTGGCGCGTTGGCAGTTGGCGCCGCCATGCCGCTGCATAGTCGGGCTCGTCGCGCAGGATGAAGCTCTGCACGCCCAGGCGCGCCAGATGCGCCTCTTTGCCACGGCCGATCACCGCCACCACATGGGCACCACGGATGGTGGCCAGTTGCACCAGCGCCGAGCCGACGCCGCCTGAGGCACCGGTCACCAGAATCGTCTCCCCCGCCGCCAATGCCACCCGGCTGAGCATGTGCTCGGCCGTCAGGTAGGAGGTCATGAAGCTGGCCAGTTCGTGGTCAGCCAAGGGGGAGGTGATGGCGTGGGCGTTGGCATCGGGCACGCTGACGAACTCGGCAAAGCCACCATCGCGCTCGCTGCCCAGGTAGGTGGCTTCAAACAGGCCGTCGCCCGAGGGGCCGTACAGGGTGGGGTTGACCATGACGCGCTCGCCCAAGCGGTCCGCGTGCACACCCGCGCCCACCGCCACGATGCGGCCGACGCTGTCAGCGCCCTGGATGCGCGGAAAACTGAAGGCACTGCCCTGCCAGCCCGACTGCTCACTGGCACCGTAAGCGCCCTCGCGGGTCCAGACATCAGTGTTATTGACGCCACAGGCGCCGACCTTGATCAGCACTTCACCGGGCGCCGGTGCCGGCCGAGGCACATCGGTGCGGTACTGCAACTGGTCGTAGCCGCCATAGCCGGTCAGCAGCACGGCGCGCATGGTGGATTGTGTAGGCATGGTTGAGGGTGTAGGTGTGTCTTGCCTGAGCTCTGGCCCACAGCATCAGGCTCCAGGCCCGGCATGCGGCGATGGCGGGGGTGCCGGGACCGGCCTGCGAAGGGCGGCGAAGGCCGTCATGTGAAAAGCCGCGACGTCCGACGGGTAGCGGTAGGCTGCCCCCACCGGGCAGGCGCGCCGGGCCAAACAACCCTGCTGCATGCACGGCTCGCCGCCCGGCTGCTGCAGCCAGCCCAGGCAGTCGTCCACGCGGTAGCTGGTGCCGTCAAAGGCCGAAACAGGGCAGGCCTGCAGGCACGGCTGCCCGTCACACTGCAGGCACAGGCTGCCCAGCCCGGACGGCGCCGCCCCAACTGGAGCGGCCAAACTGGCTGGCGACGCGTCGGGCAAGACCAGGGCAAAACGGTAGGCATGCCATAGCCCATAGACCGGGTCGATGCGCAGCATCAAGGGGCTGTTTTGCAGCGGTTCCGAACGAGTCGCCCATTGCTGAAACGGCCAGTACGGCGGACCGGTGAAGGGATACAGCGCCCGCCCGCCCCAGCGCGCGGCCAGTTCGTCGCCGATGGACTGGCTCCAGCGGTCCAGCGGGTCTGGCAGGCCATCGGTAAAGAAGGGGGACGCTGAAAAATCGGACCAATGCTCAGAGCCCACCACGCCCACCATCCAGACCACACCGGCGCTACCGCCTCCGGGCAACAGAGGCAGCTGGTCCGCCTCCGGATCAGGCCGCCAGCTGCCGCGCAGATGCAGACCCCGCTGTGCCAGGGCCTGGCGGATACCTTCGATGGGTGGCGCGGTGCTGGCCATCGGGCTCAGTGCCCCAAAGTCACGGGCGGACCCGAGGCAATGGCCGTCACAATGGCTTCAAAGAACATATGGCCGTCGATGTCGTTGCTGACACTGTTGTCACTTTGGGTGAAACTGAGCGTGGCGCTGGCGGCGCCCGCCTGCAAGGCCCGGGCCTGTGCTTCCACACCGGCCAATTCGCGGGCGAGTGCCAGGGCCGCAATGAGCTCCGAAAAATCACGGGGTCCCTCTGGCGTGAACACCCGATACACCCCGCGTACTGGCTGCGTCACCGTCATGTGAACCCGCTGCGACACCTGGCCAAACACCGAGCCCACTGCATTGGCAACCTCACCAAAGGGCGGCAACACCAAGGCGATTCCCAGACCACGGGCGACAGCCGGGTAGTAGCTGCCCGCCGGCGCGCCCACCGCAACCAGCGGCAAATCAGGGGCAAACTGGAGCTTGAACAATGGGTTGGCGCCGGCCGTGGCGGGGCCTGAGCCAGGGCTCAAGGCCAGTTGGGTCAGCAGGCCGGCGAGCCGCCCGGCATTCGACTCGGTGAGTTGATCAGCATCATTCAGGCCGGCCTCGATCAGTTTTTGCGAGATGGTGGAGATCACCAGATCCACCACCTGGCGTGAGGGCGCAACTGCGTCGCCCAGGGCCCAAGTGCCTAGGCCATACAGGTGCCGCATTTGCCGGGCCCAGATCCTGGCACCAAACACAGCGGCGTCTTGGCTCCAATGGTCAGACAGCCCCAGCACATGCGCAGCGTCACTGGGCGTGAAGCCACTGTAAATGGCCAAGCCCTTGCGTTCAAGCCGCGCTAGCGCCCGGGACATCACCCGGTCATGGATGTTGCATTGCTCCATGTCCAAAGGCCCCTGGGCCAGGCGCTCCCAGGCTCGCAACTCATCGTCGGGCAAACGGTCAATCAGGGCGTCGTGGCCTTGCAGCCGCTGCACAAAACGAATCTGGCTGGCGTGCGGAGACTCGTTTTGCTGTCGCTCCAGCACGGCCAGGACCTTCGGGTGTTCATGGGCCAGCAGGCTGAGCGGCAGCACCCGGCGCGGTCCGATGGCCAGGCCATGGCCGCCGAGGATCCGGATCTCGCTGTCGCCGCCCAGGCCAATCGCATAGACCTTGACCGCTTCGATCATAGGGCGCCAGTCACCAATCATGGCGCCGTCAAAGCTCAACGCCGGTTGGCCGCCACGCACAATGGCGATGTCGGTGGTCGTGCCACCCATGTCAGCCACGATGGCGTCACTCAAGCCGCTCAGGGCGCAGGCGCCGAGCAAACTGGCAGCGGGGCCCGACAGCACCGTGCCAACCGGGCGCTGCAGCGCAGACGCCACGTTGACCAGCGTGCCATCGCCCTTGACCATCATCAAGGGGGCCGTCACCGCATGGACTGCCAAGGTCTGCCTGACCGATTCAATCAGCGCCTTGATGTGGGAAATCATCCGCGCGTTCAAGGCCACGGTCAAAGCACGACGCGGCGCGCCCAGGCTCGATGCCAGCTCATGGCCGCAGGTGACGGGCTTGTCACACAGTTCTTCAACCCAGGCGCGCAGTTGCTGCTCATGGGCCGGGTTGCGCACTGCAAAACTGGCCGAGATGGCAAACGCGCTGACGCGCGGCGCGTGGCGCAAGATGGCCGCTTTGGACGCTGCCTCATCCAGCGCAACAGCCGGATGCCCCCCCGCGTCATGGCCGCCAGGCAAAGACACTATGGCATCGGCACCCACCAGCTCAAGCAGCCCGCTGGATTTGATCTGGGCCGCCTCATAGCCGGCCAGCAAGACACAGATCGGCGAGCCCTTGCCTTCAACGACCGAATTGGTCGTGAGCGTGGTGGACAGCGACACCAACACCACCTGTGCCAACCCCGCCTTGGGCAGCCGGTCCAGTGAGGCGCTGATGCCAACAGCAAGGTCAAAGCGGGTGGTGAGGCTCTTGGCGGCGGCCACGACCTGCTTGTTCTGGTCCAGCAACACCGCGTCGGTGTAGGTTCCGCCGGTGTCGATCCCCAAAAAATACCGCATGCGTCAGCACTCGATCACGTTAACCGCCAGGCCGCCACGGCTGGTTTCTTTGTACTTGGTCATCATGTCGCGCCCGGTGTCGCGCATGGTTTTGATCACCTGGTCCAGCGACACAAAATGGGTGCCGTCGCCGCGCAAGGCCATGCGCGCCGCATTGAGAGCCTTGACCGAGCCCATGGCATTGCGCTCGATGCAGGGGATCTGGACGCGACCGCCGACCGGATCGCAGGTGAGACCGAGGTTGTGCTCCATGCCGATTTCGGCGGCGTTTTCCACTTGCTGTGGCGTGCCGCCCATCACGGCGGCCAAGCCACCCGCGGCCATCGAGCAGGCTACGCCAACTTCACCCTGGCAGCCCACCTCCGCACCGCTGATCGACGCATTCTCCTTGTACAGCAGCCCGATGGCACCGGCGGTCAGCAGAAAGTCGCGCACGCCACTGGCATTGGCACCCGGACAAAACCTGTCGTAGTAGTGCAGAACCGCCGGCACAATACCGGCCGCGCCATTGGTGGGGGCCGTGACCACACGCCCTCCAGCCGCGTTTTCTTCGTTGACCGCCATGGCATACAGGTTGACAAAGTCCAGAATGGTCAACTGGTCCTTGAGTGCCTGCTCCGGCCGGACGCTGAGCGAGCGGTGCAGCTCGGCCGCCCGACGCTTCACCCTCAGGCCACCTGGCAGGTGACCCTCGGTCCGGCAACCCCGCGCCACACAGGCCTTCATGATCTCCCAGATCTGATCCAACCCGTCGTCCAATTCCTGGTCAGTGCGCCAGGCGTGCTCGTTGCGGCGCATCACGTCGGCAATGGACAGACCCGTGCGCACGGTGATGGCCAGCAGTTCGTCGCCGCTGGAAAACGGGTACGCCACCACGGTCGGGTCCACCACCAGCTTGGGCTGGTCCACGGACCGGTCAGCCTCTTCCTGCGAGACCACAAAGCCGCCACCCACCGAGAAATAGCGCCGCTCCTCGAGCAGCCCACCATCGGCCGCAAAAGCCAGCAAGCGCACACCGTTGGAATGAAACGGCAGGGTTTCATTGCGCAAAAACAAGATGTCGCTGCGCTCATGGAACGCCACCCCATGCTCACCATTGAGCAGCACGCTGGCCTCGTCCCTGACCTGCCGGATGCGCGACTCAATGCTGTCTGGGTCAATGCTGTCGGGCATCAGGCCACCGAGCCCAAGCATGATGGCCGTATCCGTACCATGCCCCTTGCCGGTCGCACCCAGCGAGCCATAGAGGCGGGCTTCGACTCGAGCGACCTGGCTCAGTTGCCCGCTTTTCGCCAGCCGCCGCACAAACATGGCAGCCGCCTTCATCGGGCCAACGGTATGCGACGACGACGGGCCAATGCCAATCTTGAACAGGTCAAAAACACTCAGGGCCATGGTCGACTTTCCTACTTGCTAGCGGTGGTGTCGATCCGGCGGTCGACTGACTGCATTGTGATGAGCTGCATCGGTGTTGGTGTCCACGAAACGACATCCAGCAAGCAACAGGCGACCGAAGCTGCTGACGTCCGAAAACAAGAGGGCGTCGCTTGCGGATCATAGGCTTGGGGACGGTCTGACCATACTGTGAGTAATGTGGGACACGTCCCTGGCCCAAGATCCTTCTGGAGAGATGGTATGACTGAAACAGCAACAGAAACACAAGTCGCCCGTGGCCGGCGGGCCGGTGGCGGGCGCGAAGCCAAGCGCGCAGCGCGCTCCGCCCGCAGCAGCCAATCGGCGCCCTACATCACTCGGAAAATTCCGTATTACGAGGTGCTCGACGAAGAGGGCCTGCAGATCATCGAACGCAACGCCGACACCATACTGGAAGAAACCGGCATTGACTTTCGGGATGACGCCGAAGCATTAGCGCTGTTCAAGGCGGCTGGTGCCGACGTGAAGGGCGAACGGGTGCGCTTCCCGCGCGGCCTGTGT
Source organism: Comamonas sp. lk (assembly GCA_943324505.2). GTDB lineage: Bacteria > Pseudomonadota > Gammaproteobacteria > Burkholderiales > Burkholderiaceae_C > Rhodoferax. The sequence goes on from CALPLW020000059.1 coordinate 15,462, forward strand.
CGCAGCCTGGTGCAGGCCACCGCGCCGCGCGAGTTCACGCAGCATGCGCGCAACCCGGCACACAACGTGGTCATCGGCGGCAAGAACACGGTGTTCGCGCCGGCCTACGGCTCGCCCTTTGTGCGCGATCTGGACCGCGGTCGCCGCTATGCCACGATCGAAGACTTCCAGAACTTCGTCAAGCTGACCTACATGGCTAATGCTTTGCACCATTCGGGCGGCACGATTTGCGAGCCGGTCGATTTGCCGGTGAACAAGCGTCACTTTGACATGGTGTACGCCCACATGAAGTTCACCGACAAGCCCTACATGGGCTCGGTCACCCACCCCGATCGGGCCCGCGACACGGTGGAGATGACACGGCTTTTGTTTGGCGACAACTACCTGGACCCGCTGACTGGCAAGCCCAAGACCTGCGTCATTAACCTGATCAACGCCAACTCGCCGATGACCTTCGACGAGACCATGCTGGGCGCGGCCAAGGTCTATGCGCGCGCCAACCAGGCCAGCATCATCACGCCCTTCATTCTAGCCGGCGCCATGTCA
>CALPLW020000060.1 GCA_943324505.2 Comamonas sp. lk
CAGCTCCAATGCCGCGCTTTCAGGCGGCAACAACCGCGCAACCGCCCGGTCCTTGAATGTTTGTCCGTATCGTGCCAACTTCTGTCCTTCATCGCCGCCCCCGGGTTCTTGGTTCTATGGAGGCGACAACTATTGTGACGCGGGGGGCCTGCTAGAGAGTGTTTGCGCGGATTACTGCGGATTCATGCAGCGTGCAGAGGTCCCTGCAGATCAAAATCTGCCTCGCCCACCCGGTCGCGCAGGGTAGCCGCGTGGATGGCGCGCTCGGCGCGTTGCTGTGGGTCAGGGGTGACCGTGTTAGCGGCTGCGGCCAGGGCTGTGAGCATGCTGCTTCGACTTTGATAGTTGTCAAAGACGAACAGGCGCATATGCGTCCAGGGGGCGTCTGGTGTACGGTCTACCAGTGTCATGAAACTGCGCAGGGCGCCCTGGCGGCGGGCCTCCTCATCGACGGGCTCGACGTGTTGGTTCAGGTAGGCAGAGTAGGCATCCAATTGCCCAGGTTTGGCGCGCCAGTAGATGGCGCGGGCGCAGGCCTGTGAGGTCATGATTCAGTCGATCCTGGCGCCGGAAAAACGGATGGCTTCACCCCATTTTTTTATTTCCGTCTCTTCATAAGCTGTGAGCGCTGCTGAGCCGAGGTAACGAGGCACTGCTCCGGCGCTGGCAAAGCGCTGCGCTGCTTCAGGGCTTTCCAGCACCTTGGCAACCGCGTCTTGCAGCCGCTGCGTGATGGCCGGCGGTAGGCCCTTGGGGGCGTACAAGGCGATCCATCCCGGGGTGTCAAAGCCCTTGAGTTCTAAAGCGGCACTGGATTCAGTCATGGTGGGCACACCCGGAAGGGCCTCGCTTCGAGAAAGGACTGCAATTGCCAAGGCCTTGACTTTGCCGGACCGGATTTGCGGACCGCTGGCTGCGATAGAGTCAAACATCAGGGGCACCTGCCCCGCAATCACGTCCTGTAATGCTGGCGCAGAGCCACGGTAAGGGATGTGCGTGATGTTGACGCCAGTCCGGCTTTTCAATAGCTCCATGGCCAGGTGGTTGGTCACGCCATTGCCGCCTGATGCGTAGTTGAGTTGGCCTGAGTGGAGGTACTGCCCACCAACAGCGTGTAGCCATCGGCAGCCGTTTGCAGCATGCCCTGGCTGGCGATCACGCCCCCTGCGCCAGCTTTGTTGTCGATCACAACAGGCTGCCCCAGCTGAGTGGACAGGCCTTGGGCCAGTACCCGGGCAAATACATCAGTGCCACCGCCGGCTGGAAATCCAACCAACAGCTTGACTGGCCTGGCCGGGTAGTCGGTCTGCCCCATAGCATTTGGCACCAGGAAGCCAAATGCCAGAACCATAGCAGCCACTGTTTTTGCCATAAGGCGGCATCTCGTTGTTCGGGCGTGACACAGATTGGCTTTGCGCGCGTCGACGGTCTGACGATTAGGGTTCATAGATCAAACGGGTTAATGTTAGAAAACCGGCTCGATTATGCTGTCTGGTCGGCTTATTACGTGCTATCGCGTTCCACGATCTCAAAGCCAAGGTCGGCTAAGGTTTCGCGCTGGACCTCACCTCGAATCAGTCCCGCCAAGATGGTTGCCGCGGCCTCGCCAATCTTTGCCCGAGGCGTTCGCACGGTCGTCAGTGTGCATGAATTTCTAGGGTAACTACCAAGCGGGCAGGCGAGGCGAGGCAGCTAAGATAGCCCTGTCCAATGCGTTCGATAAGAGCTTGATTATGCGCTGGTGATTCACAAATTAGTAGGAGCAATGACGGTGTCAAAACCTGAAATATTGGCTGTTGCCAATGTTCACCCGCTTTACCTAAAGGCCCTTAAAGAGGTATTTCAGGTTCATGAACGCACTCACGAGGGCGATCCCGCGGTATTTGCGGAACTGGCGCCAAGAATCGTAGGCATTGCTGCCGGTGGAGAGTCCACGGTGTCCCGGTCCCTGCTTGAGCAATTGCCCAATCTGAAACTGGTTTCTGTGTTTGGCGTGGGCTACGACGGCATCGACGCGAAGGCTGCTGTGGAGCGCGGCGTCATGGTGACCCATACGCCTGGCGTATTGAGCGACGATGTGGCAGATCTGGCCATGGGCTTGGTGCTGGCTGTTAGCCGTCAAATCGTGCAGGCTGACCAGCATGTGCGGCGTGGGCGCTGGCCCCAGGGCCCGATGCCCCTCGGCAGAAAGGTTTCAGGCTCGCGCATGGGCATTGTCGGGCTGGGTCGTATTGGTGCGGCCATCGCGCGCAGGGCGCTTGCCTTTGATATGTCGGTGGCCTATACCGCCCGTACCGAAAAGCCAGGCTCTGGTTACCAGTTTTATCCCACAGCCGAGCAGTTGGCTGCGGCTGTCGATTTTTTGGTGGTCATCACACCCGGTGGTCAGGGTACCCGGCACCTCATCAATGGGGCTGTTTTGTCCGCTTTAGGGCCTAAAGGTTATCTGATCAATGTGGCTCGCGGCAGTGTTGTGGATGAACTGGCACTGATTGAGGCCTTGCAAGCTGGCCGGATTGCAGGGGCCGGCTTGGATGTATTCGCCGCTGAACCCCATGTGCCCGAGGCGTTGTGGGGCATGCCCAATGTCGTGCTGACCCCCCACATGGCGAGTGCTACAGACCAGACCCGGCGGGATATGGCTGACCTGGCTTTCGCCAACATGCAGGCAGGCGTTGCAGGACGGCCCTTGTTAACCCCAGTTCCCGAATGCCAACTTTAGTCGAGGGCCTGCTGCCGCAGATCGTGGTGATGGGAGTATCAGGCAGCGGCAAATCAACGGTCGCGGCAGGCTTGGCCAGGGAGCTTGGACTGCGCATGGTTGACGGCGACGACTTGCACCTGCCAGAGAGTGTGACCAAGATGCGATCGGGCATTGCGCTGGAGGATGCGGATCGGTGGCCTTGGCTGGACCGGATAGGGCACTACCTTGCCGACGATAGCGACCAGCCAGCACAGGGCCGAATCGTAGCCTGCTCGGCACTCAAGCGGACTTACCGCGACCGTATCCGCCGGCTTGCGCCGTCGGTGCGGTTCATTTTCCTGGACGGTGAGCCGGAGTTGATCCGCGAACGGATGTCGCGCCGAACAGGGCACTATATGCAGCCAGGGTTGTTGGCCAGTCAGCTGCATACCCTGGAGCGGCCGCAGGCTGATGAGACCGATGTGTTTGCGCTCGATATCCAGGCACCGCCGGCCCAATTGGTCGCGCTGGCCGCTCGTGCATTGGTTGTCGGTCAACCACTAGTCAGTGCCTGAGCCTTTGTTTCAGCCGTTTTAGCCAAGTCCAAAGGATCCAATGTTCATACGCTGCGCTTTTTTTCGTGGTCAAGTCAAGCCTGGATTTGAAAAGGCTTTTGATCTTTACATCCGCGAGCAATTGGTACCTTTGTGGACCCGGTTCCCGGGCGCGCAAGAGGTAAGGGTTTTACGCCAGTTAGAAAGCGATGTGAGCGATCCAAGCTTGGCGATGGTACTGTCGGTCCGTTTCCCAAGTCGCGAGTCGATTGACATAGCCTTGGCATCTGAGGTGCGCCATCGTAGCCGCGAAGTGTCAAAGGGCCTTATCGAGATGTTTGATGGCACTGTGTTTCATACCATCTTCAGCGCAGATGGCTATGCCCTGCCGACAGATTAGTTTGAGGAGTTCCGGAGGGACTGTCGTGTTTCTCCGGACAGTTGATGTGACATTTTTTAACAAGGAGACATTTTCATGAAAGTTTCACGCCTACTTATTGCCTGCTTGATGGCCAGCATCGGTACCGCCGCGTTGGCCGCGAAGTTCAACCTCAAGCTTGGGCATGCCGTCAACGCCACCGACGGGCAACACGCGGCTGCCGTCAAGTTAGCCGAGCTCGTCAAACAGCGCACTAACGGCGATGTCGAGATCACCGTTTACCCGTCTAACCAACTCGGCAATGACGCTGCCATGATCAACGGCACCCGTGGCGGCACGATTGACATCGTGTCGAGTGGCGCGTCCAACTTCAATGGAATTGTGGCCAACACGGCGGCACTTGAGTTGCCCTTTGTATTCCGCAATGCGCAGCATGCCTACAACGTGCTTGACGGGTCAATCGGCACAGCCATTCTGGAAGAGTTGTCACCCCATAGCCTCAAGGGTCTGGCCTACTGGGAAAACGGCTGGCGGGCATTCACCAACAACAAACGTCCGATCCGTACCCCTGATGATGTCAAGGGCCTGAAGATCCGCTCCACGGGTAACCCCTACCATATCCAGGCGTTCAAGCTCTTGGGCATGAACCCCTCGCCCATGCCCATCGCCGAGCTCTACACCGCGCTAGAGACTGGTACTTTTGATGCTCAGGAACACCCGATCAACGTGACCTGGTCATCCAAGTTCTATGAAGTGCAAAAGCACCTGACGGTCAGCAACCATGTGTACTCGCCGCTGATTTTGGCCATGAACAAGGCAAAGTTTGACAGCCTGCCGGCGAACTTCCAGGCCATCATGGTGGAGTCGGCACGGGAGGCTGCCAAGTACCAGCGTGACCTCAACGCCGGAAATGCCAGCAAGGTCGTGGCTGACCTGAAGAAATCGGGCATGCAGGTGATTGAGGTGGTGGACATGGCACCGTTCCAGAAGCTGACGTCTGATGCCATCGCCAAATCTTTTGGCGAGAAAAACGGCACGGTGCTGCTTAAGGCGATTGAGGGTACCAAGTAATCCTTACCCAGCCGGTTCGCCTGTCATCAGGCAGCCGGCGCTTCTGTCTGCCCGTGTATGAAAACTCTGAACAATCTGTTCTTCAAACTTGCCGAGATGCTGTTGGTGACCATGCTGGCAGTCATGGTCGTCATGGTGTTTGGCAATGTGGTGCTGCGTTATGGCTTCAACTCCGGCATCATCAGCTCTGAGGAACTGTCCCGCTATCTGTTCATCTGGATCACCTTTCTGGGTGCCATCATTGCATTTCGGGAAAACGCACACCTGGGGCTCGACACCGTGGTACGCCTCTTGCCCAGCAGCGGCAAAAAAGTATTTTTCGCGGTATCGAATGTTCTGATGTTCGGTTGCTGTGTTCTGATGTTTTATGGCACATGGAAGCAGCAGGGCATCAACGCGACCACCCTGTCGCCAGTGACTGAGACGCCTATGAGCTGGGTTTACGGTGTTGGCTATCTCACGAGTGTGGCCATGGGTTTGATGATTCTTGGCAAACTGGTCAGGTTGGCCCGAGGCGGCTTTACCGATGATGATTTGATTCAGGTTCAGGACTCAGAGGACGCTGCAGCGCCGCATATCCCGGGAGCAGCTCGATGACCATCATTGTCTTTGTGGGGTCCTTGCTGGCAGCCATGGCCCTGGGGATGCCCCTAGCGTTTTCCCTGCTGGTGTCAGGCGTAGCGCTGATGCTGCATCTAGATGTTTTTGACACCCAGATCGTCTCCCAAAACCTGATCAATGGCGCCGACAACTTTCCTTTGATGGCCGTGCCGTTTTTCATGCTGGCAGGCGAATTGATGAATGCCGGCGGCATGAGCCGGCGAATCGTGAATTCAGCCCTGGTGTGGGTCGGGCATTTTCAGGGTGGCTTGGGCTATGTGGCCGTGTTTGCGGCCATCATCATGGCCAGCCTGTCGGGCTCTGCCGTGGCGGATACCGCAGCGCTTGCGGCGGTGCTGATGCCTATGATGCGCAAGGCGGGCTACCGTATGGACCGGTCGGCCGGTCTGATTGCCGCTGGCGGCATCATCGCGCCGGTTATCCCGCCGTCCATCGGTTTCATCCTGTTTGGGGTGATCGGTGGTGTGTCGATCTCCAAGCTGTTCATGGCTGGGATTTTCCCCGGCCTCCTGATGGGTTTGGCGCTGATTGTCACCTGGTGGATCGTCGCTCGCCATGACAAGGTGGAAGTGTCGCCGCGGGTTCCGATGGGCGAGAAGTTGCGGGTCACAGCCGACGCCTTCTGGTGCTATTTGATGGCGGTAACCATCATTGGCGGAATGAAGTTCGGCATTTTCACCCCGACCGAGGCGGCGGTGGTAGCCGTGGTCTATTCGTTGCTGGTGGGGCTGTTCATTTACCGCGAGATCAAGCTTCGAGACCTCTACCGCATCACCTTGAACGCCGCCAAGACCTCCTCGGTGGTGATGTTTCTGGTGGCCGCAGCTTTGGTTTCAGCCTGGCTGATCACGGTCGCCAATATTCCAGCTCAAATGGTTCAGTTGATGCAGCCCTTCATTGACAACAAAATGCTGTTGATGGCGATGCTGATGTTGCTGGTTTTGGTTGTCGGAACGGCACTGGATTTTGCCCCAACCGTTTTGATCCTCACGCCGGTTCTGATGCCGTTGGTGCGACAGGCCGGCATTGATCCGGTCTACTTTGGCGTGCTATTCATCATCAACAACGCGATTGGCCTGCTGACGCCGCCGGTCGGTACCGTGCTAAACGTGGTTTGTGGCGTGGGGCGTATTCCCATGCATGATGTCATCAAGGGGGTGATGCCGTTTCTTGCATCGCAGGTGGTTGTGATGGGTCTGTTGATCGTCTTTCCCGGGCTGGTGATGGTGCCCTTGCGCTGGTTGACCACATGAGGAGCCATGACAATTCTTGATTCATTTAGGCTGAATGGCCGTACTGCGCTGATTACCGGTTCTTCGGGTGGCATTGGCTTGGCGCTTGCACGCGCACTGGGCCAGGCCGGAGCCCGGGTGATCCTCAATGGCCGCAATGTTGAGAAACTTGAAGCCGCTGCCAGTCAGTTGTGCGGGGAAGGTCTGGTTGCTAGTACATCGGCGTTTGATGTCACGGACGCCACTGGCGTCAGTGGGGCCGTCGAGGCCATTGAGGCTGATTTGGGTCCGATCGATGTGCTGGTCAATAACGCTGGCATCCAAATCCGCAACCCCTTGCATGAGTTTGCCGATGCCGACTGGCACACACTGATGCGAACCAACCTGGACAGCGCGTATTTTGTAGGTAAGGCGGTGGCGCAGAAAATGATACCTCGGCGCCGCGGCAAGATCATTAATGTTTGCTCCGTACAAAGTGAGTTGGGGCGGCCTGGCATCGCACCTTACACAGCCAGCAAAGGGGCATTGAAAATGCTGACCAAGGGCATGGCGATTGACTGGGGCCCCTACGGTATCAATGTCAACGGGCTTGGGCCTGGGTACTTCAAGACGGACCTAACTGAAAAGTTGGTGGCTGATCCAGCATTTACGACCTGGTTGGTCGGCCGCACACCCAGCCGGCGCTGGGGTGATGTACAGGAACTGGGTGGCGCCGTCGTCTTTTTGGCTAGCGAAGCGGCTGGCTTTGTCAACGGTCATATTTTGTATGTGGATGGTGGCGTGACTGCCACCTTGTAAAAGGATCAGAACATGCGCGCACTCATCTGCCATGCCGCCGAAGACCTCAGACTTGAGAACATTGACTCACCCTCACTCGGTGAACAGCAGTTGCTGGTGCGGGTGGCGTATGGCGGCATTTGCGGCTCAGACCTGCACTACCAGCAGCACGGAGGATTCGGGACCGTACGGATCAAGCAGCCGATGGCCTTGGGCCACGAGGTCTCCGGTGTTGTCGAGGCACTTGGGGCCAAGGTAAACGGCTTTAGCAAGGGGCAACGCATCGCGATTTCGCCCTCCAGGCCTTGCGGCAGTTGCCGCTTTTGCCAGTCGGGTATGCATAACCATTGCCTGTCCATGCGGTTTTATGGCAGTGCCATGCCGTTTCCGCACGTCCAGGGGGCATTTTGCGAACACCTGGTGATCGAGGTCAGTCAAGCCCACCTGGTGGCGGATCACCTGAGCCTCTCCGAGGCTGCCTTGGCTGAGCCTTTGTCTGTTGGCCTGCATGCCATTCAAAGGGCAGGCGGCGTGCTGGGCAAACAAGTTCTGGTCACGGGTTGCGGGCCGATTGGATCGCTGTTGATCGGCGCCCTTCGGCGAGCCGGGGCCGCCAGGATTGTTGCCGCGGACATAGCTGACCTGCCGCTTCGCTGTGCCGTCAGCATGGGTGCTGATGAGACCGTCAACCTAAAAAGCGATACGGCCGCGCTAGAGCGTTACAAAGCGGATAAAGGACAGTTTGATGTGGTCTTTGAAGCGTCGGGCAGCCAGGCCGCCTTGCTGGCGGCCCTGGACGTGATTGCGCCGCGCGGTGTTTTGGTCACTGTCGGCCTGGGTGGCGACATGAGCCTGCCGATGAACCAGATTGTTGCCAAAGAGGTTGACCTGAGGGGTACGTTCCGTTTCCATGCCGAATTTGCCACGGCAGTCCAATTTTTGAACCAGGGCCTGGTGGATGGCAAGCCGGTGATCACCAATGTGCTGCCGATGAGTCGAGCGCTGGAGGCATTTGCCCTCGCCGCAGATAAAAGTCAGTCGCTCAAAGTACAAATCGCCTTTGACGAAGCGGGGCAGGCCGCATAATCAGGCGCTCCCAGGTGACGGCTATGGCTCGGTCCCTGGGCAGACTCAAAGGCTACCGTGAAAAAAACATTTCAACTCAACGTCGAAGGCAGGCACCCGGACCGCATGCTTGAGGCGAGTAAGCATGACATCAGGAAATATGTCGCTCGCCAACGCCGTGCGGCCTTGCCAGAAGGGGTGGATTACTGGGATTTCGCCTGCCGCTTTGGCCTGACAGAGGCCGATGCCGTGCCAGTTCATTTTGCTACCCTCATTAGCCTGATGGACGCTGCTGCAAAGGATGGCAAGTCCAGCTTTTTCGTCGACATTCTGGGTCAAAAGGGCTATCGCAAGCCTAAGCCTGAACTCTTGGCAGCTGCAGCCGGCTCCGAGCCGAAAGCATAAGCTGGATGTCCAGGAGTTACGGCCGAACGGCCGGCGCTTCAAGCGGCATACCCGCCGCCCGTTGAACCAGGTAGAGCTCCAGCGCCACCAACTCAGTCGACCCATAGGCGAACGGCTCGGCCCGTACACCGCTCATGCAGTTGCGCAGCCGCCGCTGAAGCGTTCCCATGCCCTGCCACTCCAACCGATAGAGCGGATAGCCGGTGGGGTGCGCCTGCGGGATGACAGTGCCACCCAACAGGCGTCCGGCCTGCTGATCATGGCATTGGGCACAAGAGAGATTCAGTTGCCCAAGGCGTTGGCTAAACATTGTTTCGCCGCGGTCTCGATAGGGCTTCAGCCGTGGGTCAGGGTCTGGACGGATCGACATACCCCGGGATTGGTGCGCCACCACGGCTTCGAGCGCAATCAGGCGCTGGTCCTGGGGTGGCAGACTGGTCGCCAACTGATGCCGCTGGTGGCACAGGTTGATCCGCTCCCCCAAAGTCACCGGTTTTTGACTCGTGGCATCAAAACCAGGATAGCGCACGGCTGCGCCCCGTAGGCTGGCAACAGTGCCATGGCAGCTGGCACAGGATTTGTTTGCGCTGCCCATAGGACTGCTCCACAGGGTTTCGCCGTCTGCCACCCACAGCATGGCCGGGTTTTGCCGGTCATCTCGCTGCATCGCCTGGGTAGTGGGACTCATGTCGGCAAATCCAGAGCGCCGGCCCAAGTTGTCTTCGGTCGTTGATGGCTGTGCGAAAAGTGGATGTGCGATGACCGCAGACAGTGTCAATAGCCAAAGAAATTGCCACCGATACCTCATTGGTGTGCTCAGTCCGTCACTTGTAGCGCCACGGTTTCGGTTTGACGAAAGCCCTGATCGCCCTCCCAAATCAGGGTCAGCGTGCCGTTGCCTGTGGCGCGTAAATGAAAAGCGAGGTAGGGGTTGGCCGAAATTGCGGGGAACAGTTCAGCCGAAAAAACCAGGTCCTGCCCGGAGGCGTCAGAAAAAAAGCATTTGAAGTGACGGATCAGGTCTCTGGCCAGAATCACGCCGTCTGATCCTGGGCGGTAGCCGGTCTCCATCGGGTGCGCGATCAGCGTCTGGATTTCGACGGTGTCGCCACGGCGTATTGACTTGGGTAGGTTGATCAGCGTACGTGCCATGGTTAAAGCCGCTTCAGTCGGTTTCGATACAAGCGGCCAGCGTGACGAACACTTCGATGGTGTGCGACCAGCAACTGCCGTCATTCATGCGCGCTACTGCTACCAGCTTCTGGGTTGTGGCCAGGCGAATCCGTGTGGAGACTTTAGCGAGGCCGCCGCGCGGCCCAAGTTGGAAGCTCGCCACTTCGGTTTGCGGGTTGCGCTCGTTGAAGATGGCAATAGCGGTCACGTGGTCTGTCGGGCTCATAGGGCTTTCCACCGAAACCGTCGCCGGCACTGCATTGCCGTTGTCTACCAGTCGTGCAACATCAAGAAAGACTCGCCCCACCTGAATTCGGGCACCAGCGGCGAATGCGCTCATGGCCTGGGTCATTTCATCTTGGGTGGCAGCGGCTGGTCGCACCAGCACGGCCGCACTCAGACCCAAGCCTGCGGCCAGTGCCTGTCGTCTGGTGGGAATTGAGTTTGACATGAGAGGGGCTGGAAAGGTCGGTACGGTCAGGGGCACTGTTTAGAGGTTCGTCGGCTCATTCCCGAAGGGTCTGCAGGTAGGCCACCACATCATCGATCTGTTGAGGACTCAAAATGGGCTGACCCACCCAAGCGGGCGCCACCCTGTTCAACCCGTCGGTGCTGGAATAAGACGGCATGATGCTGTCAGGGTTGATGCTGCGCGCATTGGCGATGCGCTGGCGCAGCTGAACAGCAGACGAACGGGAACCGGCGCCTGCCAGGCTGGGCGCCAGATTGCCCTGCACGCGCGGCTCTCCCGCAGGCGCGCTGTGGCATAACAGACACAGGCCCACCTGTCTGTTGGTGACGATGGATTCGCCACGCGCAGCGTCCCCAGGGGGTGTTGCCAACTGATTTTGGCTGTTTTCCCCTATTGCGTCGCCCAATTGCAGCAGCAGAACCGCTGCCAGCGTGCGAGCGCTCATGGCAACCGAGGCCCGCAGCCCTAGGTTCACCATGCAAGTGCTCGCTTTTCAAGCCTTCTTGAGGCTGTGATTTTTGAGGGGCAACTCGCGGATGCGCTTGCCTGTCGCAGCAAAGATGGCGTTCAACACCGCAGGCGCAGCCACGGCAATAGTCGGTTCACCCACCCCGCCCCAGAAACCACCCGAAGGCATCACGATCGATTCAACCCGCGGCATATCTGCCATTTTGACGACAGGATAGGTGTGGAAGTTATCCTGTTCCATGCGTCCATTTTTTACTGTGCACTCGCCGTAAAGGGCCGCCGAGAGTCCGTAGGCAAAAGAGCCCTCAATCTGAGCCTCGATCTGCTGCGGGTTGACCGCATGCCCGGGGTCAGTTGCCGCTACGATGCGGTGAATCTTGAGTTCTCCGTCATCGCTGACCGACACCTCTGCGCAGGCGGCCACGTAACTGCCAAAGCCCATGGTCTGGGCCAGTCCACGAAACACGCCCTTGGCCGCCGGTTTGCCCCAGCCAGCCCCTTGAGCTGCTGCATCCAGGACGGCCCGGTGCAGAGGGTGTTTGGCCAGCAGTTTATGCCTGAAGGCCAGAGGATCCTGGCCTGTGGCATGGGCGAGTTCGTCGATGAAGCACTCCACATAAATGCTGTTTTGGTTCAGATTGACACCGCGCCAAAAGCCAGCCGGCACATGCGGGTTGCGCATGGCATAGTCGATCAAGAGGTTGGGCACGCTGTAGCCGAGATGCCCCTCCGCACCGGCTGCCAGCAAACCCTGGAACACCACCGGATCTTTGCCGTCCTTGATGCTCTGCGGCGCTACTGTGGCCAAAATCGATTGTCCGGCAATGCGCATATGCAAGCCGGTGACTTGGCCCTGGGCATCGATGCCGGCGGTCAGCTTGCACTGGGTCACCGGGTGGTAACGCCCGTGCAACATGTCCTCCTCGCGGCTCCAGATCAACTTGACAGGGATGCCCGGCATTTGCTTGGCGATGCTGACAGCCTGGTGAATCCAGTCGGTGCCGCCACGGCGGCCGAAGCCACCGCCGAGCATCAGCTTGTAGACCTCACATTTGGAGGCAGGCAGGCCGGAAGCCTCGGAAGCTGCAGCTAATGCGGCCTCGCCATTCTGGGTCGGCGTCCAGACCTCACACAGCTCGGGTGTGCCACTGGCAGACACGCTGAATTTCACAGTGGCGTTCATCGGCTCCATGGTGGCATGGTTCTGGTGCGGCATGCCGTAGACAGCTTCGATCTTGCGGGTGGCACCGGCAATCGCCTTGCGGGCGTCGCCGTTTTCGTTGCCGACGGCCGCCTCTGGCGCGTCAAGGGCTGCTCTAAGCACCTTGGCGAACTCCTCACTGGAGGCCTTGGCGTGTGGGCCTTCATCCCATTCGATCGGAAGTGCATCCAAGGCGGTCTTGGCGTGCCACCAGGTGTCAGCCACCACAGCGACGGTACTGTCATTGACACGGACGACTTTTTTGACGCCTTTGCGACCGGCGATGGCGGCAGCATCGAAGCTTTTGAGCTTGCCCCCGAACACCGGGCAATCCTTGATCGCCGCGTTCAACATGCCAGGCAGCTTCAGGTCGATGCCGTACATCTGGGCGCCGGTGGTCTTGTCGACCGTATCAAGCCGAGCCAACCTCTTGCCGGCAAGTTTCCAATCAGCTGGGTTTTTGAGTGTCACGCTGGCCGGTTGCGCCAGTTTGCCTGCCGCCGCTGCCACCTTGCCATAGGTCGTGGTCCGCCCGCTCGGCACGTGGGTGATGACACTATTGGCTGCTCGGCAGTCCGCCGCCGCAACTTGCCACTCATTAGCCGCCGCTTGAACCAGCATCGTGCGTGCAATGGCACCACCCTTGCGCATATAGTCCTGCGAATCCCGGATGCCACGGCTGCCGCCGGTGCTGAAATTACCCCAGACCCGATTACGGGCCAAGCTTTGTCCTGGTGTTGGGTATTCGGTGGTGACTTTCGCCCAATCGCATTCGAGTTCTTCTGCAACCAGTTGGGCCAAGCCAGTCAGCGTGCCCTGACCCATTTCCGAGCGGGCAATTCGAATCACCACACTGTCGTCAGGGCGTACGACTACCCAGGCGTTCACCTCGGCAGGTCTTGCAGTTTGTGCCGCGGCGTTGATCGACCAAGGTGCCGATATAGCGACGACCAGGCCGGTACCCGCCGCAGCCGACTGGCCCAAAAATTGCCGGCGTGAAACACCGGTGGTCCTACTGACTTTAGGTTCCTTGATCATGTGGTGCTCCCATCGGTGTGCTGAATTGACAGACCGGCTACTTTGGTGTTGCCACCCTTGGCGACGACCTTGATGGCGGCTCGAATGCGGTTGTAAGTGCCGCACCGGCAGATGTTGGTGATGGCAGCGTCAATGTCGGCGTCGGTTGGGTCAGGTTTTTCCTTTAGCAGCGCCACGGTGGCCATGATCATGCCGCTTTGGCAAAAGCCGCATTGCGGCACATCCAGGGCCGCCCAGGCTTTTTGCACCGGGTGCAGGCCATCGGGGGACAGGCCTTCAATCGTGACAATTTTTTCATCGGGCTGTACTGTCGACACGGGCCTGACGCAGGAGCGGGTAGGGACGCCATCAATATGCACCGTGCAGGCCCCACACTGGGCCAGACCGCAGCCATATTTGGTGCCGGTCAGGCCGAGCTGCTCCCGCAGGACCCATAGCAGAGGGGTGTCGCCCTCGGCATCGTGCTCGAGCACGGCATTGTTAACTGTCAGTTTCGCCATGGTTACTCCAAGATGTGGCCCTGATTGGCCATAGATTGACCAGGATCATCTTATCTCGGCGGTGAGCGTGTTAGGCGAGTTCTTTGCCTAGGGTATTCCCTGAATTTGGAAGCAGGGGGTCAGGACGATGTCACTTCACCCACGGCTGACGGCAGCAGACACTAGGGTGCGGGTGGCGATGCTTGGACTCGGCGTGCGCCGTCAAATCGCCGGTTCCAATAAGACACGCCCATATCCTCGACGCGAACTTCGGCGCCAGGCTTGGGGGAGTGGATGAATTTACCTTCTCCGACGTAGATGCCCACGTGACTGAAGGCCCTGCGCATCGTGTTGAAAAAAACCAGATCGCCGGGTTGTAATTCTGAGCGTTCAATTTTTTGTGTGGTCGCCGCCTGCTGTTCGGCGCGGCGCGGGAGAATCAGCCCCACTGTCTGCTCGTACATGGCTTTGACGAAGCCGCTGCAGTCAAAGCCTGTCTCAGCCGTGTTGCCGCCGCGTCGGTAGGGCACACCCATGAAGCCCAAGGCAGTGAACACCAGTTCGGAGGCCTTATCAGTGGCAGTTTGTCGAACTTGGTCGATCCGTGCCAGCAGGCCCTTCTCAACAAGCAGGCGCTCCATCTCATCAACGGGTGCGATTGGAGCAGCCATAAGCTGCGTGGCGAACAAGAAGATGGCGATAAGATGGAGCAGACGCATCGGCTAAGTATAAGCTGTCGCGTCTCACTCTGTTTAATTAATAAATTACCTTAGAAATCGATCTTAAGCTATTGATTTTTATATAAATATTTAGATACCATGTTTAAAGCCCTCGTGTTAGAAAACAAACCGGAGTTCTTGGCTTCGGTCCAGGCAGTTGACGAATCTCGCCTGCCGCTGGGAGATGTCACCGTGGCGGTGTCGTACTCCACCCTCAATTACAAGGATGGCCTGGCCATTACCAACAAGGGGCCGGTGGTGCGCCAGTGGCCGATGGTGGCTGGCATTGACGGTGCCGGTACAGTGGTCGAATCCAGCCATCCGGCTTGGCAGGTCGGTGACCTGGTGGTTCACAACGGCTGGGGTGTCGGTGAGATGCATTGGGGCTGCCTTGCAGAGAAAGCTCGGCTCAAAGGCGACTGGCTGGTGCGCTTGCCATCGGCGTTCACGCCACGCCAGGCCATGGCGATTGGCACGGCCGGCTACACCGCCATGTTGTGTGTGCTGGCCCTGGAGGACCACGGGATTACTCCTGCTTCAGGTGATGTACTGGTGACGGGCGCCACAGGCGGCGTCGGCAGTGTGGCGGTCGCTTTGCTGAGTCGCTTGGGCTACCGGGTGGTGGCCGCGACCGGCAAAGCGTCTGAAGCGGCTTACCTGGAGCAGCTGGGTGCAGTTGGCGTGATGGACCGTGCAGATTTATCCGCGCCGGGAAAGCCCTGGCAAAAAGAGCGTTGGGCTGGTGTGGTGGACGCGGTCGGCTCGCACACGCTGGCGAACGTGCTGGCGCAGACCCGCTATGGCGGCGTGGTGGCGGCATGTGGTCTGGCGCAGGGCATGGACCTGGCGACCAGCGTCATGCCTTTTATTCTGCGTGGCGTGACCTTGGCAGGCATTGACTCGGTGATGGCGCCGCTGACCCGCCGGCAACGCGCCTGGGACCGGCTCGCTCGTGACTTGGACCCGGTCTTGCTCGAGGCCATGGTGCAGGAGGTGCCGCTCGAGGGTGCGGTGGCCCGCGCCCATGAGCTGATGGCAGGGCGCGTGCGCGGCCGAACTGTGATCAAAATTGGCAGCTAAGCCCCGTGGTATATAGGTTTTTAGCTATTATTTTTGTAGTATTTTCGAGATTGACGCCCAAGGGTGCCAAGCCACTTTTCCAAGAAAGTTTGCTATGTTGTTAGACGCCGCCGATGCTCAGCTCGTTCTTGTGGATTACCAAGTCCGATTGATGCCTGTGATGTGGGAGGCCGAAGCGGTCACAGCAAACGCAGTTCGCCTGGGTGAGTTGGCACGCCTGATGGCGGGGCCTGTGTGGGGTACCGAGCAGAACCCTTCCGGTC
>CALPLW020000061.1 GCA_943324505.2 Comamonas sp. lk
GATGCGCGCCATTAAACAGGCGCTGGACCCGGCCGGCCTGTTGAACCCGGGTCGGGTCATTCGCCTGTAAATACAATCAAACCCCATGACCAGCCCGATCGTCCGCGCTCAATACGAAGACTTCATGCGCCATGTGGCCAGCAGCGGCGTGGCCAAGGCCGACCGCACAGGCACCGGCACGCGCAGCGTGTTCGGCTACCAGATGCGCTTTGACCTGCAGGAAGGCTTTCCTTTGGTCACCACCAAAAAAGTGCACGTGAAGTCGATCATCCTGGAGCTGCTGTGGTTCCTGACCGGCTCCAGCAACAACCACTGGCTCAAAGAGCGCGGCGTGTCGATCTGGGACGAGTGGGCCCGCGCCGATGGCGATCTGGGTCCGGTCTACGGCGTGCAATGGCGCAGCTGGCCCACGCCCGACGGCGGTCATATTGACCAAATTGCCGAGGTGATCAAGACCTTGCGCACCAACCCGGACTCGCGCCGCATCATCGTCAGTGCCTGGAACGTGGCTGACCTGAACAAGATGGCGCTGATGCCCTGCCACGCTTTCTTCCAGTTTTATGTAGCGCCCTCGCCGGTGGCGGGTGAGCGAGCCCGGCTGAGCTGTCAGTTGTACCAGCGCAGCGCCGACATTTTCTTAGGGGTGCCCTTCAACATCGCCAGTTACGCCCTGCTGACACACATGGTGGCGCAGCAGTGCGACCTGGAGGTGGGTGACTTTATCTGGACCGGTGGCGACTGCCACATTTACAGCAACCATGCCGAACAGGTGGCGTTGCAACTGTCGCGGCAGCCACTCCCCTACCCTACGCTGAACATCAAACGCCGGCCAGAGAGCCTGTTCGATTACGAATTCGACGACTTCGAGATGCTGGGCTACGAATGCCACCCGGCCATCAAGGCGCCGGTCGCAGTTTGACCGCCTGCTGATGGCTCTGCACCTGATCTTTGCCCGCGCCGCCAATGGCGTGATTGGCCGCAACAACGCCCTGCCCTGGCATTTGCCGGAAGACCTGGCGCATTTCAAGCGACTCACTCTGGGCTGCCCCGTGATCATGGGCCGCAAAACCTGGGATTCCTTGCCGCCAAGGTTTCGCCCCTTGCCTGGCCGGCGCAATGTCGTTGTGACGCGCCAGCCCGACTGGCAAGCCGAGGGTGCACTCTGCGCCCACTCGCTGACCGAAGCACTGCAGCAGTGCCAGGACCAGCCCGATGTCTGGGTGATCGGCGGTGCCGAACTGTACGCCCACGCCCTGCCACTGGCCGCTTCAGCGCATGTAACCGAAATCGATGCCCCCTTTGAAGGCGACGCTTATGCGCCAGAATTTGATGCCAGCTGGGTGGAGACGGCGCGCCTGCTGCAGACGTCGGCCAGCGGCATGAATTTCAGTTTTGTCACCTACAAAAAACGACCATAAGCAGCGTGATAGTCGCGCAGGTTGAACTTTAATTTTGATAGCAGACTCTTGAGGTCTGACAAGGGCTAGAGGCCAAAAACACTATGCAACTTGCCACCTGGAACGTGAACTCCCTGACAGTACGTCTGCCTCAGGTGCTGGACTGGCTTAAAGCCAACCCAGTCGATGTGCTGGCGCTGCAAGAGCTCAAACTGACCGACGACAAATTCCCGTTTGCGGCGCTGGCCGAAGCCGGCTATCAGGCTCAGTGCTTCGGCCAAAAAACCTACAACGGCGTGGCGCTCCTAACCCGTGAACCGGTGCTGAACGTGGTGCGTAACATCCCCGGCTTTGCAGACGACATGGCGCGTGTGATCAGCGCCGATGTGGCGGGCGTCAGGGTTATTGGCGGCTATTTTCCGAATGGCCAGGAACCGGGCAGCGACAAGTTTGAGTACAAGATGAGCTGGCTCAAGGGCCTGCGCGACTGGGTGCGAGTCGAGTTGCAGTCCCATCCCCAGCTGGTCCTGATGGGGGATTTCAACATCACCTTTGACGACGCCGATGTGTGGGACCCGGTCGGCCTAAAGGACACCATCCACTGCACCGAGGAAGAGCGTTACCACCTGCGCGCATTGGTGGCGCTGGGTCTGCATGATGGTGTGCGCATGTTCCCCCAGCCGCCAAAAAACTACTCTTGGTGGGATTACCGCAATTTTGGCTTTCGGCGCAACCAGGGGCTGCGGATTGACCACATTTTGGTGAGTGAGGCGCTCAAGCCTCTGGTCCGCAGCTGCCGTGTCGACCGCACACCACGCGGCAATGAGCGGCCCAGTGACCACGCGCCGGTGGTGATAGACATCGACCTGGACATAAGGGAACTGACCTAGGCCGGCAAGCGCCCCGGGCAACGGGCTACTCCAGGCCCAGTTCCTGGATCTTGCGCGTGATGGTGTTGCGGCCAATGCCGAGCTTGTGCGCCGCTTCGATACGCCGCCCACGGGTAGCAGCCAGTGCGGCCAGGATCAGGCGCGACTCAAAACGCCGGGTCAGTTCATCCCAGACGTCATGCCGCTCGGAGGCGAGCAGGGCTGTGGCGTCGGCCTCCAGGCCGACCTCCCAGCTGTCGCCGCTGAGCTGGGGCACCGCTGCCACTGGCCGCGCAAACTGCTGCGGCTCTGACGGCAACGCGATCACTGGCGTTGCAGCCAGAGCCATGTACAAGCCCTCTGGGACCATGGCGGTTGGCGCTGCGAGGCTGCCAGCGGCAACGCCGACCTCGGGCGGCAAGTCCTTGGGCTCGATCACCTGCGCGGGGGCCATCACGGTGAGCCAGTGACAAATGTTCTCCAGCTGACGCACATTACCGGGGAAACTGAAATGTCCGAGCCATCCGAGCGCAGCGTCTGAAATACGCTTGGGCTCTACCCCCAGCTGCGCGGCGCTTTGTTGCAAAAAGTGGCGCGTCAGCATGGCGATGTCCTCGCGCCGCTCACGCAAGGCCGGCAAGCGCAGCCGAATCACATTGAGCCGGTGGAACAGGTCCTCACGGAAGGCGCCGTCTTTCACCCGCTGCTCCAGGTTTTGGTGGGTGGCAGCAATCACACGCACATTGGTTTTCACCGCGCCATGACCGCCCACCCGGTAGAAATGGCCGTCGCTGAGGACCCGCAGCAGCCGGGTTTGCAGGTCAAACGGCATGTCGCCAATTTCGTCGAGAAACAAGGTGCCGCCATCGGCCTGCTCAAAACGGCCGCGGCGCATGGTCTGCGCGCCGGTAAAGGCGCCGCGTTCATGGCCAAACAGTTCGGACTCCAGCAGGTCCTTGGGAATAGCCGCCGTGTTGATCGCCACAAAGGGCCCGTGGGCACGTGGCGAATGCTTGTGCAATGCGCGGGCCACCAACTCTTTACCCGAACCCGATTCGCCGGTGATCATCACCGTGACGTTACTCTGGCTTAAGCGGCCAATGGCCCGAAACACGTCCTGCATGGCCGACGCCTGCCCCAGCATCTCAGGCGCATCGGCCATGCGCTCTTCGGTCACCTCCTCGCGCTGACTCTCTTCCACCGCCCGCCGGATCAATTCAACCGCCTTCGGCAGATCGAAGGGTTTTGGCAGGTACTCAAACGCGCCGCCCTGGAAAGCAGAGACGGCGCTGTCAAGGTCTGAATACGCGGTCATGATGATGACGGGCAGTCCCGGGTACTTCTTCTTGACTTGCTCCAACAGGTCGAGTCCAGAGCCGCCGGGCATGCGGATGTCACTGACCAGTACCTGCGGCCCGGTGTCTTCGCTCGCCAGACTCAGCGCCGCCATGACCTCACGTGGGCTGGTGAAGCTGCGGGTGGGCAGACTCTCGCGCAGCAGCGCCTTCTCCAGGACGAAGCGGATAGACTGGTCATCATCTACGATCCAAATCGGCTTCATGTCGTGTGTCACCTCAGGTCAGATTCAGGGGAGCGGAATCAATATCGTGAAATCGGTTCGGCCCGGCGTGCTGTCGCACTCGATCAGTCCATGGTGCTGCTGAACAAAGGTTTGCGCCAATGTCAGCCCCAGCCCGGAACCCCCTTCCCTGCCCGACACCAGCGGATAGAAAATGCGGTCCTTGATCGATTCGGGAACGCCAGGCCCGTTGTCGAT
This sequence comes from Comamonas sp. lk, assembly GCA_943324505.2. GTDB lineage: Bacteria > Pseudomonadota > Gammaproteobacteria > Burkholderiales > Burkholderiaceae_C > Rhodoferax. The sequence continues at coordinate 4,044 of CALPLW020000061.1, forward strand.
CACATGCAATTCCAGTGCCAACCGGTAGCGCTGCTTGCCAAACGTCGTCTGGCGCGCCACGCGGGTACAAAATGTCAGGACGCCTCGACCTTGGGCGATCTGCTCGCTCAGGGCCTCGCAGGCATTGTGCGCAATGTTCAGCACGGTCTGAATCAGTTGCTCGAAGTCACCGCGGAACTCCGGGATAGACGTGTCGTAGTCGCGGACCACCTTCAGGCCCCGCGGAAATTCAGCCAGAATCAGCGAGCGCACCCGTTCGCAAACTTCGTGGATATTGACGTCCCCCACCATGTGAGGCCGGCGGTGCGGCGCAAGCAGGCGGTCCACCAGGGTCTGCAAACGGTCGGCTTCATGGATGATGACCTGGGTGTACTCCGTCAGGTCGCGTGACTCGATCTCCATCTCCAGCAACTGGGCTGCGCCGCGGATGCCGCCCAGCGGGTTTTTGATTTCATGCGCCAGGTTACGAATCAGCTCTTTGTTGGCCTGGGCCTGCTCCGCCAGCCGCTCCTCCCGGTCCTTGCGGGCCTGCTGCTCCAAAGGCAGCAGTTCGACAATGAATTCATCTGGGCCTTCGGACTGGGCCACGATCACATGCACCGGCAGTGGCTCACGGTTGAGGCGCTTGAGCCAAGCGTCGTAGCGCAGGGCCGCATACTCATTGCTGCTTGCGCCCGCCAGGGCGTGGCGCAGCGGCAGGGGCTCTAAGAAACTGTCGGGTAATGAAGCGCCCAGCAGCATGCGGCGGGAGATGCCCAGGGCATCCTCCAGCACCGAGTTGGCAAACACCACGGCGCCATTGCTGCGCACGACGGCCACCAGCGTGGCGAGCAGGTCAAAGGCCTGGAATCTTCCCGCCGCCGCGGCGGCGCTGCTGGTGGCGAGCGCTGGTTCCACGCGGGCTACTTTCCGGGTGTGGCGGCAGGCGCGCCCGGCTGACGGGCGAGTTCACGCCGAATGCTGGCCATGTCACTGTCGTTACGGGCCAGGTTCGCCTTGATCTCAGCCACCCGGTCCAGGTATTTCTGGTAGTTGCGGGTCTCGTCGCTGCGACGCTCTGGCTCACCGTTGTTGTACTCGCGCTGCAACTCGATCTGCCGCGCTTCGGCTTTTTTCAGCTCGGCACTCAAGATCTGCCTTGCATCGGTATCGCGGGCACGCTGCTCAACAGCGTCTACCCGCTGTCCCGCCAGCGCCGGTGATGCAGAGGTTGCCGCAGCCCTTGATGCTGCGGCAGGCAGGCGCACTGCTGGCACCACCGTGGGCGTTGTACCTTCGATTTTTTTGCAACCGCGGGCTGCTGGGTCAGACACCGTGTTGGTGTATTCATTGCCGCAGCGGTAGATCGGCTGCTGAGCATGGCCGGGGCCAAACAATATGGCGACACAGACGGCCAGCCAGGGGGCAATTTTCATACGGAGACCAGGCATCAACAGGGCTTGCATGGTGTGGGAGTATGCGACAAATGGCTGTAAAAACCACGCAAAGGCCTTACGCGGCAACAAAAAGGGACGACCAAAGCCGTCCCTTTTTTGTTACCCAATCTGGTCAGGCGGCTCAGCACCGCCGGCACTCACAGAGAGAAGTACATGTCGTACTCAACCGGATGGGGCGCCATGCGGAAGCGGGTCACCTCAGTCATCTTGAGATCAATGTAGGCATCCAGCATGGAGTCAGTGAAAACACCGCCACGGGTCAAAAAGGCGCGGTCTTCATTGAGGTAGCCCAGCGCCTGGTCCAAGCTGTGGCACACGGTTGGCACCTTGGCATCTTCCTCGGGGGGCAGATGGTAGAGGTCTTTGGTGGCGGCTTCGCCCGGGTGGATTTTGTTTTCCACGCCATCGAGGCCGGCCATCATCAGTGCCGAGAAGCACAGGTAGGGGTTGGCGGATGGGTCGGGGAAACGCGCCTCGATACGACGGCCCTTGGGGTTGGCCACAAACGGAATGCGTATGGACGCCGAGCGGTTGCGCGAGCTGTAGGCCAGCTTGACCGGCGCCTCAAAACCGGGCACCAGGCGTTTGTAGCTGTTGGTGCCAGGGTTGGTGATGGCATTCAGGGCACGGGCGTGCTTGATGATGCCGCCAATGTAATACAGCGCGAAATCGCTCAGGCCAGCGTAGCCGTCACCGGCAAACAGGTTCTTGCCGTCTTTCCAGATCGACTGGTGCACGTGCATGCCGGAGCCGTTGTCACCGGCGTAGGGCTTGGGCATGAAGGTGGCGGTTTTGCCGTAGGCATTGGCCACGTTCCAGACCACGTACTTGAGCACTTGCGTCCAGTCGGCGCGCTGTACCAGCGTGCTGAAGCGGGTGCCGATCTCATTTTGACCGGCGCCTGCCACTTCGTGGTGGAACACCTCAACGGGGATGCCCAGTGACTCGAGGATCAGCGACATTTCAGCGCGCATGTCTTGCGTGCTGTCGACCGGGGGCACAGGAAAGTAGCCGCCCTTGACGGTAGGACGGTGACCGCGGTTGCCGCCTTCGAGCTTGGCGCCGGAGTTCCAGGGGGCCTCGTACTCGTCGATTTCAAAGAACACCTTGCCGGGCTCGTTGCTCCAGCGCACGCTGTCAAAGATGAAAAATTCAGGCTCTGGACCGAAATAAGCTGTGTCGCCAATGCCGGAGGCCTTGAGGTAGGCCTCAGCCCGCTTGGCGATGGACCGTGGGTCGCGGTCGTAGGACTTGCCGTCGCTGGGCTCGACCACGTCGCACTGCATGAACAGGGTGGTTTCCTCAAAAAACGGGTCCACATTGGCGGTGTTGGGGTCGGGCATGAGCTGCATATCCGAGGCTTCAATGCCCTTCCAGCCGGCGATGGATGAGCCGTCAAAAGCGTGGCCAGCCGTGAATTTGTCTTCATCAAAATGGGACACCGGCACAGTCACGTGCTGCTCCTTGCCACGGGTGTCAGTGAAGCGGAAGTCAACAAACTTGACTTCGTTGTCTTTCACCATTTTCATGACGTCTGCGACGGTCTTGGCCATCAGATTCTCCTGTTTGGGTTGTGGTTGATAAGTAGATGCTAGAGGGAATGCAGGTTTTGTGCCAAGGCCGCCTTAGCGAGCAAAGCGGCCCGGTGCGGTATTTTGCCCTGACTTTAGGCGGGAACTCGGGCGCTCCAAATTGCCAGCGACATTTGTTTTCCTGGTTTTTGCACTTTATTGGTGCAATTTCAGACGCACCAAATCACAGCATTTATTTTTGCACCAATTCAGGGCCAAGTTGGGCGTCAAACTGTCGCAGACCCGCCAACAAGGCCGGGTAGGCCTGACTGACCAGGGTAGGCTCACCCTTGACGCCAAGCTCGATGTGACGCCCGTACTGGGGGTGATCCACGCTGGGCAGGCTGAATACCTTGATGCCGTCAAAATCGCGCTCCAGCGCCTCCATCAGGGGCGTCAAGGTCGCCTCCATGGCACCAAAGACGATCACCGATTGCTCGATCCAGGCCGCAGTGCGAAACAGGTGCGGGTAATGGGTGTCCAGCACCCACTCGATCATGGGCCAGGCCATGACCGGGAAGCCGGGGACGAAGTGAACGCTGCCGCAGGTGAAGCCAGGAATCTTGTTGTACGGGTTGGGGATGATCTGGGCGCCAAACGGGAAGGTGCCCATGTTGAGCCTGTGAATGTTGTCCGGCCGGTCGGGTTCATAGGCCACGCCCTGCTCCAAAGCCACATCTTGCATGCGCTGGCGGATCAGGGTTTCGGCTTGCGGGTGCAGCGCCAAATCGCAGCCTAATGCCCTGGCCGCGCATTGCCGCGTGTGGTCGTCGGGGGTGGCCCCAATGCCGCCACAGGAGAACACCACATCACCCGAGGCAAAGGCGCGGCTCAGGGTGCTGGTGATGCGGTCTGGCGCATCACCGACATAGTCGGCGTAGTCAAGCGCCAGGCCGCGCGCCTTGAGCAGTTCGATGGTCTTGGGTAGGTGCTTGTCGGCACGTTTGCCAGACAGGATCTCATCGCCGATGATGATCAAGCCGATCCGGGGCGCTGATTCAAGTCTGGGGTGGGTTGGGGGTTGGCTCATGGGGCAATGCTAACGCGTCGACAGCCGGTACGACCGGCTCGGTCGGTTGAACCGGCGCGCTAACGCTGACCGTGGCGCTGGCACTGGCCGCTGCTTCCTGGCGTAAGGCCTGGAGCGCGCCCAGGCCATAGTGAGCGAACCACAGTGATGACAAGGCAAACACCAGGGTGTAAATCCAAATGGCCAGCGGCACCAGCACCACAAAGGCGGCCGCGAACACCACACCCGATGCCCACAGCAGGCTGGGGGCAGCGCCCAAGTAGCCACAGAACACACCCATGCCCAGCAGCGCAACCCGGTGCCGCCGAAAAATCTCGCGCCGCTCCTCTGGGCTGGCATGCTGGGCCAAGGCGTCATAGGCCAGCACCCGGTAAGTCAGCCAGCCCCAAACCAGAGGCGGCAGGATCAGGATCAAGGGCGGGATCAACCAAAATGGCATCGACAGCAGCATCACCACCAAAGCCAGCAACAGAGATCCCAATGACCAGAACAGGCTGTGCAACCATGTGCTACCACTTTTGCGCTCCAGATCAGCAAACCGCCGCTCGGCCACCAGTCGCGTCAGAAATGGCGTCATCAGCGTCGCCACGGCGAGCAAAGACAGCATCACAATCAGCGGCGTGATGGCGAAGATTACCAGCAGGGGCGCCAGCACCACCTTGATGCGGCCCAGGCCCAGGCCGTCAAGCCAACCCCATAGGCTGTTGAGCAGGGCCGAGGCCTCCAGCAGGCTTCGCACCCAGTCCAGCACCGGGTCCCAGTAGAGGTAACCCAGGCCCAAGGCCAGCCCCACCATCAGCAGCAGGGGCAAAAACGACAGGGCGATGACCCGGGGGTGCAAGCAATACACCACCGCGCGCCAGAATGAGCTCAACAACAATGTCATTGGCCGAGGATAACGCCTTGTCAAGCCAGGCGAGTACGCCTGCTCAAGCCCGCCCCGCCAGGCGCTTGAGACCCAACCATTGCTGGGACCAGAAACCGCGGCCATAGTCGCGCCCCTTCTCAAGCTGGTCCAAAACCCCGGTTGTCGGGTAGCTCAGCTCAAAATTGGCCGTGCGAAACAGCATGTCCCACCAGGGTAACAAGACCCCAAAATTGCAGTTTTGCCGCTCACCATGGCCGACCGCATGGTGCATGCGGTGAAAGCGCGGGCTCACCCACAGCCGCTCACCCCAGCGGCCAAACCACAGGCGCAGGTTGGCGTGTTGCAGGTTCTCGCTGAGCTGCGTCAGGGCCACGATGGCCACATACTGGCTGGGCGCAACACCTATCAGTTGGGCCACCAGCACCACCATCACGTCGCGGATCAGGTCATCGAGCAGGTGGTTGCGGTTGTCGCTCCACTGGGTCATTTGACGCTGGGCATGGTGCAACGCGTGCAACTGCCACCACCAACTCAGGCCGTGCTGGCCACGGTGGATCAAGTAGTTGAGTGCGTCCAGCACCACCAGGTAGAGCAGCAGGCTGACCAGCGCCAAATCCGTCACTCCCGGCCAAATGGCGTCGAGGTGCCAAGTGGCCATGCCCGCCACGCGCCATTGGCCAAACAGCGCGCTAAGCAGTGGCTCCACGGCAAAGAACATGGCCAGCCGAAAGAGGCCGAGCCGGTGAACCAGGGTGTAGAGCACATCGGTGCCCACCGTGGCGCGGTCGGTCACCGGCTCGACCGGGCGCCAGCGTTGCAGCGGGCCGATCACCACCACCATCACCAGCAACTGCAGCAGGCCGACCAGCAGCCAGCCCATGGCATTGAACCCGTCTGGCAACAAGTGCCCCAGGCCGGTGGCGAACATCACCGGCTGCAGCACCTGCTCAAACAACAGGCCTTGCAGGGCCGAAAACATGTCTGCCAAATTGTCCATAGTCATCACGTTCGGTTCAGCCCCCTGCCGCCACCCAGGCGCGGTAGGCCGGGTGCTCCCGCAAGGTGGCAAAGCAAAAGCCACGCGCCTTCAGGCCCACCAACAGGGGTTCCAGCACCGCCGGGGCCCACGGGTCCTGGCGAGACCAGATGCCCAAATGAGCCATCAGGATGTCGCCACTGCGGATATCACGCAAGGCTTTGGCCAGCAAAGCCGCGTTGCTGAACTTGTCGCTCGCCAGCTCGTCACCCAAAAAGCCGGCTGCTGCCCAACCGACATGGGCATAGCCGCAGGACTTGGCGGCGGCCAATAACCGGTCCGACGTTTTGCCGCCAGGCGCCCGAAACAGGGGCAGCGGCTTTTTTCCGGTTACAGCCTGCAGCCGATCACTGGCGCGCTGGAGCTGTTGGCAATACTCAGGGCCGCCCAAAGTCAGTGCCTGGCCCTGCTGCGGGCCGGCCGAAGGCTGCATCTTGAACCGTGGCGGCGTGCCGGGTAGATCAGCCCGCCAGACCACGTGGTCCCAGGTGTGGGAAGCGAATTCATGGCCCTCGCCGGCGCGCGCGCGCCACCAGGGCGCCCACTGCTCACCCAGGCTGCCGTCGCCCTCTTGGGTGCGTTCTTGCGCCGCAAAAAAGGTGACCCGCACGCTATGCCGCTTCAAGATGTCAGCCATCAGCGGGGCGACTGCCATGTGGCCTGTGTCAAGCGTCAGATAAACCGGCTTTTCACAAGCAAAAATGGCGCCAGACCACGTGGTTATTGATACTATAGCTACAAATACTGTAGCAATCCAGAACCGAAAAAATAGCTTACTGCCGTGGCGCATGGTCCAGGGTCCAGACCCCGTGCGGGGACTTGCCGACCTTCACCTGCCGTACCACCGTACGGGTCTGGGTGTCGATCACCGTCAGTTTGCCGGCCCAGCGTGAGGCCACATAAATATGGCGGCCGTCGGCCGACAGCTCCATGCAATCGGGCCCGCTCGGCGCCACATAGTTGTCGGTCACAGCCATGGCCAGGTAATCAATTTTGCTGATGGTGTTGGCGACCCGGTTGCTGACATACACATGTCGCTTGTCGCCGGCAGCGCGAAACGCATGGGCGCCTTGACCTGTCTTGATCAGCTTGACCAGTTTGGCCTGACCGGCGCTGACGTCGTACACCTCGACCCCATCGCCGCCGGTCAGCCCAATCAGCAAGAATTTGTCGTCCGGCGTGCCGAACACATCGGCTGGCATGGCACCGGTGGGGGCTCGCCACTTGAAGGTCTGACTGGGCAGGTCGATGGCCACCAGCTCATCACTGTCTTGCATCGTGGCGTAGACGGTGGTGCTTTTGCTGTCAATCCAGACGTGGCTGGGCGTCTTGCCGGTGGGCAGCCGTTTGGCAAGCGTCAGGTTGCTGCCGTCCCAGCGGTAAATATCGATATGGTTGAGGCGGTTGGCCGCGGTGACAAACCACTTCATGTCCGGGGAAAATCGCAGCTGGTAGGGGTCTGGGATGCCGCGCACGGTGCGCTGCACTTCGGCGGTTTTGGGGTCGACGAAGAGCAGGCTGTCACCCAGGGCGTTGGCAATCAGCAAAGATTTTTCATCGGGCGCCAGGTACAGGTGGTGCGGCTCTTTGCCTGTGGGAATGCGTTTGATCTCTTTCCAGCTCACCGGGTCGATCACGCTCACGCTAGCAGACAGCGAGTTCAGCACAAAAATTGGTGCCGCCAGAGCTGGCAGGCAAAGGAACAGGCCAGCCCCCAACAGAACCAGCAGGCCACGGGACGCCAATAAAAATCGTTGCCAGCAGGGGGTAAAAATCACAAAAAAGGCCTTTTTTAGGGAGGCGCCCAGTGTAGCGGCCATCACCCTTTGATCAGGCTTAAATCAGCCTCGCTAAGCCAGCGCCACTGGCCCGGCGCAAGATCCTCCGGCAGGCGCAAGCCACCCATTTGCGAGCGGTGCAGTGTCTCGACCCGGTTGCCTACGGCTGCCAGCATTCGCTTGACCTGGTGGTACTTGCCTTCGGTCAGGGTCAGCCGCAGGTGGTGCTCGGCTACCGCCTCGCAGGCGGCGGCGCGCACGGGCGCCGGGTCGTCATCGAGCACCACGCCGCCCAGCAGCCGGCTGACCTGGTGCGCGTCTAGCGGGTGCTTGACGCCGACCTCATAGACCTTGGGCACGTGGTGGCGCGGCGAGCTCATGCGGTGGATGAACTTGCCGTCATCGGTCAGCAGCAGCATGCCCGTGGTGTCCTGGTCCAGCCGGCCGACCGCCTGCACGCCCTGAACCGCACCCTTTTGAGGCCGCAGGCGCAAGGGCGATGGCAGCAGGGAATAAATGCTGGGGTAGGTAGAAGGCTTTTGCGAACACTCGGTGCCTGCGGGCTTGTGCAGCACCAGGTAGGCCGGCTGCTGGTAGGGCCAGTCGACGCCCTGCACCCGGAACCGCAGGCCAGTCGCTTCCAAATTTATAGCAGAGTCTTGAATAAGGACGGGGGCTAGAGCCTGATTTGACTCATAAACCTGCACATGGCCCTGCTGGATCAAGCCAGCACAGACGCGGCGCGTGCCGAAGCCCTGGGAGAAAAGAATGTCCTGGAGTTGCATGGGCTGAGTATCGCCCTGACGATCGCTTTGACTACCGCTATCCTTGCGGCGCCCTGATAGACCATGGCGTGATCTGCCGAGGGCAGATCACGCTTGAGTCAGACAAAGCTGACCGGGATCAGGCCTTCTTGGCGTAGGCGCTGCACCAGCCCTTGCCCGCCACCTGCTTGCCAGCAAACAGGGGGCAGCCACCAGCGGCGTCAGAAGCCTTACCCTGGTAAAGCGCGCAGTTGGTGCAGACTTGGCCAGTGGCGAACTTGGGAAACTTGGCTTTGTCAACCTTGCTGGCATCGGCCTTGTAGCCCAGGGCTGCGGCTTGCGCATCAGACTCAGCAACCATAGCGCCTTGTGCCATGGCATTACCGGCCAACACAACACCCCCACCCAGGCTGACTTGCAACATAAATTCACGACGGTTTGACATGGTTCACTCCAAAGTTGTCAGACATTGACGCGCTGGTCCGAATGGGCCAGCTAGACCGTCAAGTACAGCATCGTACCCGATGCGTCTGCCTGTGCCAGTCGCATTCACAATAGCTGATCAAAGCACTGAGGGGGCGCCATCTGCAGTGGCCAGGTCAGGGCACTTCTTGCCCGCAAGCCAGGGTCCACAACTCAAACCAGGTTTCACGGTCGATCGTGACCTTGAAGGCGTCGGCAAGGCGTGCCAGCCTTTGGGGCTGGTTGCTGCCCACAATGGGCATGATGTTGGCCGGGTGAGCCAACAGCCAGGCAATGGCCACCGCATCGGGCGCCACACTCTGCGCTGCCGCAATGCGGGCCAAGGCCGGGCGCAGTCGCAGCGCCGGCGCACTTTCGTCAAACAGCGCACCACCGGCCAATGGCGACCAGGCCATGGGCGTGATCTTGAGCTGTTGGCATTGGGCCAGGGTGCCATCCAGAAAGCTGTCGCGCGCCAGCAGGCTGATCTCAACCTGGTTGGTCACCAAGGGCGTTTGCATCGCTGACTGCAGCAGCGACAGGTCCCAAGGCTTAAAGTTGGAGACGCCAGCGGCGCCAATCTTGCCCTCTTTCACCAAGGCGTCCAGGTAGGCGCCGGTCTGCGCCGCGTCCATGAAAGGGTCTGGCCGGTGCAACAACAGCACATCCAGCCGCTCCACGCCAAGGCGGCTCAGCGACTGCTCAACCGAGGCCCGAATATGGCCGGCGCTGGTGTCATAGTGCTTGACCCGCCGCGCCGGGAACTGGGCATTCATCAGCATGATGTCGCACTTGCTGACCAGTTGGAGCTGCCTTTTCAGTGCAGGCTTTAATTTGAGCGCATCGCCAAACAGGGCCTCGCAGCGGTAGCCACCGTAAATATCAGCGTGGTCAAAGGTGGTGATGCCCTGATCCAGGCAGATCTCGATGTTGCGCAGAACCGTCTGCGGGGTGGCATCGGCGGCGTCCGCCAGGCGCCAGGCGCCGTAAACCAAGCGGCTAAAGGCCGGCAATGCCGGGTGCATGTGGCAGGTGGGGATCAACGTCGAACTCCTTGGCCGAGCGGCGTGGCCGGCGTGTGTGTGGGTACCCGGCCGTAGACCTGCGGCAGAGAACAGGTGTTGAGGTGTGGCAGCACCTTGTTGCCAAACATCTCGCACTCGTCCAGGTGCGGGTAACCCGAAAAAATGAAGGCCCGGATGCCCATGGCCATGTAGCTTTCAATCTTGCTCAGCACCTGGTCCACGCTGCCGACCAGCGCCGCACCGCAACCGGATCGGGCACGGCCCACGCCAGTCCACAGGTGCGGCTCAATAAAGCCCTCGGCGTCAGACCGTTCCCGGTTTTGGGCCTGGATAGCCACGCCAAAGTTCTTGGCGTCCTGCGCCCGCTCCCGAATCTTGCGGCCCTCTTCGTCATCGAGCTGAGACACCAGCTCTTGGGCGTACTCGCGGGCCTCAGCCTCGGTGTCACGCACGATCATGTGCACACGCAAGCCGTAGTCCAGTACCCGGCCATAGTGCTGGGCCCGGGCATGGACCGTTCGCATGCGCTCGGCCAGCTGGTCTTGGGCCTCGGGCCACATCAGGTACACATCGCAGTGGGCGGCGCACAGGTCAACCGCCTGCGGCGAGTAGCCACCAAAATACAGCAGGGGGCCACCGGTCTGGTAGGGGCGCACGGGGTCGGTCGTCAGGCCCTTGAACTGGTAGATCTGGCCTTGGTAATTGATCTCGTCTTGCGTCCAGGCCTGTTTGAGAATTTCCACCACCTCGAGCGACCGGCGGTAGCGGTACTCGTTGCTGGCGGTCTCGCCCGGGAAATCCGACGAAATCACGTTCAAAATCAGCCGCCCCTGCAGCATGTGGTCTAGCGTGGCCACGGTGCGCGCCAGCATGATGGGCTGCGTCTCGCCACAACGGATGGCCGCCAAAAAATTCATTCGGGTGGTGAGCGGCGCCATGGCGGCCACAAAACTCAGCGTGTCCTGCCCCACCTGGAAAGACGAGGGGCAGAGGATGTTGCGGTAGCCCAGCTGGTCTGCCCGTGTGGCAATGGCACGGGTATGCTCCCAGCTGCTGCGTAAATCGCCCTCGGGCACGCCCAAGTGGCGGTAATCATCGGAGCACAGGGGTGCAAACCAGGCCACTTCTGCGGCGGCATGGTCAGCGCTTTTGACCGGAACAACGTGGGTGGCCTGCATGCGGTGGGGCTTTCTGTCGATTGTTGCTATAGTGACGCGCAAGTGTATGAATGGTAAATGAATATGTCAACCTCACCGCCTCAGCGCACCAATAGACCCCCCCTCAACAAGCAACGCTACGGCATGGTCGGCTGCGGCATGATGGGGCAAGAACACCTGCGCAACATGGCGCTGCTGCCCGACATTGAGGTGGCCGCCATCTTTGAGCCCGATGCCGGCATGCGAGCTCGCAGCCAGGTTCTGGTACCAGCGGCGGCCCAGCTTGATTCGCTGGAAGCCCTGCTGGCCTGGCCGGGGCTGGACGCCCTGGTGATCACCAGCCCCAACCACTGCCACGCCGCGCAACTGCAGCAGATTGCGCAAACGCGCCCCC
>CALPLW020000062.1 GCA_943324505.2 Comamonas sp. lk
ACCCACAGACAACATCAAATAATACAAAGTGAGTTGCTTGGTAGGGGGTTGTTGCAAAGCCAGTTCACCGTGGCAGACCATGCACACGACAAAAAACGCCGTGAGGTTAATGCCCATGGCCACCAGCAGTGGCAAATCGGACAAGCCCAGTGTGGGGAGGTAAGCCAGTGCGCCCGGCAACCTGCAAGGCCCAGATTTCTCCCGCCGTGGGCGGCGTGCCTTTGTCACGCGAGCGGTCAAAGCCAACAAAGCCGACCACCTGACCCTGATCGTTCGCCAACTGAACCTGGGGCTCGCTGAATTCAATGGCCTCCCGCCAGTCGACCTGAGCAGCCAACGCCAGTACCGGCACCATGTGTTCGGGGGTCAACAAGTCACGGTAGGCCGCCCGGGTGGCCGCAAGATGGACTTCCGTGATGGCTTTGGAATCTCTAAGGGTGGCGGAACGAACCTCAATGCTGGATGAACTGGACATGGGAAAATAAAGGGGCTCGGTGAGCCGGTGGGTACAACAGGGAGCGCATTGTCGCTGCAATTTAAAAACCAATGTCTTGCACATTTCTTCGCTGTCTGGTCTTGCTGATCGCCCTGTGGCCCGTCCTGGGACTTGGGCAGGAACCGGTGTTTGAGGACACCATGGCTGAGCGCACCCGGGCGTGCAGCCACTGCCACGGCAAACAGGGTCGTGCCGGCCCAGACGGCTATTACCCTCGATTGGCGGGCAAGCCAGCGGCCTACCTTTACAACCAATTACTCAATTTTCGTGAAGGTCGGCGCCACTACAGCCTGATGACCGGCTTGCTCGAGCCTCTGACCGATGCCTATTTGATGGAGATGGCACAGTACTTTGCCGGCTTGAACCTGCCTTACCCGCCACCGACGCCTGTTGCAGCCACCACACCCGCTCAGCTTGCACGCGGCAAATCCCTGGTGACGCAAGGGGACCCGCAAAAAAAGATCCCGGCCTGCATCAACTGCCATGGCGACCGCTTGACCGGCGCCCTACCCCATGTGCCAGGCTTGCTTGGGCTGCCGCGCGATTACCTGAATGCGCAACTGGGCGGCTGGCAGGCCGGTCAGCGCCGCGCCCATGGGCCCGACTGCATGGCGACTATCGCGGCCCAGTTGGACCGTGCCGATGTCAGCGCTATTTCTCACTGGTTGGCCGCTCAAACAGTGCCCGCGGACAGCCGCCCGCAGGTCCAAGGGCCAGTGAACCAGGCCACAGGCCAGGCCAACGCACGTGGCTGCGGCAGCGCTCCGGCTCCGGCGCCGGCGCCGGCAAGGTCAAACGCAGTCGCCAGCAACGACGCTGCACCCTCAGACCTCTTGGCCCGCGGTGCCTACCTCGCTCGCATAGGCAACTGCCTGGGCTGCCACACGGTCACGGGAGGGGCCAACTATGCAGGAGGGCGCGGCATAGAGACGCCATTTGGAACGGTCTATTCCAGCAACCTAACGGCCGACCGCGACAGTGGCATTGGCGCCTGGTCGCCCAATGACTTCTGGCAAGCCATGCACGAAGGTCGTTCTAAAGACCAGCGGCTGCTGTACCCGGCGTTTCCTTACCCCAGCTTCACTCTGTTGAGCCGTGCCGATTCAGATGCCCTCTTCGCCTTTCTGAAAACCGTACCTGCTGTCAAACAGGCCAACAGGTCGCACGCCCTGCGCTGGCCCTACCGCACCCAGACGGCATTAGCGGCCTGGCGCGTCCTTTACTTCACGCCAGGCGGCGGTGTGAGCAAAAGCGGCCCAGTTTCTGTGGCGAGCCGGGGCGCCGACCTGGTCAATGGGCTGGGGCATTGCGGTACCTGCCATACCCCGCGCAACATGCTGGGGGCCAGCCGCTCCTCATTGGACCTGCAAGGGGGAATGCTGCCCATGCAGCGTTGGTACGCGCCGTCGCTGCTCGACCGTCAAGAGGGTGGGGTTGGCGACTGGTCCCTGGACGAAGTCAGCAGATGGTTGCAGACGGGGGTCTCGGCGCGCGGAGTCGCCACCGGCCCGATGGCCCAAGTAGTGCTGCACAGCACCCAATACCTGAGCGATGATGACCGGTTGGCCATGGCGACCTACCTCAGATCGAGCCAGCGGCCAAGCGCTGTGCCAGCGCTGCAACAACCGGCATTTGGCGCCACGAATAACAGACCTGTGCCGGGTAGCGGGAGCAAGCTCGCCGCCGGGTACGGGCGCCCCGCTGGCGCGGGCGTGTATGAGACGATGTGCAAGTCATGCCATGGCGACCAAGGACAAGGTGTGCCTGATGCCTATCCGGCCCTGGCGGGCAACCGCACCGTCACAATGCCCAACCCCAACAACCTGATACAGACCATCCTTTGGGGCGGCTACACACCCGCCACAGCGCGGAACCCGCGACCGTTCGGCATGCCGCCTTTCGTATTGAACCTGAGCGATCGGGAACTCGCGGCGCTGAGCACTTACCTGCGCAGCAGCTGGGGCAACTTGTCAGCACCTGTTACGGAGCTTGAGGTGAGCCAAGCCCGGGAGAAGCCATAATCACATCCGGCCTGAATACCTAGGGCATGTGCCCAGGGCGTCGGCCCGTTGTTTGCCTCAATGATTTGATCGGAGCTGCTCATGAACCTGACACGTGTCGCTTATTACTTGTTGGCCGCCTCGGCACTGGCGGCTTGCGCCAACACACCCACAGGCGGCCCCGAAAAAGACAAAATCTACCGCATCACCGTGATGCACACCAATGACCACCATGGCCATTTTTGGAAAAATGGCGACGGCGAATACGGCATGGCAGCACGCAAAACGGTGATTGACCGCATCCGGCGTGAGGTCGCTGCCAATGGCGGCCACAGCCTGCTGCTCGACGGTGGTGATGTCAACACCGGCGTGCCAGAGAGCGACTTGCAGGACGCCGTGCCTGACTTCAAAGGCATGAACCTGCTGGGTTATCAGGCAATGGCCGTCGGCAACCATGAATTTGACAAGCCGCTGGCCGTTTTGAAGATGCAGCGCGACCTGGCTCAATTCCCGATGTTGTCTGCCAATATTTACGAGCATGGCAAGCGCATGTTCGACCCCTACAAGGTCTTCACCGTGGGCGGTTTGCGAATTGGCGTCATGGGCTTCACCACGGAAGACACCTACAAATTGGTGCTGCCCGAGAACGTCAAAAATATCGAATTTCGCAGCGTGACCGCCGAGGCGGCCAAGGTGGTGCCTGAATTACGCGCCAAGGTCGACGTGGTCATAGCTGCCACCCACATGGGGCATTATGAAAACGGCAACCATGGCACGCAGTCGCCGGGCGACGTGGAACTGGCCCGCGCCGTCAAAGGCATCGATTTGGTGGTGGGCGGCCACACCCAGAACCCAGCCTGCATGAAGGCGGAGAACGTGCTGGACCGTGCCTATGTGCCAGGCACAGAATGCAAACCCGACCGCCAGAACGGCACCTGGATTGTGCAGGCCCACGAATGGGGCAAATACGTGGGCAGGGCTGACTTTGAGTACCGCAATGGCGAGTTCAAGTTGGTCAAGTACGCCCTGATTCCGGTCAACCTGAAGAAACCGGTCAAAGGGGCCGACGGCAAGACCACCCTGGTGCCTTACACCGAAGAGATTGCCGAAGACCCGGACATGCTGGCATTACTCACGCCCTACCAGGCCTTTGGTCAGCAGAAGCTGGGCATTGAAATCGGCGCCAGCGATGGCCGGTTGGAGGGTGATCGCGCGGTGGTGCGTGCCAAACCAGCGTCGCTGGCGGTGCTGATCGGTCTGGCCGCGATGGACAAAACCCGGGCTGATTTCGCCATCGTCAACGCGGGCGGCGTGCGCGACTCCCTGGCGGCGGGCAAGATCACCTACAAGGACGTACTCAAGGTCCAACCCTTCGGCAACACCCTGAGCACCGTGGACCTGAGCGGCAGCGAAGTGATGGACTACCTGAATGCAGCCGCCAAAATGTCAGTCGGCTCTGGCGCTTTTGCGCAGTTCGCCGGGGTCAGTCTCGAGATCTCAAGCGGCAAGGTCAGCAATGTCCGGATCAACAAGGCGCCACTAGACCCAGGCAAAACTTACAGGATGGTCATCAACAATTTCCAGGCCACTGGCGGCGATGGCTATCCGAAGGTCAGTGACCACAAAAGCCATGTCAATACTGGTTTCGTAGACGCCGATGTTTTGCGGGCTTTCATCATAAAGCACAGCCCACTCAAAGCGGCAGACTACCAACCCGGCGACGCTGTAGTACGCCGCTGAATGCGGTCTTGCAGCAGCAAGACCTGCCTCAGCATTTCCCCAAGCCCTGCCGCTGATTCCTTCGGCAGGGAACCCAACCTAGGAGCATGAAAATGGCAAAAGGACAGCAAAACAACAAGATGGTGAAAAAACCAAAGAAGGACGTCTCGCCGCCCAAGGCCGTGTCGCCAGATGCGGTACGACCAACCGTGACCACGGTGGTTCCAGTACGCGGCAAATTGAAGAATGCCCCTGCACGCGGCTAAAACCTGCGCCACCGCCTGACCCGGGCCGTGGGTCATTTCGAGTCGGACTGATGCGAAGCTTGTCACGACCCAAGCCCATCCCTGCGCCCAAGCCAGGGGTGCGCCGACGATTGACGCGCAATGAGCGACAGCCCGAGACCGGCAGCCCGGCGTTCTCGCCGCCGCAAATGGTTCGGGACTTGCGCAAATACCAGGCCGAACTGGAAATTCAGAACCAGGCCCTGCGTTACAGCCAGGCCGCGGCCGAAGGCGCCTCCGAGCGCTTCTTGACCCTGTTTTCCAATGTGCCGCTGGCACTGATGCTGGTTGACGAAAATAGTTTGGTGCTCGAAAGCAACGCCATGGCCTTGCGCCTGTTTCGTCCACTTGAACACGACCCCCCGCTCAATTTTTTGCTGCCGTTTGTCAGTCAGGCCCACACCACCCGGGTGGCAAACGCCTTCGTGACCGCGGCTGAGCAGGCCACCTGCGAAACCAGCGAGGTGGTGTTTTGTTGCGGCTCAGGTGGCGTGATCACCGGCGACCTGCACATTGCCCGGATTGAAAATGCGCAGGATGAGCTGGCCCATTTCATATGCGCCATCATCGACCAGGGCCCCTTGCTGACCGAGCGCAGAGCCCTTCGGGATAGCGCTGCGGCCTTGCGGGACCGTAACGACGAGTTGCAACTGAGCAAAAACCGCTTGGCCGCCATCATCAACGCCTCGTTGGACGCCATCATCGGCGTCGATCGTGATCAGCGAATCACGATCTTCAACCCAACGGCCGAGAAACTGTTTGCCTGTCCATCGGCCCAGGCGCTGGGCAGTGCGCTCGGCCGCTTTCTGCCAGCTGCCGCAGACTTTCTGTCATCTAACCGCCTGACCAGCCACGCCCAACTCGGCGAGATCACGGGGCTGACGTCAGATGGCAAGCTGGTGGCCATAGAGGTCAGCATGTCATTTGAGCATCCCCCGGATGGCGACACCACCACCGTTTTTGCGCGCGATCTCAGTGCTCGCAAGAAGATCGAGGCACACCGCAACACGCTGGAATCACAACTCCGGGAATCGCACAAGATGCAGGCAGTTGGCACCATGGCGGGCGGCATTGCGCATGATTTCAACAACATCATTGGCGCCATTTTGGGCAATGTGGCTCTGGCGCAGCAAGACGCCGGCCAGGATTCACCGGCCCTGATCAGCTTGGCTGAAATTGACAAGGCGGGGCGCCGGGCGCGAGACCTGGTGCGCCAAATCCTGGCGTTCAGCCGTAACGAGTCGCCCGCCCGGGTTGCGTTGCAGTTGGCCGACGTGGTGCATGAAACTGTGCGCCTACTTAAGGTCACACTGCCGCCAACGGTTGAAATGGTGGTCCGCATCGCAGAAAAAATGCCGGCGGTGCTGGCGGATGCCACGCAGATTGAACAGGCACTGCTTAACCTGTGCACCAATGCGATCCAAGCTCTGGGCAGCCAGCGTGGCACCGTCAGCATTGAACTGACGCATACCCTGGGCCACCACACCGATTCAGATGAAAACCGGGGAGTTACTGCCGGACTGCATGTGCAGTTGTCGGTACGTGACACTGGCAGTGGCATGGATGCCCCAACCATTGAGCGTGTGTTTGAGCCCTTCTTCACCACCAAACCTGTGGGGCAGGGAACCGGCCTGGGCTTGGCCGTGGTGCATGGCATCATGCGCACGCACGAAGGTACAGTGGACGTGCAAAGCACGCCCGGCGTCGGTAGCGTGTTCACACTTAATTTCCCACAGGCCGACCGCGATGCAGTACCGGCTCCGGCAGAAATTCGCCAACCCAGCGTCGTCCAGGGTCGCGGCCAACGCGTGATGTACGTTGATGACGACGAAGCGCTGGTTTTCTTGGTGGACCGGGCGCTCTCACGCAAGGGCTTCTCAGTGAGCACCTTCACCGATCCGCATAAGGCGGCCGCCGTCTTGCGTCAGCGCCCGCTCGACTTTGACCTGCTGGTGACCGACTACAACATGCCGGGTTACTGCGGTGTCGACCTACTCAGGGAAGCCCGGCAGATCCGGCCAGATTTGCCCGTGGCCCTGGCCTCGGGCTACGTCACTGCCGAAATCGAACAGAGCGCATTGGCCGAGGGCGCACGGGCCCTGATTCATAAACCCAATGACGTCGACGAATTGTGCGACACCGTGCAGCGGCTGCTGACCAATCATGGCGCCGAGACCTGAACTGGTGGTCATTCATCAGGATGGCGACATGCTCGTGCTGGATAAACCCAGTGGGCTGCTGTCGGTGCCAGGACGCGGCTTCGACAAGCAGGATTGCCTGAGCTTGCGGGTACAGGCCACATACCCGGACGCACTGGTGGTCCACCGGCTGGACATGGCCACCTCGGGCTTGATGCTGTTTGCACGCGGTCCGGTCGCACAACGTGCGCTGAGCCTGGCTTTTGCCGAACGTCGTATCACCAAACGCTACGTGGCCATAGTAAACGGCCACATGGCAACGCCTGCGCCGGATTGGGGCGTGATCGATCTGCCCATTGGCGCTGACTGGCACCAGCGGCCACTGCGCAAGATTGACCACCTCCATGGCAAGGCGAGCGTGACGCGCTGGCGCGTGCTAGCGGCGGGAGCGGACCAGCGGGCGACCCGCCTCGAGCTGGAGCCCGAGACCGGCCGTTCGCACCAACTCCGCGTTCACCTGCTGGCGCTGGGGCATCCCATTCTTGGTGATGCGCTTTACGGCACCCCGGAGGTTCAAGGGATGGCGACTAGACTACTGCTGCACGCCAGCAGCTTGGCATTCAAACACCCGGTCAGCCAACTACCCCTGCAATTTGCCAGCGCCGCCGACTTCTGACCGTCGGTCGCGGGCCACTTATTTGAAAGAAGCTCCATGACACAACACCTCTACATTCTGACCGGCGCCTCGCGTGGCATGGGTCTTGCCATGGCCGAACAGCTGATCGCACCCGACCACCGTCTGCTGTGTCTGTCGCGTCAGGTCAACCCGGCGCTGGCTGCTAAGGCGAAAGCGGCGTCCTGTACCCTGGAGCAGTGGCCCTGCGACCTGAGCCAGGGCGTGGCCGCCGCCGCTTTACTGAGCGACTGGCTGGGGCGACTGGATACCGCAACCCTGACCAGCGCAACGCTGATCAACAATGCCGGCGTCATACCAGCCATCGTCCCCCTGAGCGCGTCCGACCCAGCCGAACTGGCTCAAGCGCTGCGAGTCGGGCTGGAGGCGCCCATGCTGCTCAGCGCCGCTTTCCTGCGGGCCACCGAGTCCTGGGAGCTGCCGCGCAAGGTATTGAATATCTCATCTGGGCTGGGGCGCCGCGCTATGGCCTCCCAGGGTGCCTACTGTGCAGCCAAAGCTGGCATGGACCATTTCACACGTTGCTTGGCGCTGGACGAAGCCCGTAAAACCAACGGAGCACGCACCTGCTCGCTGGCGCCAGGTGTCATCGACACCGACATGCAGGTGACGCTACGCAGCGCCGCGCCCGATGCGTTTCCCGACCAAGAAAACTTCATTGGCCTCAAGACGCGCGGCATGCTCAGCAGCCCGGCCGATGCGGCCAGCCGGGTTCTCGGGTGGCTGGCACGGCCAGACTTTGGCACCAACCCAGTCGCAGATGTGCGGGATTGAACTGCCGCCGGCATTGTCGGCTTGCTGTCAGCCTGACTAATTAACATCGGGTGTTTGCGGCCATCCAGCCGCATGCCCAAACCCAACCATGAACAGGAATTTACCCATGTCCCGTGAAGTCGTGATCGTCAGCGGTGTACGCACCGCCATTGGTACCTATGGCGGCAGCCTGAAGGATATTTCCCCCACCGAGCTGGCCACCCAAGTAGTACGCGAGTCGCTCGCAAGGGCAGCGGTGGACGGCAAAGACGTCGGCCATGTGGTGTTTGGTCATGTGGTCAATACCGAGCCTAAGGACATGTACCTGTCACGCGTGGCGGCCATTCACGGTGGATGCGCCGAGGGCACACCGGCCTTCAACGTGAACCGGCTGTGTGGCTCCGGCCTGCAGGCCATCATTTCAGCCAGCCAGTCCATCCTGCTGGGCGACGCTGACATCGCCATCGGTGGCGGCGCCGAAAACATGAGCCGCGGCCCCTACGCCAGCCTGAGCGCCCGTTGGGGCGCACGGATGGGCGACACCAAGCTGGTCGACATGGTCGTCGGTGCCTTGCATGACCCGTTCCAGACGATTCACATGGGCGTGACGGCTGAAAACATTGCGGCCAAGTGGGGCATTAGCCGTGAAGACCAGGACAAACTTGCCGTGGAGAGCCACAACCGCGCCCAGCGCGCCACCGAAGCCGGCTACTTCACCAGCCAGATCACCCCGGTCATCCTCAAAAGCAAGAAGGGTGATGTGGCTTATGTCACCGACGAGCATTTCCGCCCTAACTGTTCGCTCGCTGACCTGGCCAAACTCAAGCCAGTCTTTATCAAAGAGAACGGCACCGTCACTGCTGGCAATGCCTCGGGCATCAATGACGCGGCAGCGGCACTGGTGCTGATGGAAGCCGGCACGGCCAAAGCGCGTGGCCTCAAGCCGATGGCCCGCTTGGTGGCTTACGCCCACGCTGGTGTCGACCCAAAATACATGGGCATTGGCCCGGTACCTGCTACCCAGAAAGCCTTGAAGAAAGCGGGCCTGACCGTCAACGACCTCGATGTGATTGAGGCCAACGAGGCCTTCGCCGCCCAAGCCTGCGCCGTCACGCGCGACCTGGGGCTAGACCCCGCCAAGGTCAACCCCAATGGCTCGGGCATCTCGCTGGGGCATCCGATTGGCGCCACAGGCGCCTTGATCACCGTCAAAGCACTCTATGAATTGGAGCGCATTGGCGGTCGTTATGCGCTGGTCACCATGTGCATTGGCGGCGGCCAGGGCATTGCGGCTATTTTCGAGCGTACCGCCTGACCACTCCGTTCAGTCGCGCACCACCAGCACGGAACGCTTGGTGTGCGACAGAACGGCCTGGGTCACACTGCCAAGCACCAGTTTTTCCAGTCCCTTGCGACCGTGGGATCCCATCACAATGAGATCGACATCGGCCGCGTCTGCAGTATCGACCACACCGCGCCAAGCGCTGTGCGATTCAATCACCGATGAATCCACCGCAACACCTGCCGCAGCGAACTGTGCCTTGGCGGCCTTGATGGCGGTATTGGCCTCCGCCATGGCTGCGCTCAGGTAATCAGCCTGTCCGTAGGCAAAATCGGTACCTACCCCGGTAAATGGATAGGGGTCGACCACAAAAATAGCGGTGACCCGGCTGCCATGGACTTTGGCCAGACCAATCGCAGTGTCAACGGCCTGTAGCGCCGTGGCTGAACCATCCACGGGCACGAGAATATGCTTGAACATACAAAATCCTTGGGTTGTGCTGACGGCGTTCAGTGTGAACCCAAGACCAGGCCAGTGACTTGACGCCGATCAAGCAACCTGCGCGTGGCCTTCCCCCGGAAAGCCACCGCTGCGCAGCGTGACCACCAGCGTGTCGCGGCAGGCGGCCTGGCTGTCGGCCTGCAAGGGCTGGATTGGCGTGGATTCATGAATGACCCTGGCATCGTCGAGCAACAGCAATGACCAGGGCTCGGTGAGCGTGAAGCGCTGGCCTGCTGGCCCATCCGCTTCAAACACCCGAGTTTCACCGCCCTTGACGCCCTGCCGGTCGACCAGGAACACGGCCACGAGGTCTACGCCGTCCCGGTGCGCACCCTCAGGCGTGGGCCGGCCGATGCCGTCTGTGGTGTCAATCCGAAAGGGATGGGTCTCAACAAACCAGGGCTGTGGACCACGCAAGGCCGTAGCCACCTGCCCCAGCCACAACAGCAACTGGGTCCAGACCGGCGCTGCCAGCATAGCCGGTGCGACCGGCTCAAACAGGCGATGCATACCCCCGTGCAAGGCGTTGTACGCCAGCGGCTGCCAATGGGGCCTGTGCGGCACTGGTGCGACTGCCATGTTGTCAACAACAAAGCAGGAGTGGCGGCGGCGGCGATAGCGACCACCGTCCTTCAGGTGCGGGTCGGGCGGCAAGTGGCCCCAGAAGGGGGCCAGAGCCAGCAAATCTGGCAGTTGGCAGCCGCTCAGCGTGCAAACAGCAGCAGCGTCCAACACCGCATAACCCTGGGCGCGCAGGGTGGACAGCGTGGCGCTGGGCGACACCAATACGGGGGGATCGATTAAGTTCGTCATAAGGCGGTGAGCTTACCTCGACCAAAGATCGGCACTGCACTTGCCAACAGACAGACCTGCGTTTTTGACAACCTTCTGTCCCCGGTCAACATCAGGCAGGCGCTCTGGCCTTAGCCTTGGACCCAACTACCGAGAACATGATGCCTTCTTCACTTTTGTGGTCCGACTCGCTGGCGTTAGGTCTTGATGTGATGGACGAAACCCATCGCGAGTTCGTTGCTTTGTTGAAGCTGGTCGACCAGGCGGCCGAGTCAGACCTGTTACCGGCCTGGCAACGTGTGGTGGACCACACCCAGGACCATTTTGACCGGGAAGACCAGTGGATGCGCAGTACCGGCTTCTCGTCGTCCAACTGCCACACCATGCAACACCAGGTGGTGCTCCAAGTGATGCGCGAAGTGGCTCATCGGGTGCAGCAAAGTAGGGATTCGGACATGCTGCGTGACATGAGTCAGCAGTTAGGCGAATGGTTTTTGCACCATGCGCAAAGCATGGATGCCGCACTGGCGCTGCACCTGCGCACTGCCGGCTTCGACCCGTTGACTGGTGTCGTCAGCATGCCCGAAGCTCTGCCCGCTTCAGTGATTCACGGCTGTGGCGGCAGCGTCTGCAGCACCACGGGCCAGGCTGTCGCCGGGGCTACTGCCTAGGCTGATGTCATGCGCTAGCATCTTGGGCATTCAATTGCCGTAGACAGCCCATGACCTCCGAACACCTGACCAATCACCAAATCCGCCTCGCCAGTCGCCCCGTGGGCCTGCCGACCGCTGCCAACTGGCAAACCACTACTGAGCCCGTTGCCGGGCCAGCTGCCGGTGGCGTGCTGCTCAAGACCCTGGCCTTATCGCTCGACCCCGCCATGCGCGGCTGGATGAACGAGGGCAAGAGCTACATCCCGCCGGTGGCCTTGGGCGAGGTGATGCGTGCCGGCGGTGTGGGCCGCGTCATCGCGTCTGAGCACCCCGGCTTTGGCGTTGGTGACGTGGTGAGTGCAGGCTTTGGCGTACAACAGTACCTGAGCCTGGCGCCAAGCGACTTCAAGCGCGCCGGCCTGGTCAAAATTGACCTCGGCCTCGGAACGCTGACACAGTGGCTCAATGTACTGGGCATGCCCGGCATGACCGGGTATTTCGGCTTGATGGATGTCGGCCAGCCCAAGGCCGGCGAGACGCTGGTGGTGTCAGGTGCGGCGGGTGCAGTGGGCCAGACCGTGGGGCAAGTCGCCAAAATCCGGGGTTGCCGCGTGGTGGGTATTGCGGGTGGCCAGGCCAAGTGCGACTGGGTGGTGAAAGAGCTGGGCTTTGACGCCTGCATCGACTACAAGGCCGGCCCGAGCGCGGTGCGCGATGGTCTTAAGGCCCACTGCCCCAGTGGCGTGGACATTTATTTTGACAACGTCGGCGGCGACATTTTGGACACCGTGCTGACCCGGATCAACCGGGGCGCCCGCATCGTCATCTGCGGCGCCATCAGCCAGTACAACAACACCACACCGGTGCAGGGCCCGAAAAACTACCTGAGTCTGTTGGTGAACCGCGCGCGGATGGAAGGCATCGTGGTGTTTGACTACGCCGACCGCTACCACCTGGCTGTGGCCGAGATGGCGGGCTACCTGAAAGATGGCCGCATGAGCAGCCGCGAGGACGTGGTGAGCGGCTTGGAGAACTTTCCCGCCGCACTGACCCGGCTGTTCACGGGCGAGAACTTTGGCAAGCTGGTCTTGCAGGTGGCAGCCGACTGAGGCTCAGTCGTCGAGGGCGGCGTACACCAGGTCGCGGAACAGCAGGCGATAGTACTCACGTTGGTTGGGCGCCTGCAGCAACAAAATGGCAAACAGGTCTTCGGCCGGGTCAACAAAAAAAGTGGTGCCGGCCATGCCGCCCCAGTGGTAACTGCCGGGCGAGCCCGGCATGCTGGCCACGCCGAGCGTCTTGCGCACCGCGACACCCAGACCAAACCCATGTCCGGGCGATAGCAGGGCACGCGAGGCCGGGCCGAACACCGGGATATCACCCAGGTGGTCAGCCGTCATGAAGTCGACCGTGCGCGACCCCAAGAGGCGCACGCCACCGAGTTGACCCCGATTCAGCATGAACTGCAAAAACCGGGCGTAGTCCATGGCGGTGGACACCAGGCCACCGCCGCCAGACTCCAGCGCCACCGGTTGGCGCACATCGATCACACGCATTTGCACGCCACCCTCGGGATCGCGCGCAAAGGGCTCGGCGATGCGCGCATGGTGTTCGGGCGGCACAAAAAATCCGGTCTCCGTCATGCCCAGCGGCGCAAAGATCTGGGTCTGCAGAAACTGCCCTAGCGTCTGGCCGCTGATCACCTCGACCACCCGGCCCAGCACATCGGTGGCGCGGCCGTATTCCCAGTGGGTGCCCGGCTCGAACATCAGCGGCAGGGCGGCCAGCTCGTGGCAGAACGCGGCATTGCTACGCTCCCGGGAGCCAATGCGGGCTTGGGCATACTGGCGTTGCACCGGGGCACTGCCCATGAACTCATAGGTCAGGCCGGCGGTGTGGCGCAGCAGGTCTTGCACCGTGGCAAGCTGGCGCACCGGCTGCAGTTGCCCGGCGCCGTCCACCAGGCTGGCCACCTGCTGCTTGCCGTATTCCGGCAGGTAGCGCGCCACCGGGTCGCTCAGCAGCAGCCCGCCCTGTTCCATCAACATCAGGGCCGCCACCGACACCACGGGCTTGGTCATGGAATAAATGCGAAAAATCGCATCGGGCGTCATCGGGGTTCCTGCTGCCGGATCCAGCGCGCCCACAGCCTCGTGCAGGGCCAACCGCCCGCGCCGGGCAATCACCGCCACCGCGCCGGGCAGGCGTTGCCGCGCCACCTCTCTGCGCAACACGGTCAGCAAACGCTCGGTACGCTGCGGACACAGGCCTGCCTCCCGCGGTGTTACCCGGTGCAGGACCGACTGCACAGGCTTGTCAGCGGACGATGGCAGGCTCATGCAAGGGAAGCTGCGGCGCCATAGCGCTCGCGTGCCAGCGCTGCGCCGGCTGCCAGGGCTTCCAGTTTGCGCAGGGCAATGTCGCGATGCATCGGCGCGAGGCCGCAGTTGGTGCAGGGAAACAGACGCTGGCGCGGCACAAACTGCAGCGCCCGCCCAATGGTGTCAGCCACTTGTTCGGGTGTCTCCACCTCATCACTGGCCACATCAATCACCCCGACCATCACGTCCTTGCCGGCCAGCAGGGCCATGAGGTCGGGTGGTACATGGGAGTGGTAGCACTCCAGGCTCACCTGCTGGATGCTGCTG
This sequence comes from Comamonas sp. lk, assembly GCA_943324505.2. Taxonomy (GTDB): domain Bacteria; phylum Pseudomonadota; class Gammaproteobacteria; order Burkholderiales; family Burkholderiaceae_C; genus Rhodoferax. Next base: position 13,961 of record CALPLW020000062.1, read on the forward strand.
CGCGCCAAGGCCGGGAAAATGGCCTCGTACTGACGCCACTCCTGACCCAGGGTCTGCTTCCAGTCCAAGTTGGCCTTGATGCCATAGCCGTAGCAGATGTGCACGGCAGTGGTGCAGGTCAGGCCACGGGCCGCGCGCTCCAGCGCCCGCACGCCCCAGTCGGCCGCGTCCTGCATGTAGACATTGAAGGCGGGCTCGTCAAACTGGATGATGTCCACCCCGTCGGCCTGCAAGGCCAGCGCTTCCTGGTTGAGCAACTCAGCAAAGGCAAAGGCCATGTCCACCTTGCTACCGTAGTGCCGGTCAGCCACGGTGTCCACAATGGTCATGGGGCCGGGCAGTGTGAACTTGAGTTTTTTGCGGGTGTGGGCGCGCGCCAGTTGCGCCTCGAAGGCGTGTACCCGGCCCTTCAGGCGCAGCGGGGCCACCACCTGCGGCACCTGCGCGTCATACCGGCCGTTGCGAATCCCCATGGTCACCTTATGCTCAAAGTCGATGCCGTCCACCTGCTCCAAAAAGCCGTGTACAAAGTGCTGGCGCGATTGCTCGCCATCGCCCACGATATCCAAGCCCGCATCCTCTTGCGCCTTGATCCAGAGCAGCGTGGCATCGGCCTTGGCCTGCTGTAACTCAGCGCCCTGCACCTTCCACTGCGGCCAGAGTTTTTCGGTTTCCGACAGCCAGGCCGGTTTGGGCAGGCTGCCCGCGATCGAGGTGGGGAACATAGGGGTCTCCAGGTTAAAAGGGCTGTGACAGCTGATTGTCGGGCCAGTAGCAGGCAGCCTGGCACCGCCGCTCAGCCGGCGGCGTCGGTCATATAGCGCGGCAGGCGGGCGCCACAGTGCTGACAAAACACCGCCTCGGGGAGATGCCCCTCGCTCAGGCACTCCTGGCAGGTGCGGGTGGTAGGTGTTGGCGCCATGCGGCGCGCGGTCATCTCGGCCGTGACGATGCCCGTCGGCACCGCCAGCGTGCCCCAGCCCAGCAGCATCATGGCGGAAGCGATCAGCCGGCCCAGATCGGTCTTGGGCGTGATGTCGCCGAAGCCGACGGTGGTCATGGTGGTGATGGCCCAGTAGACCGAGGTGGGGATGCTGGTAAAGCCGTTGTCTGGCCCCTCCACCACAAACATCAATGTGCCCATGATCAACACAATCATCAGCACCGCAGACAAGAACACCAGAATCTTGCGCCGGCTGGCCGCCAGGGCACGGCCCAGCGAATGAAACTCCACCAGGTAGGCGGTGAGCTTGAAAATACGAAACACCCGCAGCAGGCGCAGCACCCGCACATCGATCAGCGCGTGC
>CALPLW020000063.1 GCA_943324505.2 Comamonas sp. lk
GATTCTGCACCGCCTGCTCAAAGCCCTGTTCGACAACGGCGTGGGCTTCGTCACGACGTCAAATTTCAGGCCGGAACAGCTCTATCCCAACGGCTTGCACCGCAGCAGAATCTTGCCTGCCATCGACCTTTTGAACGCTAGGCTTGAGGTGGTCAATGTTGATAACGGTGTCGATTACCGTCGCCGCACTTTCGAGCAGCTCAAGCTGTACCACACGCCTCTGGGCGCGGATGCCGAACAGGCGATGGGGGAGGCCTTTGACCGTATTGCCGAGTCGCAGGACGAAAATCCGGTGCTGCAGATCGAGGCGCGGCAGATCCGGGCGCGGCGCAAGGCGGGTGGTCTGGTCTGGTTTGATTTCAAGACACTGTGTGGTGGGCCGCGCTCGCAAAATGACTATCTTGAGCTTGCCTCCCAGTTCCATACTGTTTTTTTGAGTGACGTGCCCCAGATGCAAGTGCGGATGGCGTCAGAGGCGCGGCGTTTCACTTGGCTGATCGACGTGTTGTACGACCGCCGGGTCAAGCTCATCATGTCAGCCGAAGTCGCGCCTGAGATGCTTTACACCGAGGGGCCCTTGGCACATGAGTTTCCGCGAACAGCGTCTCGCCTTAACGAGATGCAATCTGCTGAATTCCTGGCGCTGGAGCGAAGATTGGTAGATACCCGGCTCACATGACCCATATTCTCTTTCTTGTTCTGATGTTGATGGCCCAGGCAGCGCCAGGGCAACCGACGTCGGGTCTGGCGACTGCCCCGATGGATGTTGACGCCGCGCGACGGCGGATCCAAGCTGAACGCTTGCAAGAGGCCGAACGTCACACCCGACAAGAAATGGCCTGCTACGCTCGTTTCGCGGTCACCGATTGTTTGTTGACCAACAGTGCGCAACGCCGGAAAATTCTGGATCAACTGCAAAAGCAAGAGTCCGCTATCCAGGCGCAGCAGCGCAAGGAGAGAGCTTTTGAGCAGCTGCAACGTGTGAGCGACAAGGCGGCGGCTAAGGACAGCGGCCCCGCTGCCGACCCGTGAGTGTTCCCGAACGGCTTGTCCCATGATGCTGCTACAGCAGGTGCGAGCCGCTTTTGCGGATGCTGGCACCTTGTCGCAGATGGTCGACGAGTTTCGTCCTCGGCAAGGCCAGTCCGACATGGCGGCGGCTATTGCCAGCACGCTGGAGTCCGGTGGTGTTCTGGTGGTCGAGGCCGGTACGGGCATCGGCAAGACTTTCTCATACCTTGTGCCGGTGCTGCTCAGTGGCCAGCGGACACTGGTGTCGACCGCCACCAAAACCCTACAAGATCAGTTGTTCAGCCGAGACTTACCTCGGCTGATTAGGGCGCTCTCCCTGCCAATCCGGGTAGCCGTGCTAAAGGGGCGCGCCAGTTACCTTTGCCTGTATCGGCTGAAATTAGCGCGCGAACGGGTAGACCTTACCGATCAGCCGGCGATGACTGGCCTGGCACGCATTGAGCTTTGGGCCCAAGCCACCCAAACCGGAGACTTGGCAGAAATACCGGGTCTTGATGAGCGTTCGTCCCTGATACCGATGGTGACCTCCACGCGTGACAATTGCTTAGGCTCACCGTGTCCGAGCTGGCGGGACTGCTACGTCAACCAAGCCCGGCGTGAGGCGCTGGCCGCTGACATTGTGGTGGTGAATCACCATCTGTTTTTTGCTGATCTGGCGGTGCGGGAGTCTGGTGTGGCAGAGCTATTGCCGACCGTGAATACCGTGATATTTGATGAAGCGCATCAACTGAATGAAACCGGGGTTCTGTTTCTGGGGCACCAGCTTGGGACGGCACAGTTACTGGATTTTTCTCGGGACCTCCTGGGCCTAGGCGTGCTGCACGCGCGCGGGTGGTGCGATTGGCAGCAACTCGCCTCTGACCTGGAGCATGCCACCCTCGATTGGCGCATGCTGGTAGGGCGGCAACCGACAGCCACAAAATTGCGCTGGCTCAGCCAGGCACCCGAAACACTGCATGAGGCCAGTTGGCAGGAGGCGATGGCAGCAGTTGCCAATGCTTGCGGTAAGGCCTCTCTGGCACTGGCACAGGTCAGCGAAGCTGAGCCCGAGCTATCCCGTCTTGCCACGCGTGCACTGGCGTTCACCGAACGGCTGGCTGGCTTCATGGCCCCATGCGAAGCAGGTGCGGTCCGTTGGCTCGAGGTCGGTCCTCACCTTAAGCTGATTGAGACACCTCTCGATATTGCCGATACGGTCAAGGCCAGACTGCTTAGGGAAAGGGATGACCCTGCTGACCGTCGCGCCTGGATTTTCACTTCTGCGACTTTAGGTGATGACCCAGGCCTGACCTGGTTTACCGAGCCTTGCGGGCTTGCCAACGCGACGATTCTGAAGATTCAGAGTCCGTTTGACTACGCCGCGCAGGCTGGCTTGTACATTCCGGCGCACTTGCCCAGGCCGCTTGCGCGAGACCATAGCGAACAGGTAGCCCGCTTTGTCGCGGAGCACGCGCCGATACTGGGTGGTCGCACGCTGGTGCTGACCACCAGTCTGCGTGCCCTGCAAGTCATCAGTGGGGTGCTGCAGCAGCAGTTTTCCAGCAGGCAAGGGCTGCACATTCTGGTGCAGGGCCAAGGGCCTAAGCGGGAATTGATCCAGCGCTTTCGTGAGGGTAACGAGGTGGGTGGTCCGGGTTGCGTGCTGCTGGCATCCGCGTCTTTTTGGGAAGGAGTGGACATCCCCGGTGCCGCCTTGCAGATGGTGGTCATCGACAAGCTGCCCTTTCCGTCGCCCGGTGATCCGCTGGTGGAGGCCCGCGCACAGAGGCTTGAGGCCGCAGGGCGCAAAGTATTCAAAGACTATTATCTGCCAGAGGCTGCAGTGGCGCTGAAACAGGGGGCGGGCCGCCTGATCAGGCACGAAACCGACCGCGGTGTGCTGGTCGTGTGCGACACCCGCTTAAGCAGCATGGGCTATGGTCGACGGCTGTTAGCCAGCTTGCCGCCGATGCGGCGTTTAGCCGCTCCGGAGGATTTTCTTGCTTTTTTGACAGGCCTTACCAAACCTTCCACCAAGGATCAGTCCTGACCTTAACTCCCCCCGTGAGGTAGGGTGACTGAGGGTAATTTTTGGCCAAGATCCTTTGTGCGTCGTCACGCAGCTGGTTCATTCCCAAGGCATCGTAGGATTTGGCCAAAATCATCAGGGCCTCTTCCACTGATGGCGTATTGGCGTGGTCAGCAACTGCTACCTGAGCCCGGTTGATGGCTGCCAAATAAGCGCCCCTGGCAAAATAATAACGGGCGACATGCACCTCGTAGTCGGCGAGAGAGTTGGTGATGTAGGCCATGCGCTGGTTGGCGTCAGGGGTGTAGCGTGACTGCGGGAATCGTGTGACCAGGTCTTTGAAAGACTCAAACGATTCCTTGGCCGCTTTTTGGTCCCGCTCAGACATATCTTGCCGGGTTATGGCGGAAAACATACCTAGATCGTCATTGAAATTGACGATCCCTTTGAGGTAGAGCGCGTAGTCAAGGGCAGGGCTGGCCGGGTGCAGCTTCAAAAAACGCTCGATGGCAGCCAGCGCCTGGGCTGGCTCCCCGGCTTTATAGTGCCCATAGGCCTTTTCCAGCTGAGCCTGCTGGGCCAGCGGTGTTCCAGAAGCACGCCCTTCCAGCTTTTCAAATAAAACGATGGCTTTGTCGTAAGCCCCGGCCGCCACCTCGTCTTTGGCTTCGGCGTAGATCTTGCTCGGGCTCCAGCCCGCAGTAGAGTCCACAGGCGGGGCTGAGCAGCCTCCCAGGAGCACGGCGAGACTGGCCGCCACCGCAGCGATGACCACCGATAATTTGGCTCGAAGCATGAAGGATATCTTTCTTGAACAGAACCGAACTAATTATATCGAGCGAGGCAGCTGATGACGGGCTTGACGAGCAGGCAGAGGCCGGCTTGGATGCCGAACTTCGGGTCTGGGTAGCTGGCGCCCACCAGCACGGGCATCGCCTTGACCGGACGCTAGCGGAACTCGTGCCTGAGTTTTCACGCAGTTATCTTCAGCAGTTGATTGTGCTGGGTGCTGTCACGGTCAACGGCGCCGCGATCACCAAGCCGGCGGCCAGGGTCAAGGTCGCAGACACCGGGACGGTTGAACTGCGGCCTACGCCGCAAAGCCAGGCCTTTAAGCCAGAGCCGATGGCGCTCGATGTGGTTTACCAGGATGAGCATGTGATGGTGATCAACAAGCCAGCGAATCTGGTGGTGCATCCCGCTCCAGGCAATTGGAGTGGCACCCTGCTTAACGGCCTGCTGGCTCTGGATGCCGCCTTCATGGACCTCCCTCGTGCGGGCATTGTGCATCGGCTGGATAAGGACACGAGCGGCTTGATGGTTGTGGCCCGAACTCGCTTCGCTATGGACGCCCTTGTGCGCGCAATTGCAGCGCGCGACGTCCAAAGGCGTTACCTGGCATTGGCCCACCGGCGATGGGCAGGCGCTGGTCGCCAGGAGGTTCAGGCTGCTATCGGGCGGGACCCTCGTAATCGGCTGAGGATGTCAGTTGTCGATCTGAACCAGCACGCGGGCAAGCCAGCCAGAACAGACATCGAGTTGCTACAGAATGCCGAGGCTACTTGCCTCGTGAGATGCTCCTTGCATACCGGCCGGACCCACCAGATCCGCGTTCATCTGGCTTGGCTGGGCCACCCCTTACTGTCTGATGAGACCTATGGCGGAGCCGGTGCTGCTGGAATTAACCGACAGGCACTGCATGCCGTCCAACTGGCCTTTAGCCATCCTGTCACTGGTCAAGCCTTGAGCTTTAGTGCAGACCCTCCGACCGATTTTCGGACGGCAATGGCCTTGTTGGGCCTGCGCTACAATTTGCCCTGACCGCAAGCGCGCCAGACGCTGCGTTGATCTATCGTCCCAAGCGCCGCAGTTGATCGTTTCTGCCAGAAGCGCTGAATTGAATCACCCTGATTTCGCACCCAACAGGTGCCCGACCCGGACTTGCCATATCATGAACTCGGTTGATGCCAAGCGCGTTTTGGAGACCGCCTTGATTTGCGCCCAACAGCCCCTGCAGTTGCGGGATCTACGCGCTTTGTTTGACGAGGTCCTGGGTGCAGACACGATCAAACATATGCTGCTGGAGTTACAGCTTGATTGGTCTGGTCGTGGCGTGGAACTGGTCTGTGTTGCCTCCGGTTGGCGATTTCAGAGCAGATCCGACATGCGTGAGTATCTGGATCGACTCCACCCTGAAAAGCCCCCGCGGTATAGTCGCGCCGCTTTGGAGACTTTGGCCATCATTGCGTACAGGCAACCCGTGACGCGTGGCGATATCGAAGACATCAGAGGAGTTGCGGTGAATTCGTTGATCGTGAAGCAGTTAGAAGACCGGGGCTGGGTCGAAGTGATTGGGCATCGCGAATCGATCGGGCGGCCCGCCCTGTTCGCTACCACCCGTCATTTTCTGGATGACCTGGGGCTCGCTTCGCTGGAGCAACTCCCCTTGCTTGATTCGCCCGCGCAGCAAGCCCATGTTTTTGAGGCGCTCAACGCCGGCATCTCGGATCGCGACTCACCGTCCTTGTCGGCCACAACTGCCGCTGCAGCGCCGGAAGCGCTTGGTGGCCCCCAAGTGCAAGACGGCCATACTGGCCGCGATACAGACTTGTTTTTTTTGACGGGAACCTCTTCATGAGCGAAAACACCGCCGGTATGCCAGACGTGGATACTTCTGACCTGGCTGAACAGTCTGAGCTGACGCCGAAGCTCCCCCACCAGCTTGATCCGCCAGTGACTGCGGGTGTTGCTATGAACCGTTTTGTTGACGTGATCTCCGGGCAATTTGATGCTGATGAGGAACAACCAGACCTGGCACTGCCTAAGCGTGTGTTGGCCCCGCAGGCCGAAACGCCAAAGCTTCACAAGGTACTTGCACAAAGCGGCATGGGTTCTAGGCTCGAGATGGAGCAGCTCATCATGGAGGGGCGGATCACCGTCAACAACGAGCCCGCACACATTGGGCAGCGCATTCAGTTCGGGGACCATGTCAAGGTCAATGGCAAGCTGATTCGTATTCGGATCGATGCGCCGCCTGCGCGCGTCATCGCATACCATAAACCGGCAGGCGAGGTGGTAACCCATGACGATCCACAAAACCGGCCGACGGTGTTTCGACGTCTGCCCAAACTGTTTCAAGGCAAATGGCAATCCGTGGGTCGCCTGGATCTGAACACCGAAGGTTTGCTACTGTTTACCAGTTCCGGTGAGTTGGCGAATAGGCTGATGCACCCCCGGTTCGGACTGGAGCGTGAGTACGCTGTGCGCGTTTTGGGCGCCTTAAGCAAGGAGGAGAGGCAGCGTCTGTTGGAGGGTGTCAAGCTTGACGACGGTCTGGCGCAGTTCGGTTCGATCGAGGAGGGCGGTGGTGAGGGTTCCAATTGCTGGTACCGCGTCACCATTTCCGAAGGGCGCAATCGCGAGGTGCGACGTATGTTCGAAGCCGTGGGTCACGCCGTCAGCCGTTTGATTCGAATCAGGTACGGGGCCATGGTCTTGCCACGTGGCCTCAAGCGTGGCGCTTGGATGGAGCTGGATGACGCGGATATCGGCGCATTGATGCAAGCCGCCGGCGGCGCCCAGAGTCGGAATTCCTCTGTGGGCCAGGCTGGGCAGGGCTCGAATCGAAGCGAACGGAGTGGGCCTGATTCCGGATCCCGGCGACGTGGAAATGGAGGCCGCGGCGCCGGTCCGCGCAGTTCGAATGGCGGAGGAATGCGCCAACTGCCTGCCAGCTCCCTGGCTGGGATACCGGGCCCTGTGACCGGGCTGAATGGTGGGCGGCGGCAGCGAAGTGAGTCGGCCGAACACAGTGACCGGCAAGCGGCCGCCAGCCAGCCTGACCCGATGAAAACGGCATTTGGTTACATTGGAGCCGATAGTTTTACCCGGCAGCGCCAGGACCAGGGGCAACGCCGGGGCGGGGCCAGCGGATCGGGCGGCGGCGGGCCGCGTCGCGGCGGTCCACGCCGCTGAACCAGGTGAAGCATAGGGACAAACTTCAGCGGTTAAACTAACGGGCTTTGCCCTACCGGCGAACTATTTTTGAGGAAATTGACATTTCATGACTACCGAACGAACCCTTTCTATCATCAAGCCCGATGCTGTTGCGAAAAACGTGATCGGCCAAATCTATGCTCGATTCGAGGCTGCAGGCCTCAAAGTGGTGGCCGCGCGTATGGCGCATTTGTCACGCCGCGAGGCGGAGGCTTTCTATGCCGTGCACAAAGAGCGTCCCTTCTTCAAGGATCTGGTCGACTTCATGATTTCGGGCCCCGTGATGATTCAGGCTTTGGAGGGCGACAACGCCATACTGAAGAACCGTGACCTTATGGGAGCGACTGACCCGAAAAAGGCGGCAGCTGGAACCATTCGTGCTGATTTTGCGGACAGCATTGACGCGAACGCAGTTCACGGCTCTGACGCCATTGAAACTGCTGCAGCCGAAGTGGCGTTTTTCTTTCCCGGCTTGAATATTTACTCGCGATAAGCGATGCAATGACCGCCAACCTGCTCGACTACGACCTCGAGGGTTTGGCCCTGTTTTGTGAACGTCTGGGCGAAAAGCGCTACCGGGCGGTCCAGTTGTTTCGCTGGATTCATCAAAAAGGGGCGGTCCGCTTCGAAGACATGACCGACCTCGCAAAATCTTTGCGTGAAAAGTTGACGATGACGGCGCACCTGAGTGCGCTCCCCGTGATGTCCCAGAACCTGTCGAAAGACGGCACGATCAAATGGTTGTTCGATGTTGGCGGTGGGGACGCTGTCGAGACCGTGTTCATCCCCGAAGATGACCGTGGCACCCTGTGTATCTCGTCCCAAGCGGGTTGTGCGGTAGGGTGCCGCTTCTGCTCCACCGGACATCAAGGATTTAGCCGCAATCTGTCGACCGCAGAAATCGTGGGGCAGCTGTGGTTTGCTGAGCATTTCCTGCGCAAGCATTTGCGGCAGTCTCAGCGTGTGATCTCCAATGTGGTGATGATGGGTATGGGCGAGCCATTGCAAAACTACTCGTCCCTGATACCGGCTTTGCGGGTAATGCTGGACGATCATGGCTATGGTTTGTCGCGGCGACGCGTCACAGTGTCGACGTCCGGCGTGGTGCCCATGATTGACCGTCTGGCACTGGATTGTCCGGTCGCGCTGGCGGTTTCATTGCACGCTCCCAACGATAGTTTGCGAGAGGATCTGGTGCCACTGAACCGCAAGTACCCGCTGGCCGAGCTTCTGGATGCCTGTCACCGGTACTTGGCCCATGCCCCGCGCGACTTCATCACCTTTGAATACTGCATGCTGGATGGCGTGAATGACCAGGTCGAGCAGGCCCAGGAACTGGTTCGGCTGGTTCGGGATCGTACCAGCGCGGGCCTGACGTGCAAGTTCAACCTGATCCCGTTCAATCCGTTTCCTGCGTCAGGGCTGACTCGCTCAAGCATGGCGCAAGTGCAGCTGTTCGCCAGAATTCTGAGCGACGCCGGCATTGTGACCACCATCCGTAAAACCCGCGGCGATGATATTGACGCCGCTTGTGGGCAACTGGCCGGGGATGTCCGTGATCGGACCGGCGTTGAAGAAAGAATACTGCGTCAGCGACGCATCGTGATCTCCCCTAGCCCTAACGTCATGTCGGTTGACCGGGCTCATTAGAAGTGATGCCAATGCCTAGAATGTCAAGGCTGACATCGGTTCAATTCAGTCCGCTGGTGATTCTGGTGCTGCTTGGACTGGCCGGCTGTATGTCCGCCCCCAGTAGCGGCTCTAACGGCGGCGTCCGCGACATCATGACGGCATCAGATGAGCCTGATGGCCGCAAGCGGGCAAGGATCCGTCTGGAGTTAGCCCTCGGGTATTTTGAACAAGGGCAAACAACGGTGGCACTCGATGAGCTTAAGCAGGCAATCATTGCCGATCCGGCTTATGCCCCGGCGCATAATCTGCGCGGACTGATCTACATGCGTCTGAATGACTTTCGCTTCGCGGAAGATGGTTTCAGCAGGTCTTTGGCGTTACGTCCGGGCGACCCCAATGTCATGCATAACCTGGCGTGGTTGCAGTGCCAGCAACGACGCTGGTCCGAATCATTTCGCCATTTTGAGCAGGCCCTGGCAGACCCGCAGTATGGCGAGCGGGCCAAAACTTTTCGTGCACTCGGTTTGTGCCAGGCCCGAGCTGGGCTCCCCACTGAAGCCGAACGGAGTTTGCTCAAGTCATATGAATACGATGCCGGTAACCCGGTGACAACTTTCAACCTGGCTGTGCTGCTGCGCGGACGCGGTGACGTGGTGCGGGCGCAGTTCCATTTGCGCAGGCTCAACAACAGTGATTTGGCCAACGCCGAGTCGCTTTGGTTGGGGGTTAAGGTAGAGCGAGATCTCGACAATCAGGAGGCCAAGCAGCAATTGGCAGACCAGTTGCTCAAGCGGTATCCGCAGTCACGCGAATCTGGCGCATTCCAGAGAGGGGCATTTGATGAATGATGCTGGCGTGCCGCTTTTGCAGAAACCAGATGAAGGCTCGGTCCTGAAGCTGCCGCCTGATTCGGCTGGGAGTCTGCTTCGCCGGGCTCGTGAGGCCGAGGGACTTCACATCGCGGCGCTTGCAGTTGCCTTGAAAGTACCTGTCAGGAAAATTGAAGCACTCGAAGCTGACCGATTGCATGAGCTGCCCGATATTGTGTTTGCGCGAGCGCTGGCATCCAGTGCGTGCAGGGCTTTGAAAATAGCGCCTGAGCCGATAATGACTCTATTGCCCCCGAGCAGTCAGCCGCACCTAAAGTCGGTTGAGGCCAGTACCCGGGCAAGTTACCGGGTAAAGGGATTGCGGTCAGAGAGCCGGCTTTGGGATCATTTGTCTCGGCCTTATTGGCTGGCGATTGCTCTTTTGATGCTCGGGCTCGCAGCACTGATTTTCTGGCCGCTCAAGCGAGACCCAGGGGCATCAACGGTTAATGCTTCTGTGGTGGCCGAGCCTGCAGTTTCCGTGCCTGCTACAACCGAATTGGCCCTGCCACCGCCTGCCCCGGTGCCCTCGCCCGCTTTGGAGGCGGCTCAAGTGGTTGGCGTGGTGGCTAACCCCATCGTTGATGGCTCAGGTTCAACGACCGGCATTCTGTCCCTGATGGCCAGTGGCGCCTCTTGGGTCGAGGTGACGGACGCAACAGGTGTGGTTCAGTTGCGCAAGACGATGAGCCAGGGCGAAGTGCAGGGCGTCTCTGGGGCCCTGCCGATGGCCGTGGTTTTGGGGCGCGCGGGCGTGATGTCCGTGCGCATTCGGGACGTCCCCTTGGATCTCGGGGCGGTAACTAAAGATAATGTCGCACGTTTTGAGGTGAAGTGATGGATTCATGTCTCCCCATTGAGCCAGCGCAAGCCAAGGCACGCCGGTCCCGTCAGGCGCGAATCGTGTGGAACTCACGGGTCGTCACTGTTGGCGGTGATGCCCCAGTGCGCGTGCAGTCCATGACCAATACAGACACCGTCGACGCTATCGGCACGGCCATTCAGGTTAAAGAACTGGCCATGGCTGGGTCTGAACTGGTCCGACTCACCGTCAACACCCCCGAGGCCGCGCAGGCCGTGCCTTATGTGCGAGAGCAACTAGACCGGATGGGTATTGATGTGCCCTTGGTCGGTGATTTTCATTACAACGGCCATAGACTGCTGACAGATTTTCCGGATTGTGCCCAGGCGCTGTCCAAGTACCGGATCAACCCTGGCAATGTGGGCAAGGGTGAAAAGCGTGATCGGCAGTTTGGCCTCATGATTGAAGCGGCAATGCGCTGGAATAAACCCGTCCGAATTGGCGTCAATTGGGGTAGCCTTGACCAGGAACTGTTGGCTGAGTTAATGGATGACAACAGCCGACGGGCCAGCCCTTGGGCTGCCAAATCGGTCATGTACGAGGCCTTGATCACCTCGGCGGTAGAGTCCGCCCGGCGAGCGACTGACATGGGCATGAGCCCGGATCAGATCATTTTGTCCTGCAAGGTGAGCGGTGTGCAGGACCTCGTATCGGTGTACCGGGCGTTGGCGCAACGCTGTGATTACGCCTTGCACCTAGGGCTGACTGAAGCAGGCATGGGTACCAAAGGGGCCGTGGCTTCAAGTGCCGCATTGGCGATTTTGCTGCAGGAGGGCATTGGCGACACTATTCGGGTTTCGCTGACGCCACAGCCCGGTGAGGCCCGGACGCAGGAGGTTGTAATTGCCTCTGAAATCCTGCAGGCACTCGAGTTGCGGTCCTTCGTGCCCAGTGTCACCGCTTGTCCTGGGTGTGGCCGAACCACAAGCACGACGTTTCAAGAACTGACTCAGCAGATTGAGGGATTTTTGCGGTCTCAGATGCCGATTTGGCGTGATCAGTATCCAGGTGTGGAAAAGCTTCGGGTCGCAGTCATGGGGTGTATCGTGAATGGGCCGGGGGAGAGCAAACATGCCGATATCGGTATCAGCCTGCCCGGTACCGGAGAGGCGCCAGCAGCGCCAGTGTTTATTGATGGCGAGAAGCGCATGACCTTGCGTGGCAACGACATCGCGCGGGAGTTCCAGAAAATTGTTGAAAACTATATTGAAAACCGGTTTGGCAAGCCGACTTCCGTCTCCGTCCTTTGAGGTATCCCCATGAGTGCCACTGACACGGCGCCCAAGGTGGCCAAACTGACCGGCGTGAAAGGCATGAATGACGTGCTGCCGCCGGATTCGGCTGGGGTTGAGTGGCTGGAAGCCAAAGTCCGTGCCCTGATGGCTCGCTATGCCTACCGGAATATTCGCACGCCGATTGTGGAGCGGACGCCGCTTTTCACGCGGGGCTTGGGCGAAGTCACCGACATCGTTGAAAAAGAGATGTACACCTTTGAGGATCGGCTCAACGGCGACTCTCTGACTTTGCGGCCCGAGTGCACTGCGGGTGTGGTGCGCTCGGTGATCGAACATTCTCTGCTGTATGACGGTGGCAAACGCTTTTACTACATGGGTCCGATGTTTCGCCATGAACGGCCTCAGCGCGGGCGGTACCGGCAGTTTGATCAGATTGGCGCTGAAGCCCTTGGTTTTGGTGGGGCCGAGGTCGATGCAGAATTGATTCTGTTGGCCGTAGCGCTCTGGCGCGAACTCGGCCTGAACGACGTTCGGCTTGAAATCAACAGCCTGGGTCAGCCTGACGAGCGCCTTCAACACCGGAAGGCACTGATTGCCCATCTGGAAAGCCATGTCGACCTATTGGATGAGGACGCGCGGCGGCGCTTGCACAGCAACCCGCTGCGTATTCTCGACACCAAGAACCCTGTGATGCAGGGGGTGGTGGACGCGGCGCCGCGCTTGCTCGACTTTCTGGGTGAAGCGTCTTTGGCCCACTTCAACGCCCTGAAGGCCATTTTGGATGCCAACGGTGTGCCGTACACCGTCAACCCGCGCCTGGTGCGCGGCATGGACTATTACAACCTGACGGTGTTTGAATTTGTTACCGATCGGCTTGGGTCCCAGGGTACAGTGTGTGCTGGGGGCCGTTACGACTACCTGATCGAGCAATTGGGTGGCAAGGCTGCGCCAGCGGTCGGCTGGGCCCTTGGCGTTGACCGCGTGTTGGCTTTGGTCAGGGAGCAGGGCGGCGCCGAGGTGGTGTTACCGCTTGATGCCTATGCGGTCGTGGCGAAAACCACGGCCTTGCCGATTGTGCTGTTGACCTTGCAAACGCTGCGTAACGCAGGCGTCAGTGTTCAGATGCACGCCAGTGCGGGGAACTCTGTGGGGAGCATGAAGTCGCAATTCAAGCGGGCTGATGCCAGTGGTGCCCACTATGCACTCATCTTCGGCGACGATGAACTCAGGCAGCACCGGGTCACGATCAAGTCCTTGCGCGATGGGGTAGGCACACAAATCAGCCAATCCCTGGCTGACATCGCGGTGTGGGCCCCGACCCTACAATCGCGCACTTAATTGAGTATCCGTATGGCAAATCAACTCGACCTTGAAGAACAAGAACAACTTGACCAGATCAAGCATGCCTGGAAGCAGTATGGCAATGCTATCACCTGGGTGCTTATTGCTGTGCTGGGTACCTACGCCGGCTGGAATTTCTACCACTACTGGCAGCGCGGCCAGGCAACTCAGGCGGCCGCTATGTACGAAGAGGTCGAGCGCGTCGTCAAAACCGGCGACATGGTGAAAATCGAGCGTGCCTTTGCCGACATGAAAGACAAATTTGGGGCGACCGCTTACGGCCAGCAGGCCGGTTTGCTGGTGGCACGGCAGTATTTTGATGCTGGCAAACTTGACCAAGCCAAGGCCGCCCTGATGTGGGTAGCCGAAAAATCCAGTGATCCGGGTTACCAGGCGGTCGCGCGCTTGCGATTAGCAGCGGTTCTGGCTGATAGCAAGGCTTACGCGGAGGCGCTGACGCAACTTGCGGGGCCGTTCCCAGTCCAGTTTGAGGCGCTGGTAGCCGATCGAAAGGGCGATGTTCTGATGCTTGATGGCAAAAAAGAACTGGCTCGTGCCGAGTACGACAAGGCCTACCGTGCCTTTGAACCACGCACCGAATACCGACGTCTGGTTGAGGTCAAGCTCAATGCCTTGGGCGTTGACCCGCAACCCGCGGCAGTGGCAAAAGGTACGCCGTGACCTTGATGTACCCTTTGCGCTTGGCGCGAACCAGCCTGCTCGCGCTGGCCTTTGCGCTCGGGTTGATGGCGTGCTCTGGCACCTCAGACCTCATCAAGCCGGCCGAACTGGTACCTAACCCAGTCTTGCTTGGGGTTAGATTGGCGTGGTCTGCCAAAGTTGGGCCTGTCGATTTTCCGCTGGATGTCAAGGTCAACGGCAATCTGGTCGCGCTCGCCAGTTCGGATGGCCTAGTGGCCGTGTTGGACGGTCGAACTGGCACAGAAGTGTGGCGCGTCAAGCTCGCTGAATCCATAGGCGCCGGCGTGGGTAGTGACGGCAGAACCGTTGCCGTGCTGACGCGCCAGAATGATCTGGTGGTACTGGAAAATGGTCGTGAGCTCTGGCGGCAGAAAACGATGGCCCAAGGCTTCACGGCGCCTCTTGTTGCCGGGGGTCGGGTCTTCCTCCTGTCAGCAGACCGCAGCGTGACGGCGTTTGATGCTGCTTCCGGGCGAAGACTATGGAATCAGCAACGCCCTGGTGAGGCTCTGGTACTGCGACAGGCTGGCGTGCTGTTGGCAGTCGGGGACACACTGGTGGTCGGGCTGGGTAGCCGTTTGGTCGGTATGAATCCTGGGAACGGGAGTGCGCGCTGGGAAGCGTCGATCGCGACACCGCGCGGTACCAATGATGTTGAACGGCTGGTCGATGTGATTGGTCGCGTCAGCCGCGACAATGACATGGTTTGTGCTCGTGCCTTCCAGGCGGCCGTGGGGTGTGTCAACGCCAGCCGCGGCAACGTGCTCTGGACCAAGCCGGCTTCTGGCGCGGTTGGTTTGCATGGTGATGACCGCTTGGTTTTTGGTGTGGAGAGTGACGGCAAGGTGATGGCATGGCAACGCGCCGATGGGCAGCTTGCCTGGTCGTCAGAGTTACTGAGGCATCGTGGGCTGAGCACGCCTTTTGCGGTCGGCCGTTCGGTGGTAATTGGCGATGCATCGGGACAAGTGCATTGGCTGTCCCGAGACGATGGGTCCCTGTTGAACCGCATGGCTACCGACGGTTCGGCTGTCGTGAGTGGCCCGGTTTTGGCTGATGGGACTCTTGTGATTGTGACAAAGCAGGGTGGCATCTTCGGGTTTAAGCCCGAGTGAGCACGCTCGTGAAGCCTGTTCTTGCGCTGGTTGGTCGCCCCAACGTCGGCAAATCAACTCTGTTCAATCGACTGACCAAGTCCCGTGATGCCATCGTGGCGGACTACGCGGGGCTGACCCGTGATCGTCACTATGGCAATGGGCACCAAGGCAGACACGACTACATTGTCATTGATACTGGCGGTTTCGAGCCAGATGCCACCACAGGCATCTACCGTGAAATGGCCAAGCAGACCCGCCAGGCCGTTGCCGAGGCAGATGTTGTGATTTTTGTGGTGGACGCCCGAGCAGGTGTGTCCGCGCAGGACCACGACATTGCAAAATACCTTAGGCGGCTGAGCAAGCCCTGTCTGCTGGTCGCCAACAAAGCCGAAGCCGTGCGTGAAGGCATGCCGCTGGTAGAGTTTTTTGAGTTGGGCCTGGGTGATGTTCACC
>CALPLW020000064.1 GCA_943324505.2 Comamonas sp. lk
CCGGCAGCCTGTATGAGCGCGGCTATTACTACCCGCCCACGGTGATCGAGGGCCTGCCCAACGGTGCGCGCATGGTGCAAGAGGAAATCTTTGGCCCGGTGTTGGCGCTGCTGCCCTGGGACGACGAGGCCGAGCTGATCGCCCAGTGCAACGACAACCCCTACGGCCTGGCCTGCGGCATCTGGACGCGCGACTACCGCAGCGCCTGGCGCCTGGGCGCGGCGCTGCAGACCGGGACGGTCTGGGTCAACACCTACAAGCAGTTTTCCAGCAGCACGCCCTTTGGCGGCGTCAAGCTGAGCGGTACCGGCCGTGAGAAAGGCCGGCTCGGCATTCTGGAATACACCACCCAAAAAAGCTACTACTGGGGGCTCAACGAGGCACCCCTGCCCTGGAGCGCAGCATGACAGACCACACCCCCAGCGCCCACGTCGCCCACAGCACCCTGGGCATCGAAGGCATAGCCGCCATCACATACGCCACCGACCGGTGGGACGAGGCGCGGCGCTTTCTTGCCGACTGGGGCCTGACGCCGCTGGCGGATACCCCGGAGGTGCAGCAGTGGGAGACGCAGAACGGCGCCCAGGTGCTGGTGCGCCGCATGGACGACCCCAGCCTGCCGCCCGCCATGGAGCCTGGCCCCACGCTGCGCGAAGTGGTGTGGGGCGTGCATGACGACGCCACACTGCATTTATTAGCCAAAACCCTCTCTAAGCACCGTGGTTATTGGGCTGATAGCTATGAAAATAGTAGCATCAGCGCCGCCACCCGCATCAGCGTGCTGGACCCGCAGGGCCTGCGCGTGGTGTTTCGCAAAAGCACCAAGCGGGCGCTGGCGCTACAGGGTTCGCCCAGCAACCCCTGGGGCCAGGTGCAGCGCATCGACGCGCCGTCGCCGGTGTACGAGCGGGCGCAGCCGGTGGAGATCGGGCATGTGGTGTTCTTCACCGACCGGCTGGCCGAGATGGAGGCCTTTTACGCCGCGCTGGGTTTTGTCACCTCGGACCGCTACCCCGGGCGGGGCGTGTTCATGCGCTGCGCAGCGCAGGGCGGCCACCACGACCTGTTTCTGCTGCAACTGCCCACCGGCAAGGTGGGCCTGAACCACGTGGCCTTTACCGTGCGTGACATTCACGAGGTGTTTGGCGGCGGCCTGCACATGAGCCGCTGCGGCTGGACCACCCAGCTCGGCCCCGGCCGCCACCCCATCTCGTCGGCCTATTTCTGGTATTTTGAGAACCCCTGTGGCGGCCTGATCGAGTACAACGCCGACGAAGACCACCTCACCGAAGCCTGGCAGGCGCGCGAGTTCCAGCCCGGCCCCACCATGTTCGCCGAGTGGGCGATCGACGGTGGCATCGACGGCCACACCCGCCGCCAGCCCCAGGTGGCGGCCTCAGGCGCCTTTTTGACAGAAAAACGCTGATACCCAGCCCCAAGGAGGTTCCCACCATGAACGCCATCCCCATCCAGGCCCTGCCCGAGCGCCACCTGCAGCCGCATCAGGCGCGCCAGCGCCCGCCCACCAGCTTTGAAGACCTGCTGGGCGACGCCATCGAGCGCGCCTTTGGCCAGGGCCATTGGGAGTTGGACGCACTGGTGGCCTACCTGAACAAAAGCGGCCCAGCCGGGCCCAATGGTCAGCCGTGGACGGCCGAGTCGTTCCAGCAGCTCATGACCACCCTGGGAGCCTGACATGACCACCCCAACTGCGACCCCCAATACCAGCCCCACCGCTGACGCCGTCGATGCCTTGCTGGCGCGCGGTCTGTACGACCTTTGGTACCCCATCTGCCCCTCGGGCTTTGTGCAGGACCGTCCGGTGTCGCTGCGCCGGCTGGGCTACAAGCTGGCCCTGTGGCGCGACGCCGCTGGCCTGCCGCACGCGCTGGAAGACCATTGCCCGCACCGTGGCGCGCCGCTGTCCATGGGGGTCAACCTGGGCGACCGCCTGGCCTGCCCCTACCACGGCATCGAGGTGCGCTGCGACGGCCTGGTGACCAAGGTGCCCGCCAGCCCCGGCTGCACCCTGGAGGGCAGCCGCGCCGCGCGCAGTTTTCATGTGCAGGACGCCCATGGCGCGCTCTGGCTCTACAACAGCCGGGGCCATGTGGATGCCCCGCCACCGCTGCAACTGCCCGACGAGCTGAGCAACCCCGAGTGGAGCCAGTTCTTGTGCTACGTGGAGTGGCGCGGCGACTACCGCTACGTGGCCGACAACGTGATGGACCCCATGCACGGCAGCTTTGTGCACAAGCAGTCGCACTCTATGGCCGAGGGCGACATCAGCGCCAAGTTCAAGCTGCGCAAGACCGAGCACGGCTTCATGTTCGAGAAAGACGGCCAGCGCGACGTCAACTTCGACTGGACCGAGTGGGGCGACACCGGCAACCACTGGATGCGCCTGGCCATTCCCTACCCCAAGACCGGCGGCCCGGGCGGCAGCTTCACCATCATCGGCAGCTACACGCCCATAGCCCCCAACCTGAGCGCTGTGTTCTTCTGGCGCTGCCGCCGCGTGCAGGGCTGGCAGCGCAATGTGTGGCGCTTTTTGTACCGCAACCGCCTGGAAGCCCGCCACTGGGTGGTGCTGGAGCAGGACCGCGTGATGCTGGAGAGCATGGAGCCCGACGCCAACCAGCGTGAGCACCTGTACGAGCACGACGTGGGCCTGTCACGCCTGCGCAAACTCATGCAGAGTCTGGCGCAGCGGCAGTTGGGCTAGGGTGGTTTGACCTTGGGCTGGGGCGGGATGATCATTGCTTGACAATCGCAGAGAGCGTCGCAGCGGGTGCCACGCTGCTGGCGATCTGCAGGCAATTCACACCTTGGCGCCTTTTGGCACCAGTTCTTCTACCAGCCATTGACGCGCCGCTTGGACACGCGGCATCGTGAGTCCACGACGGGGACAAACGAAGTAGTAGGAGGGAGCTGGGCGAATCTGCACTGGCAACTCAAACGGAACGACCAACCTGCCCGCTGAGACATCGTCAGCGACCCCGAGGCGCTCGGCCAGTGCGACGCCCATCCCCTCGGCCGCCGCCCGAAGCGACTGGATCGAGTGCAGGAAGCGCAGACCACGTCCCGCGTCGATGTCAAGGCATCCGGCTGCGCGCAGCACCATGCCCCATTTGACCAAACGGCGCTCCGTATGGATAAGGGGGTGGTGCTGAAGATCCTGTAGCCGGCGCAGTGCATGCTGCCCACGCAGCAGCTGCGGACTGCACACTGGAAGCAGGTGCTCCTCGAAAAGATGGTCGGTGTGGAGGTCCGGCCAATCCTGGAAGCCATACCAGATGGCAGCGTCGATCTGCTCATTTGCAAAATCAACGTGGCGCAAGGTATCGAGAAATCGCAGTTGGATTGCAGGATGCCGCTCCATGAACTGCGTCAAGCGCGGAATCATCCAGGTGGCAAGCAGGCTTGGTGGGAACGCCAAGGTTAAGCGCTCCGAAGATCCTAACTCGGCAACATCCCGGCTGGCTTCGTCGATCTGGTCGAAAACCTTGCGAATGCGAGCCAGATAAACGGCGCCGGCGTCGGTCAGTTGCAGCTTGCGGTTCATGCGGTGGAACAGACGGGTTCCCAGGTGGTCCTCAAGGTGCTTGACCTGGTGCCCGATGGCGGAGGGCGTGACAAACAACTCATCGGCCGCAAGTTTGAAGCTTTGGTAGCGCGCGGCCGCCTCGAAGCTGCGCAGCGCCGGCAATGGTGGAAGCGAACGGTTCATGGTGTGTGGGTTCTTGAGCTTTCTTGTGTCCGTCGGGCAGTCCGGTCGGCAGGTCACAGCCGCGGAGTCAACCTCGGGCGCTGTGCGGTCCAGTATCCGCCAAAAAGCGCGCATCAGACAAGTTTAGCTCCGCCGAGGAGCAAGAAATGATCGTTTGCCACACCCTCCCCCGTTCGCCAGAATACCCCTGACTCGCACCGATCTTAAAGTGGGTGGGCCGTTTCGATCGGGCCGGCATTCGGCTGGAGTCGGGAATTCACTACAACTGAACCAACAGGAAAAATCTTCAATGCGGGAAAACTCTCCCCAGAAGCTGGATCATGCGGCAACCGGGCCTTTGTCCGGATTGCTCGTGGTATCGATCGAACAGGCTCTGGCAGCGCCATTGTGTACCTGCCGGCTCGCCGACGCTGGTGCGCGTGTCATCAAGGTCGAGCGCGACAGTGGCGATTTTGCGCGCGGCTACGACAGCGTCGTCCATGGGGAGGCGTCGTATTTTGTCTGGACCAACCGCGGCAAGGAGTCCGTGCAGTTGGACTTGCACGATGCCGATGACCAGGCTCTGATGCACCGCATGCTGGCGCAGGCAGATGTGTTTGTGCAGAACCTGGGTCCAGGCGCATCGGCGCGCGCGGGCTTTGGTTCCGCCGAACTGCGTGCGCGCTACCCAAGCCTGATCACCTGCGATATCAGCGGTTATGGCGAGGACGGCCCTTACCGAGACATGAAGGCGTACGACCTGCTGGTGCAATCTGAAAGCGGTCTCGTCTCGGTCTCAGGTCCTCCAGGTGAGTACGGAAGGATCGGGGTATCGATCTGCGACATCGGCGCCGGAATGAACGCCTTGATCGGGATCCAGCAAGCGCTGCTAGCCCGTGAGCGCACAGGCTGCGGCAGCGCGGTACAGGTCTCGCTGTTCGACACGGCAGCAGACTGGATGAGCGTTCCGGTGCTGCACCAGGCCTATGCCGGACAGGGTCCGCGGCGTGTGGGCTTGAGCCATCCGTCGATCGCCCCGTATGGGGGCTTCCAGACTGCGGACGATGAAACCCTCGTGATCGCAGTGCAGAATGAGAGGGAATGGAGCCGCTTTGCTTGCGATTTTCTCGGCGATCCCGACGTAGCTCAGGACCCGCGCTTCGGAAGCAACAACCTCCGCGTCGCCAACAGAACGCAACTCGATGACCTGATCCGACAGGCGTTCGCCGCTTACCCGCGCGCTGCGCTCGAAGGGCGACTGCAGCAAGCTGGCATCGCCTATGGTGCCGTCAACAGCACCGCTGCGCTGCTTGCACATCCCCAGTTGCGTACCTGGCCGGTCGCCACGCCCTCAGGTGAGGCCATGCTGGTTGCACCACCAGTTCGCAGTGAACACGATACAGGTCGCTTCAGGGCGGTTCCCGCACTGGGTCAACACAGCGCAGCGGTGCGCGCGGAATTTGGCCTGGAGTCAGCAGGGGCGCCATCATGACTCCGGCCGAGAAGCAAATGCTCAAGAATTGGGTCGGGCGCACGGAATCGGCGCGAGACACGGTGTCGTCCTGGCGGGTCGCAGCGCTCGCCCATGCGCTGGATCGTGACGATACCCCCAGTGTTGGCGATGCGCTTCCACCGTTGTGGCACTGGCTGAACTTCCTGCCAACCTACAAGGCATCGGAGCTTGGTTATGACGGCCACGCACGCCTCGGCAGTTTCCTGCCGCCCGTGTCGTTGCCACGTCGGATGTGGGCCGGCGGGCGCCTGCGCTTCGAACGTCCGCTGCGCGTTGGCGAAAACGCGACTCGTGTATCGCGCATCGCCGATATCGCGTTCAAATCTGGTCAGAGCGGGTCGCTGGCATTCGTCCAGGTGCAGCACAACATTGATGGTGACCAAGGCGCCCAGATCGTCGAAGAGCACGATATCGTCTACCGTGCCGCTGCGTCAAACTCTGCTGCGCCGCCGCCAGCCAGACCTGCACCCGCCCAGGCGCAGTGGTCCAGCGAACTGAGCGCCGACCCGGTGCTCCTGTTTCGGTATTCGGCGCTGACGTTCAATGGCCACCGCATCCACTACGACCGTGAATTCTGCTTGGGCGAGGCCTATCCCGGCCTGGTTGTACATGGGCCTTTGATCGCGACCTTGCTTTTGGACCTGTTACGTCGCCATGCGTCGACCGCCAAGGTGAAGACGTTTGCATTCAAGGCCATCAGCCCGCTGTTCGATATTCACCCCTTTAGCGTGCACGGCCGGGTCGACGGCACACAGGCCACATTGTGGGCGCTGAACCATCGCAGCGAGTTGGCAATGAGCGCCAGCGCGGAGCTGGGGGGCGGCCAATGATGCACGGGAACCGACTGCCTGGGCGTTCCTGGCGTTCCATGTTGTTCGTGCCCGCCCACCAGCGGCGAATGGTCGAACGGGCTCACACACGTGCTGCAGATGCGATTGTTCTCGACCTTGAAGACGGTGTTCCAGAACCATCCAAGGCCGAGGCCCGCGACATGCTCGGCAACGCAATCGTCACGCTGGCTGGACGCGGCACAGACGTCATCGTGCGTGTCAATCGCGAACTTTCTGCATGTGTGCGCGACATGGATGTCGCAGTCCGGCCAGGCGTGGCCGCGATCACTCTGCCCAAAGTGATGGGGCCGGAGCATATCGCCTTGATCGACGAGATGATCGGCACGCTCGAGCACGAACGGGCCATGCCCATTGGAGGGTTGCGTGTCATTGCGATGGTCGAAACTGCCGCGTCGCTGGGCCGTATCAATGCCATTGCTGGCGCCGGTGCACGTCTTTGTGGGATCACGCTAGGGACGGAAGACCTGGCTTTGGATTGCGGCTTCGCTCCGACACCAGACAACCTGACAGATCCGATGCGCAGCCTGGTACTTGCGGCCCGCGCTGCAGGTTTGACGCCCTACGGACTGCCCGGCAGCATTGCCGCGATCGAGGAGCACACACTCTTTCAGAGTCTGGCTCGATCGGCGTGCGCGATGGGACTGGAGGGCGCCTTCTGCATCCATCCATCCCAGGTCGCCGCACTCAATGATGCGTTCTCACCAGCGGTCGCCGAACTATGCTGGGCGCGGGGCGCCGTCGAAGCATTCGAACAAGCACTGCGCGATGGGCATGGTGCTGTTTCCTTCCGAGGCGGCATGCTGGACTTGCCGGTCATCAAGCGGGCACGCGCACTGCTGGCCCGCGAACGAATTGCCTCTCCCTCCGCTGCCCGCTGATCGGTATCCATATGGACAACGCACTGACACGCATCGCCAATTGGGTCGCCGAATGCCCCATGCACCATGACTCTCTGGCCACGCGACGTGCGCGCGTCGCGGTTCAGGATACGGTGGCTTGCATGCTCGCCGGTAGCCGCGCTTCCGTTACCCTGCGCACTGGGCAGGTCATTGATGCCTGGGGCAGCGGGCCGTGCAACGCCGTTGGCGGCAGGCGCGTCGCGGCTCCGTGGGCAGCGCTCCTGAATGGCACGGCGGCACATGCGCTCGATTTCGACGACTATGACTTTCCTGCGGTCAGCCACCCGAGCGCCGTGCTGGTGCCGGCCCTGGTCGCCTTGGCCGAGGAAATTGGCGCATCGGGTGGCGCCATGCTGGATGCGTATGTGGTCGGCTACGAAGCCATGGCCTGTGTCGGCAAAGCCGTCAATATGGCACATTACGAGCGCGGCTGGCATTCCACCGCGACGCTCGGAACGCTGGGCGCGTCAGCCGCCTGCGCGCGTCTTCTGAGACTGGACGGCGACGCCTGCGCCACTGCGCTGAGTATCGCGACTAGCATGGCTGCTGGCTTCAAGTCGCAGTTCGGCACGATGGTCAAACCGCTGCATGCGGGACTGGCGGCAAAGAACGGCATCCTTGCAGCACGGTTGGCGCAAAGCGGCATCACGGCGTCGAAGACCACGCTCGACGGTCCCGGGAGCATATTGACACTGCTTGGCGGCGCTACGGCACCGGGTTTCGACCGTGCGCTGGCCGAACTGGGTGCGCCCCTGGCGATCGAACAGTTCGGCCTGGTTACCAAGCGCTTCCCAACCTGTAGTTATACACATCGCGCAATCGCCGGCCTGCTACGCTTGCGCGAGTTGCACCGGATCGACCCCGTGCAGGTAGAGCGCATCGAAGCGGAACTGCCAGATCGCAATGCGCAGGTGCTGGCCTACCCGCATGCACAGACCGCGGACCAGGCCCGCTTCAGCATGCAGTTTTGCCTGGCCAACGCGCTCTGCACCGGTGACGTCTTGGAGTCCGACTTTTTGCCCGATGCGCTCGGCCGCACGGAAGTGCGCGACCTGATGCCACGTATCACTCTGCTTCACTACCCGGCCGATCCGAACGGCACCGACTCGTCACCAGAAGAGCCGGACCATGTTCGTGTCTGGCTCAAGAGCGGCGTACAGCTCGAGATAACTATAGGCGATGTACCCGGAGGTCCGTCCAGTCCATTGAGCGAGAAGGAACTCAGCGTCAAGCTGCACCAGTGTGTGGATCCGGTCATTGGCGTGCTGAGTGCAGTCGAACTGGAGTTGACCCTGGGCAGGTTCGCTCAGTTGCCCGACCTGAGCGCCGTTACTCGCCACTTCCATCACTTGATTGACGACACAGGCTGCGCCCGTCAGGCGGCGCCTGTCCCCCGCGACTGAGACAGGCGGCCATCTAATGGAAACCCTGCAGTTCATCATACAAAACCTTGGGCTCCTTGGAATCCGCGCTCTGGAGCATGTGTCGCTGGTCGGCGTTGCGGTAGGTGTTGCGATCATTACCGGTGTTCCGATCGGCATCGCGATCACCCAGAACGAGCGCATCGCCAAGTTCGTGTTGTACATCGCTTCGATGATCATGACGATCCCGTCGGTGGCACTGTTCGGACTGATGATCCCGATCCTGTCGACGATCGGTCAAGGCATCGGGTACCTGCCCGCTGTGATCGCGGTCATGTTGTATTCGCAACTGCCCATCATCCGAAACACTTATACCGCGATCAGGAACGTGGACCCGGCATTGCGGGAAGCTGCGCAGGGCATGGGCATGACTCCAACGCAGCGCCTGGCGATCGTGGAGATCCCGCTGGCTGTTCCCGTCATTATGGCCGGCGTACGAACTGCTGCGGTGATGAATATCGGAATCATGGCCGTTGCGGCCTACATAGGCGCCGGCGGACTTGGCACATTCATCAGCCGAGGTATCTCGCAGACCGACAGCCGTCAGTTGATCACCGGTGCGCTGGCGGTGAGCCTTTTGGCCATCACCGCTGACTTCTGCCTCGCGTGGCTGCAGCGCCGCCTCACGCCTGCCGGCATCCGGCCGTGAGGCCTGCCTCCTGGTCAATCATCTGCGACGCATGCGACATCACAGACAACGAGACACGCCATGATAAAACTTGAGCGACTGACAAAGATATACGAAACGCCGGTACGCAAGGTAGTGGCCGCCGACCACATCGACATGGAAGTGCCGACCGGTGAGATCTGCGTGTTACTCGGCCCCTCGGGCTGTGGGAAGACCACGACACTCAAGATGGTCAATCGTATCGTCACACCAACCGGCGGGCGTGTGCTGATCGACGGCCAGGATACAACCGACATACCCACAGTGGAACTACGCCGCAAGATTGGCTACGTAATCCAGCAGATCGGACTGTTTCCTAATATGACGGTCGAGGAGAACATCTGCGTGGTGCCGCGCCTGCTCGGCTGGGACGCCGCCAAGGCGCGCCGGCGAGCGGCCGAGTTGCTCGAGTTGACGGCGCTCGACCCAGCCACCTTTCTCAAGAGGTACCCCAAGGAGTTGTCCGGCGGCCAGCAGCAGCGCGTCGGCGTGGCGCGCGCTCTGGCAGCCGATCCGCCCGTGATGCTGATGGACGAGCCGTTTGGCGCTATCGACCCGATCAACCGTGCAGCCATCCAGGACGAGTTTCTGAAGCTGCAGGAGAAGTTGCACAAGACCATCCTGTTCGTCAGCCATGACATCGATGAGGCCGTCAAGATGGGCGACAAGATTGCCATTTTTCGCGCTGGCCGGCTGGAGCAGATTGACTCACCGGACAACGTTCTGGCCCACCCTGCGCAACCCTTTATCGCGGACTTCGTGGGTGCCGATCGCACCATCAAGCGCCTCGGGTTGATTCGTGTGGCCGACGCCATGACAAGTGATGCACCGGTTCTTTCACTTGGCGCCGATCCGGTTCTCGCGCAGGCGATGTTGCATGAGTCCGGTGCTGCGGCGCTGGTGATCGTTACACCTGAGGGCAAGCCGCACGGATTCATGACTGCGGCGAGTTCGTTCGGACCCGGCAGCACTTGCGGGCATGCAAGTACCCCGATCGCGGCCAGCGTTTCGGTGGCAGCCGACCTTCGCACAGCCGTTTCCAGAATGTTCGAGAACGACGTCGAGTGGCTATCCTGCGTAGACGACGAGGGGCGCCATGTAGGGGCTCTGGAGATGCGTCGCATCAGGCACCTGCTCGGCAGGACCTACGAGGCCGGGGGACGGGCATGAACGACCGCCCCGTCAGCGGCAGGGCCATGGGCTGTGTCGGCAGCAAGGTTGGCGAGTGGTTGCTGTGGGGCGCCATCATTGCGGTCGCACTTGGCGTGCTGCGCTGGATCGACCTGCCGGAGATGTTGCGCCGCTACGGTGGCGACATCGTGCATCTGGCAGTGCAGCACCTCGGGTTGGCGGCGTTGTCAGGCGGCCTGGCAATCCTGGTTGGGATCCCGGTTGGCATCATTTTGAGCCGACCATCGTTCGCCAAGATTTCTGAGCCCGGCGCACGGGTGCTCACCATCGGGTCAACGATCCCCTCCCTGGCCATCCTGGCCTTGTCGATGAGCTGGTTGGGGATTGGTACGCCACCAGCAGTTTTTGCTTTGTGGGCGGTGACGCTGCTGCCGATCGTGCGCAATACCATGGCTGGCCTGCGCGGTGTCGATCCCTATTTGCTGGAGGCCGGGCGCGGCATGGGAATGACGCCCATGCAACTTCTAGTGCGCGTCGAGTTGCCCAACGCCATGTATGTTCTGCTCGCCGGTGTACGAACCGCACTTGCCATCAATGTGGGCACGGTGCCAATGGCGTTCCTTATTGGTGGTGGAGGCCTGGGCGAACTCATCTTCACAGGCATCGACCTCAATGAACCGGCCATGATGCTGGCCGGTGCAATTCCAACTGCAGGGCTCGCGGTGTTGGTCGATTTCAGTCTGGGCCTGATTGCCTACTACCTGGTCCCACGCGGTGTCAACCCGCTGCGATGACTTCCCCTTTTCGATAGCTCTACTTTTACTCAACCCTGACAGGAGACGACAATGAACATACGCAACGCTTTAAAGAATCTGGGCAAACTGGTGGCGGTGGCTGCTGTGGCACTAAGCCTTCAAACAGCACACGCCATCACAGTCGGTGGCAAGAACTATACCGAGCAGCAACTGATGGCCGAAATGACCACCCAGTTGTTGAAGTCCAAGGGCATTGATGCCAGCAAGAAGGCCGGCATGGGCAGTGCTGTTTTGCGGGCGGCCCAGGAAAACGGCCAGATCGATCTTTACTGGGAGCTCACTGGAACCTCCCTGATTACCTTCAACAAGGTGACAGACAAGCTCAATGCTGAAGAAACCTACAAAAGGGTCAGGGACCTCGACGCGGCAAAGGGTTTGGTGTGGCTCAACCCGTCCAAAGCCAACAACACCTATGCCCTGGTGATGCGCAGGGCGGATTCGGACTCCAGGAACATCAAGTCGCTCAGTGACCTCGCCAGGGCTGTCAAAGGTGGAACCAATCTTACATTTGCGAGCAACATCGAGTTTGCAGCACGACCGGATGGGCTCAAACCGATGGAGGCAGCCTATGGATTCGAATTCCCGCGGGAGCGCGTGCGTCGCATGGACAGTGGCCTAACCTACCAGGCGTTGAAGGAAAAGCAGGTCGATATCGCGCTGGCGTTCGCAACCGATGGTCGGATTCCTGCGTTTGATTTTGTCGTTCTCAGGGATGACAAGGGCTTCTTTCCCTTTTACAACCTGACTCCGGTCATCCGCAAGGACACGATGGAGGCCAACCCGAAGATCGCTCCGCTGCTCAATGCGCTGTCGGCGAAATTGGACGATGCCACGATGGCAAGGCTCAATGCGAACGTTGATGTCGATAAGAAGACCATTGAGGAAGTCGCAACCAAGTTCCTTAAGGACTCGGGACTGCTGTGAGGTTGTTTCGCGGGAGGACTATCGCTCTGCTACCCGCATCGTTACTGCCAAGCCCCATGCAGTGGATTTGTGGCTCATTTCTTGAACTGGCACAGCTGAGAAGCTGTGTTTTGTCAAAACCTATACAGTGAAGGTCTGCTTTTTTCCGAGGCTGGGATGCACGGATTCCATTCGTGCGTCGTTCTTTCTTGATGCAGCAGAAATGTGCGCAATCGACCCTTGATGCTGTCAACCAGTGCAGCCATAAAAGGCGGGAAGATAGGAATCGAACTCGAAGCCTCGGGCTTTTTTCAGTGTCCGAAAGAGTGCAAGCAGGCTGCTCAAGGCCGGTCGGTTGTGGAGGACCGCTTCTGCTTAGGGTTGTAGGATGCCCACCCGCAGAGGCAAGCCCCATGCAGCCCGATAACGCGTAAGGGTGGGCGTCGTACAAGCCTAAGCAGTTGCAGTCATAGGGGTTTTGGCTGTGAACGACTCCAGAAGGCTGTCAGGAGCCGTCCACGACAGTCAGGTTACGGGTTGCCCAGTTCGACTCCAATCAGAAGCCGTACGCGGCGTTCGGCAAAGTGCCCTTAGCGGTCAATCCCGCGAACAGGTTGTGGGGCAGGTGCGGGCATTAGAGAGTGGCGCCCCATAGCTGACTTCCATTTGATCTCCTTTTGCAAGGAAGGCATTTAAGATAAAAATGACACTTGGGTGTTGAGCGGCGCCGTCGAATAATCAATCCTGCCATGGTCGGCGCACCCGCTTTTTCGACCATCTGCTAGCAACGGCGCATGACCGGCCAAAGTTTGCAAGTCAGCCTCGGACTTCGGTCATCTCATAGGTTTCCAAGTGGAAATCAATCTGCCCAGGGTATGTTTGCCTTCGTATACTTGTTCAACCCTCAAACTTGCCTAGCCCAGGATGAAACTTGGCTGGTCAAGGCTATGAAGGAGATTCTGGACCAAAGAATAGTGGAGATTCCACGTAGATGCCTCCTGAAGTTACTGCGACAAGACTGTGTCGAGGACCCTCCAAGCAGAATCACCGGTTGTTGTGCAGTATCAGCGCAACAGCCGCGCCTCAAACGGATAGGTGGTCAGGCGTTCGGCGCCGTCGACCGTGATCAGAAACTGGTCCTCCAGTTTCACCCCTTGCGCCGCTTGGGGTTCGCCGATATAGCTTTCGATGCAGACAACCATGCCGGGCTCAAATTTGCCGGTCATCGGGTAGGGTACCCCCGGTCGGTGCAGCGGCACATATGGGTGCTCGCCGCATAGCCCCAGGCCGTGCAGCAGGCAGTAGTAGCCATAGGGACGATGCACTTCGGGAATCTGCCACGCCAGTCTTGCAAACTCCTCAAAACTGCGACCCGGCTGAAGCAGCGCTGCGTTGTGCTGCAGTTGCTCGTGCGCACGGCCATAGAGCGTCCGCTGGATTGGGGTTGGCGCCAGGTCTCCGCACAGGAAGGTTCTGGACAAGTCCACCGCGTACCCGCCGTAGCCTATCGCATCGGTGTCGATGCACAGCAGGTCTCCATCGCTGATCACCCGCTCTCCGGCCTCCCTGAAATACGGGAAGGTGTTCTGACCACTTTGTAGAAGACGCGTTGAAACATACTCGCCACCCCGCGCAATCAAATCCTGGTGAAAGGCTGCCCACACCTGCACTTCCGTCGCTCCCGCCTTCAGTGCACGTTCTACGCTGCCGACGGCATGCTCCACACGATGTACGGCCTGGCGCAGCACGGTGATCTCCTCTGGTTGCTTGATGCGCCGCGCATCCAGAAACACCTCAGTCGCGTCAAGCAGTATGAGTCCCTCTGCCCGAAGCGCATCGGTCACGAGAAAGTCAACGCGTTCCACCGCCAGTTCAATGGGCACTCCGGTGCTGCCCGTGCGGCATCCCAAATGGAGCCGGCAGTCTGCAGCAATTTCCGCCGCGAAGGTGGCTATGGCGGCACGAAAGCCTGGGCCTGAGTTTGCCGTGATGCCCGGCGCCACGCGTACCTCGTCCACAGTCGTCATGCCGTCTGCCAAGTGCTCGGATCCGCCAAATTCGAAAAGGACCGATGGGCCCTCGGCGAACAGAAGCAGAAAGCGCGAGGGACCCATCATTCCAAAAATGGTCATGTTGCGCACGCCGCAGCCGTAGACGATGTTGATGGGGTCGGCCGTCAAAATTGCGGCAACGCCCCGAAGGCGCATG
Source organism: Comamonas sp. lk (assembly GCA_943324505.2). Classification (GTDB taxonomy): domain Bacteria; phylum Pseudomonadota; class Gammaproteobacteria; order Burkholderiales; family Burkholderiaceae_C; genus Rhodoferax. The sequence continues at coordinate 14,118 of CALPLW020000064.1, forward strand.
ACTTCGCGAAGACGCCGCTGCCGACTTGTGAGCAGACGATCATCCAGAGGACCCAAAGGAACATCACGAGCTAACGGTTCAGACATGGCGGCACCTGGAAGTAGTTCGCCAAGAATCCTATCAGAGGCCTTCCCGGACCGGACTTAAGGGCAACGTCGTCCTTCCGAGCACCTGCGCTAATTTGCGGATGCCCTGCTGAATCTCTTCAGGAAGTAAGCTGGCGTAACCGAGAAGTAAGCCCGCCGGTCGAGGGAACGGGTGCCCATCGGGATCGGCAAACAATGGAGTGACAGGGTAACCCAAGGTCTTGGCGTGTTGTGCAACAGGTGACTAAACCACGGTTGCACTTGGGTGGACAGTTTTCATCCAAGTGTCTATGCCCAATTTGATCATGTGTGCACTGAACCAAATATGGCCAATGGAACGGCCGTGCTATCCGCTTCACCGAACAGTTGCTTGCTGGCCACGTCTGGTTCCGCAGCTTTCGCTCTCGAGATTCGCACGATGCCCATTCCTCCGGGATATCAGCAAGGCAATGACACACCATTTCGGTCGGGCTTACTACAAACCTTGTGGACCAGTACGTACCTTCAATGTGGGAATCAAGCCAGCGAACGTCGGGTATGAAGCGTTTCTTCGAAGGACTGCAGATGGTCGATGGCGGGTACCCACTTTGACGAAAGGCTTGCCACATAGCTGCCTGTGGATCCCAAGGTGGCAACGGCTGCTTTGGAGCAGGCAGATCGCAAATCTCTATGACCGGATCCGCTGCGTACATGACTTACGAAATTTCTCCGTGATCGGCGGCAATGGATCTTCTGCGGACGGTGAACTATGGCCAAGTAGCCGGACTTAAATCGAAATTCAACTACTCCCAAGCAGTCATGGTTCAGTGACTGCCTCTGCTTAGGGTTGTAGGATGCCCACCCGCAGAGGCAAGCCCCATGCAGCCTGCGTATTTCAGCGATGGCGGCCACCGATTTCAATCTGATCGCGGACAGCGTTTCGCTGCGAAGGCGGACAGCATTTCATCGTGATCGCGGACACCGCAGGGGGCGCCCAAGTGACCGG
>CALPLW020000065.1 GCA_943324505.2 Comamonas sp. lk
ACTTCCGCAGCTACAACCCCCTCATCAGACCCCACGCTGACGGCGAGCAGCTTGGCGTCCTCGCCCAAGCGTGTGTTCGTGATTGGTGCTACCGGCACCATCGGCCAGGCCACAGTCCGCGCACTGCTACAGCGAGGTAACGAGGTGGTCTGTTTTGTAAGGCCCCGCGCTGGCGTGAAGGGCAAGTTGACAACCGAGGCGAGTCAGCAGTTATTTGAAGGCGCAACCGTACGTTTTGGCGCTGTCACCGACCCGGTATCGCTGGCTAGCGAAGGCTTTTGCGGCGAGCGCTTTGATGTGCTGGTGTCCTGCTTGGCCTCACGCACCGGGTCCCCCCGAGATGCCTGGGCCATCGACCACCAAGCCCATGTTCAAGCGTTGGCTGCGGCTCGGGTTGCTGGCGTAACACAGGTGGTGCTGCTGTCGGCGATCTGCGTACAAAAGCCGCTGCTGGCGTTTCAGAGAGCCAAGCTGGCGTTCGAGAAAGAGCTGATCGAATCCGGCCTCACATACTCAATCGTGCGACCCACCGCGTTTTTTAAATCGCTGTCAGGGCAGATCGACCGGGTCAGGCGGGGCAAGCCTTTTCTTTTGTTCGGTGATGGGCGACTGACGGCCTGCAAGCCGATCAGTGACCGGGACCTGGGCGACTACCTGGCCAATTGCCTGGTTAGGACCGACCGGCATAACCGCGTCTTGCCAATTGGTGGCCCCGGCCCGGCCATCACACCGCGCGAGCAGGGCGACAAGTTGTTTGCCTTGCTGGGTCGCCCGCCAAAGTTCAGCCATGTGCCAGTGGCCTTGCTTGACGTCATCATCGCGGTGCTGAGCACCTTGGGCCGCCTGATCCCCACGCTGGGGGACAAGGCTGAGTTAGCGCGCATAGGCCGCTATTACGCCACCGAGTCCATGCTGGTGCTGAACCCGCAGACCGGTCAATACGACGCTGATGCCACACCATCTACCGGCAATGAGACCCTGTTTGATTTTTATGCCGACTTGACCAGCGGCAAAGTGGCACCCGAGCGCGGTGATCACGCCGTGCTCTAAGACCCTTGGCCGCACAAAAGTTGATGCGGCTGCGGGCAGCACAAGCTATTGATGGGCCTCAACAATTGTCGTCCTGTGTGTCACTTAATGCTTGAATTTACCCTATCAAAAAACTAAATAAATCATGCATACTTGCTGCGGTAATACCAAGGCCCATTCACAAGAATATCTATGTTGCGTTTTTGCCTGAATGAACACTCTTGCGGTTTAAAAACACGACGCATCCGCGCCGCAGCAACACATGCTGTTTGATCATTGCGCGACGTGTCAACGTTGCTGCCACGTGGACCCCGGCTTTCCGCCTTTGGAAGTAACGCTCACCAGGGAAGAGAAAAAAGGTCTGGGCAGCGTTTGCATCGAGAACAGTTGCGAGCACTTAGGCGACGCCGGTTGTACGCTGGGCGATGCAAAGCCGCTTAGCTGCAAGCTTTATCCACTGGCGTTTAATCCCAAAACCAAGGCTTTTTTCTTCGACATCGATTGTCCCTTGATGCCGATGTACGAAAGCCAATTGCAAGATCCTGCCAGTGAGGCATCCAACCATCTTAGGCAAATGAGCGAAGCAGTGAAGGGGCTAAGCAAAATCGATCCCCAATTTTTGACTGCGAACTATCGCGTTGACTCGTATTACTTCGACTTGGCACCTCTGCTGCATAACGGCGCATCCAAGAAGACTCAGGCATGAACAGCGACTTTTATCCCCCTGGGGCAGAGGCACACCAAAGCGCGCGCTGGGCTCATCCGTCAAACGAAAAACCCTCCCAAACGCTGAAACACCAAAGCTGGACAGCAGACAACCTCTGCGTGGAAAGCTTCCATGAGGAAACGCAGTACTACACCAGCCGCTGGGATGGGCTGTGCCCCTATATTGATGTCACTCCCGAAATGCTCGCTGTCGCGCGTAAACCCTTCATCGTCTATGCGCTGCCTCCTGAGGGAAATTACGGCGTTCCTATCAATGACAAATACGGCCTGGCGCATACCGGGTCTGACGATTTTTGGAGTGATCAACGTCGGGCACGAAAGTTCAAGGAACTCGATCAACTGAACAAGCGTTTTAGCGTAACGGAGCAGGTGATTGCCGGAAAGGCTATGACGTCAGAGCAGGTTTTTGCGCTCGGTAGCGAGCACTTTGACGCCTATGAGATCCATGCACAAGAGATCGAGGGGTTTGTAGACTATGTGCGCAACCTCGACGTGCTGGTGCTGCAAGTGCATGCGGACAATGGCGACTTGGTGCTGAGCGACGTGTCTATCATTCTGCAAGAACGCGATCAGGTCTATGGCAGCTTTTGTCAGTGGAATACCCACTACAAAAACCGCTCACCCGGCATCTATGCGTGTCTGCTTGCGGCGCGCTGGACGGCCAAGCATGGGTTCAAATACTACAACCTTGGCCCCGTAGGTGACTATGGTTACAAATCCCTGTTTGTGACCGATTTCGAGCCTATTTATGGACTGGCGCTGACCTCACCGGAACACGCGCTCGCCCTCGACCCAACGTCGCCCTTGCACACCGACTTCAAACCTTCGGAATGGAACCAGATCTACCGCAACTCAGGCACATGAAAGAATGCCAAGACAAGCTTAGTCAAAGGTGTGGACGGCGCCGAAATTGATGTCGTAATCCATCATCAGCTCTTCACCATTTTTGATGGCGCGCAGGGTGGTGAGCTGGCCGTTTTTCTTGTACACAACGTTGGGTGATTTGGAGTGATTGAGGTAGACCGCCATATTCATGGCGTTGAGCCCGATCTCGGGTACAAAGACATGCTCTTCGTCGTAATAGCAAAAAATCTCGATCTCCTTGCGCACGCTGCGGGGCAGGGCCTTGATTTCCTTATGGGTATAGGCAATTTCGTCAAACTTAAGGCGCGAGCGCATGGGATTGACGCCTTTTGGAATAGATCGCATCGCAAAAACACCGATTCCATGGACCGGCGACACCCCCAGGTGGCAATAAACTTCTTGGCTAAGGTGTTCGAGGAGTTTTTTCTTTGAGATCTGCATGGAGTGTGCGATAAAGAGGCGCTAGGGTTTGTCTGTAGCCGTTCTGGCGGCACAAGAATGGTACACCGAGTCCGCTCCAGTGTGCCTATGCCGCTCATCTGCGGACACTGCTGGAGACCATGAATGAAAAAACTCTTCACCAATGATTACGTCGTTTGGGAAAGCTACCTGAGCGCGGAGGTATGTGCCCGTTGGGAAAAAAAAATCTTCGATAACCTGGACATTTTTGGCTCCGATGTGGAGCCCACCTACGGCCAAATGGCAGCCTATTACGGCATGATTGAGGCTGGGCTTAACGAGAGCTATTACCGCTTTGCCGACAGGCATAACAAATACTTGCTTAAAGAATTTCCCGAAGCGGCTGGCATCATTGCCGATGCAGGGCGCTTGATCCTAACCCACTCGGGAATGAAACCCGACACCCTGCCGGTGGTGCCGCGAGACAAAAAGTATTTTCAAGTTGGTGGATTTAACTTGCAGCTGCACAGCTGGGATTTGTACAACATCCACACCGATACTGAGGGGCTGTTGCAATACCCGGCCAGTATTTTTGAGGAAAAGACTCGAGCTTATTCCTGCGTGGTGTCAGTCAAACGCACAGCGCAATACACCAAGGACCGTGGTGGCGACCTTGACATCTGGCGCCAACGGATATTGGCGCACGAGTTAGACGGCTTTTACAAGCGCGACGGGTATAGCCCGCGGTCTAAAAAGCTTCGCGTCAAGGTGCCTTACAAAGTAGGCAACTTGGTACTGTTCGACAGCTTTATGCCGCATGTGGTTCTTCCCTTCAAAATAAAAAAGGAAGACGACCGTCGCATTTCTTTTGTGGTACATTTCAATTTTCGAAAATTCAGTGAATCCAATCCGTTTCCGCACTTAGAATACTGGTATTGAATGTCACAAATTTCTCCGCATTTACATCAATCGCATTTAATTTGTACAAAGTCAACGAAATGCGTATAGTCAGAATCAGACAGCATGTCATTCAGGCTACCACTGATGTTAGGGCCGATGCTGTAAAGGCCCGAATTAATGTGGCGGGTAATGAATTCATTGGCGATTCTTGCGCGACAAAAAAAAGCTTTGATCCTGAAGGGTCTGTATGAACAAAATAAAATTTTTGTTGATGATCGGCTTAGCGGTTTTTTTCAATGCGCAGGCTGCAGATACTTATGACGCCACCAAGAGCACCCTAACCATTTCAGTGGTGAAGGTGGGTGAGACTTATTACAGCGATGTCATCATTACGCTTGGCAAGGTTGTGAGCGTGGGTTCGGCCAGCTCAAGTTACTTGTCCTATGACACCTACACCGCAACTTCCAATCAGCTTGCCATTCCGCAGGTGACTGTGGGAAGTACCACATACTACAACGTGGTGGTAACTGTTGGAGGTGTGCTGAGTGTGGGCGGCACTTGCGCCAGTTTGGCGGCTTGCACTTCCTCTAGCGCTGCAACCGATTCTATTTATTACACGCCGGCGCCGTTCGCCTCAATCATCCAGACCAACTACCAGCCCGCCAGCCTGGCGTCTGCCAGCAGCTTTGTGAACCGCAGCCGGTATATGATCTCCGACGCCTCCACCGCAGGCACTGCGTCCAATTACCTCTCGATCAGTTCCACCTACAGCGCCACAACAGGATACGCAGTAGCGTCGTCCACCCTGTCCTCTACTTCGACTTACAACGACTACCTGAGCAAGCTGGTACAGGTGGTGTCGGATTCCTCCGGTTATTTCCGGATCGACTCCCATCTGCACCCCAACAACTCGATCGATTTTGACGCTACCGATTCGAATAAATTAAAGTTCCGCAATAACTCAGGCAAGATATCAACGTCTTATGGTTATGTGGCGTTTGAATACAGTTCGTCGACGAAATTATTGCAGGCCAAAAAGAGATATATCTACAGTTACGTCATCAGCACGGCGACCAATGGCGAGTCCGTCTACACACCCACGTGGACCGAAGATACTAGCTTCAGCAGCAGTGCATACAATTACTATGTGAGTTACTTGGGTGGTGTTTATGAATTAGTTTCCGCGTTGAATTTAGCCACACCATTTTACTTGTATAACTCGCCGATTGATCTTGGAATTCCGAGTTTCATGAACCCGAATGCGATCACCTTCGTGACCAACGGTCCGGCTCCGTTCATCACAAAGGTGACGACGAGTTCCGTCGAAGGAACCAGCGGCAGCATCTATGTCCGCGTCAGTTCAACCTACAGAAACCAAATTGCCACCGCCGGCAGCGATGCCACGACCAAGGTCAATGCAGATGCCTATCTCGCCACCATCAAGACAGCCGTTGAAACCGCCGGCGGTACATTGCGCTACTCACCCGATGTCTATACTGCCTTCCGGGACGGGGCATTGGCAAGCAAGCTGGTCAGTAATTCCATTTCGGATGGCACACCAGGGCAAAATCTGGTTCCCTATGTCTATTTCACCAACGAAAAAGACACCAGCGGCGTATATCACCCGTTCATGGTCGTCATTAATTATGGCAATCAGGCGTCGCCAAATGGACTGGTCGACATTCCGCACCCGCCTGGCGATAGCTCTGGCGCCTACACGAATTCGAAGGTCACGCGATATTCGAGCCTTGAAAATTACATATCGAAGATTCCGATGAAAAATTATGGCCAGGTCACTGCTGTGGACGACAATACATTTACCAGCAACCAATGGCTGAATGTTCCCGGAACTACCGCGACCAAGAACGTCTATACCTATTCCTCAGGTGACAATGGTCTGCTGATCGACGGCTCGGTCATGTTCCCAACGTATAACAATACGCTGATTCCAGCGCATGTGACTGGCGAGTTGTCGGCCGGCGGTTGCCATGTCGGTCAAGGGGGCGGCGGTCCGCATTGCCACGCCGATGGTTATCAGTCAGGGCAAGGCCTGGGTTTGTACAACGACGCTGATTACCTTGGAAGAACACATCCGCCATTGATCGGCTTTGGCTACGACGGCATTGCATTGTTCGGCATTTATCGCAGCACCGACACCGCCATGCTGGGCTATAGCACCTCGCTGGATGCTTTCGGCGCACACGACCACGACAGCATCGGTTATCACTACCATGCCCATACCGTGGTTGACCACAAGGCAGAACTCTTGACCTATACCACGACCATGCATGTGTTGATGAAGGGCGCCTACATCGGCAAAACCAATAGCATTCCCTGCTTCAGTTTGAGCTCGACCTTAAACAACAACCCGTACCTTGGCGGGACTGTGGCGACGAGTGCAAGGATTTGCTGACGTCCACCAAGTCAAAAAGCAACAATACAATTCACCCTGACCCACTGAGTTTTGCACCTGCGGTCAGCACATCGCCCGTTGGTCGGCCATCAAGCAGCCTTGACTGCCGTGCGCCATCTTAACGGATACTTCTACGTTGTGTCACCAAACAGATCGCCATGCTCAAGTAGGGTATTGATCAAAATGCCTGTCTTGGCTTTTGCTCAGGCCGCTGTTTGCCTTTGCACAAACCGAGTCGCGGCAACATCCTGGTTGGCAGTAAGCGGTTCAAAGCCTGCCAAAATTAGGTCTCCAAAGACCCATTGACTGCTGCCATGTACCTGCCACCTCAGTTCAACTCAGATCAGCCGCACCACGCGGCTGATCTAGTCCGTGCCTATCCCTTGGCCAGCCTGATCAGTGTGGATGACAGTGGTTTTCCATTTGTCAGCCATCTGCCTTTGAATTTGCAGGATCAGGATCAGCCCTGGCGGCTGCTCGGGCATGTGGCGCGCGGCAACCCCCACTGGCGTTACCTGCAAGCCCGGCCCAAAGCGCTGGTCACATTTTTTGGGCCACATGCCTACTTGACGCCAAAAATCTACCCAGACCTGACCCGGGTGCCGAGTTGGAATTACCTGGCGGTGCACTGTCAGGTGGAAGCCACGTTGATTGACCTGCCAGAGGACAAGGATGTGTTGCTCAAACACCTGATTGCCGATCATGAGCCCGGCTATGCCGCCCAGTGGCGGGGCCTGGACGAGGGCTATACCCAGAAAATGCTGAGCGGCATTGTGGCGTTTGAACTGCAAGTCACCAAACTGGAATGCAAGCTCAAGCTCAACCAGCATCGGCCTGAATCGCACGCCAAACTGCATGCCCTCTACGCCAGTGGCAACGACCATGAGCGGGCCTTGGCCGGCTGGATGTCTCGGCTGGGTATGGCCGAGCCAGCACCCGATCAGAATGACTGACGAGGAGGCCATGGGCCTGGCGATCGCGCAGGCTCGTTTGGCGGGCGCGGCCGGCGAAGTGCCTGTAGGCGCAGTGGTGGTGCACCGGGGTCGGGTGGTCGGGGAGGGTGGTAACGCGCCGATTGGCAGCCACGACCCGAGCGCACACGCCGAAATGGTGGCCTTGCGCGCCGCAGCCCAGGCACTGGGCAATTACCGGCTCGACGACTGCGTGTTGTACGTGACTTTGGAGCCCTGCGTCATGTGCGTCGGTGCCATGCTGCATGCCAGGCTCAAACGTGTGGTGTTCGGCGCGACCGACCCCAAAACCGGCGCGGCCGGCTCGGTCATCAATTTGCTGGCCGAGCGGCAACTCAACCACCAGACTGAGGCGCAAGGCGGTGTATTGGCCGAGCCGTGTGCGGCGCTGCTGCAAGAGTTTTTTAAAAACCGCCGTCTGGAGGCGCGATTGAACCATCACCCCCTGCGCGAAGACGCTTTGCGCACGCCGTCTGAGGCGTTCGAGCACCTGCCCGGTTACCCCTGGGCCCCGCACTATTTGAGCGACCTGCCGGCCCTTGCCGGTCTGCGACTGCACTATTTGGACGAGGGGCCACGCGACGCGCCTGTGACCTACCTGTGCCTGCACGGTAACCCAGCCTGGAGTTACCTGTACCGCAAGATGATTCCGGTGTTTGTACAGGCCGGCGCCCGGGTGGTGGCGACAGACATGATCGGTTTTGGCAAGAGTGACAAACCCAAAAAAGACAGTACGCACAGCTTTGCCTGGCACCGCGAGGTGTTGTTGGAATTGGTCGAGCGGCTCGACCTGCAGCGGGTGGTGCTGGTGGTGCAGGATTGGGGGGGCATTTTGGGCCTGACCTTGCCCATGGCGCAGCCGGAGCGTTACCAGGGGTTACTGGCGATGAACACCCTTTTGGCCACGGGCGACGCGCGGCTGTCAAGTGGCTTCCTGGCATGGCGCGCCATGTGCGCCAACAACCCCGAGTTCAATGTGGGTCGCTTGTTGGGCCGGGGCAATCCCCACCTCAGCACCGCCGAATGCGCCGCTTACAACGCACCGTTTCCGGACCGTGGCTATCGCGCCGCGCTTCGCGCTTTTCCGGCGCTGGTCCCTGAATTTGAAGATTCTGACGGCGCCGCGCTGTCCAGGCTGGCCCGCGAATTCTGGCGCGACAAGTGGGCTGGCCAGACCATGATGGCGGTCGGCACTCAAGATCCGGTGCTGGGTCTGCCGGTGATGACGGCCCTGCAGGGCGACATCCGCCACTGCCCGGCGCCCATGCTGTTGGATGAGGCTGGCCATTTTGTGCAGGAGCATGGCGAAGCGATTGCGCAGGCGGCAGTCACCCGCTTTGGCCCCGTCAAGATAGCCATGTCAAGGGACCAGATAATCAAGGCTGATTAATTGGAATCTGACCCCTATTTATGAGCAAGCACATTTACGTCTATTCACCCTCTGGCGCCGTGAGGGATAAGGCGGCCTTTCGGCGAGGTGTCAAGCGGCTGACTGCAATGGGGCACCAGGTTGAGGTGGATGAGGCAGCGTTGGCGAGTCACCTGCGTTTTGCCGGCGACGATGCCACCCGGCTGGCGGGGATTCATCGTGCGGCGGCCAGTGGCGCCGATGTGGCGCTGATTTCTCGCGGTGGTTACGGCTTGACGCGAATTCTGGGTGGTATTGAGTACAAGCAGGTGGCGCGCGCCATCGACAAAGGCATGTTATTTGTCGGGATCAGCGATTTCACCGCCTTCCAGAGCGCCGTGCTGGCCCGTACCGGTGGCGTGACCTGGGCCGGCCCGGCCCTGGGAGAAGGTTTTGGTATGGCAGCGCCCGCTCTACCCGACGAGATCATGGCCGCCTGTTTTGACGACTTGCTGAGTGGGCAGGGGGAGGGCGCTGGCTGGCGCCAGCTCGCAGACGCCAAAGGCCCGGTGACTTATGCTACTAAAATAATAGCTAATAAGCCAATGAATACGGGGCCTGGAGCCACATTTGACATCAAGAAATCAATGCTGTGGGGTGGCAACCTGACGGTGCTCAGTTCCTTGCTGGGTAGCCCCTATTTTCCGCAGGTCAAGAAGGGGCTGTTGTTTCTCGAGGACGTCGCCGAGCACCCCTACCGCATTGAGCGCATGTTGACCCAGTTGCTGCACGCCGGTGTGCTGGGTCAACAACGGGCCATTATTCTGGGCCAGTTCACCGACTTCAAGCTCGTCCCGCATGACCGCGGCTATAAGCTGGCGACGGTGGTGGACTGGTTGCGTAGCCAGCTCAAGATCCCGGTGCTGACCAATTTGCCTTTTGGCCACGTCGCCACCAAGGTCCTGCTGCCGGTGGGCACCCAGGCCCAGTTGGTGGTGGATGGCCGGGATGCCATGCTGTACTGGGGTTAGCGTGCAAATCTTCAATACGGGAGGGCAATAGTTCGATGGCCCAGGCCGATCTGGCGATCCTCGGCGCCGGAGCCGCTGGAATGATGGCGGCATTAGCGGCCAACGACCGTGGGCGTCGCGTGGTCGTGTTCGACCCCATGGCGAATCAAGCGAACAACTTTGCAATCAGCGGTGGGCTGTTTCCAGCGGCCGGATCCAGGCTGCAAAGGGCCGCGGCCATCGACGACTCTCCACAGGCCTGGCTGACAGACCTGCGCAGCTATGCCGGTGACAGCGTCAACGACCGCATCTGTCAAGCCGTGGCTCAGGCTTTGCCGCAGGTCGTGGATTTTTTGCTTGATCGGTGCCAGGCGCCGCTTCGCTTCCTGCCCGACATGGTTGCGCCCGGCCATCAACAACTGCGGTTTCACAGTGTGACGCCGGCATCCGGCGCGTCATTTCACGCCTGGTTTCGCGAGCAGCTGATACGATCTCCATCGATCTTGTTCAACCGTCAGCTCCCCGTCATTGAGTTCCGGGGCGATCATTTTTTATTGACGCTTGCCGAGCCTGGAGGCCTGGCCCAGCGTCAGCTGCAGGTCCCCCAGCTGCTGCTGGCGGGGGGCGGTTTTGCTGCCGACCCAGAGATGGTGGCCGAGTTCATCCCCGACATGGCCGGTGCCCTCAACAACGGCTCCCCGACGCAGGACGGCAGCACACTGCGCTTGGGACGAAGTTGGGGCGGGCAGTTGTGGGGCATGGACGGCTACCAAGGCCAGGGCCATACCCATCCCGGCGGCGCAACCCGTCTGGGCATGTCCATTCCGGCTTTGGGTGGCATCATGGTCAACGATGCGGGTCTCCGTTTTGTCCGGGAAGACCTGGGCCCGTCGGCCCTGGCTCCGCATGTCCTGCGACAACACCGAGGCATGGTTTTGGAGGTATTTGATGGCGCCATCGAGGCGCAGTTGACAAACCATTCTGCGTACCAGCAGGCTGTGGGTGCTGGGCGCGTGTTGAGCGCTGACGATATCAGCGGTCTGGCAGAGTTGGCGCAGGTACCCGCCGATGCGCTGGTCGAGACATTAGCGCAGGTGACCCGCTTCGCACAGGGCAGGGCGCGCGACCCTCTCGGCCGTGCTGAGTTTGTACGGGTCCTTGCGGCGCCTTTAAAGGCATCTTGGGTGACCGGTGCGCTGTCGCACACCCAAGGCGGTTTGCTGACAGACAGCGACGGTCGGGTGCTGGGGCAGGATGGGCGTCCTGTTCCCGGACTTTTTGCCGCTGGCGGTACCGCAGCAGGTCTGTCGGGCCGAGGCGCTGATGGCTATTTGCCAGGCAACGGTTTGGCCCAGGCCTTCGGCTTGGCGTGGCGAGTGGCCCAAGCCCTGCGCTGATTCCAGCAAGTTGGGGCCACCGGCCGTCGGATGCGCTACTCCGCTTTGGCGCCTGAAATCTCCACAGCCCGTTTGAATTTGCTCAGTTCACCGCGCAAAAAGCCAGTGGTGTCCAGCGGGCTTGATCCAATCACGGTAGCACCCTGCGCATCGAGTTGCTGCCGCACGCCAGGGTCATCCAGCGCCTTTTTGACTTCGGCCGCAATTCGGTTGACCACGCTGGCCGGCGTGGCTGCCGGCGCCATCAGTACTATCCAGGCCGTGGCATCAAAACCCGGAATGAATTCAGACATGGCGGGGACGTCGGGCAATTGAGGCGAACGCTTGAGCGAGGTCACTGCCAGCGGCACGATCGCGCCCGCCTTGATCTGCCCGACCAGCGAAGGCAGCCCCTCCACGCCGGTCTGCACCTCGCCCGCCATCAGCGCCTGCATAGCGGGTGCGCCACCGCGGTAACCGACGTGAGTCATCGTGATCCCTGCATCGGCCTTGATCAACTCCATGACCAGGTGAGACGTCGTGCCCGGGCCGGACGAGGCATGAGCGAATTTATCTGGCTGGGCCTTGGCCGCTTTGAGTAGATCAGGGATGGACTTGATGTTTTGTTTGGGACTGGTCACGACCACTTGAGGAAATGACACCAGCTGCGACACGGATAAAAAATCTTTTTGGACGTCATAAGGCAGCTTGGCAAACAGCCATGGGTTGATGGCCATGGTGCCGGGTGAGCCCAAGAGCAGCGTGTGCCCGTCAGGGCGTGCGCGCGCTGCAAAGTCGGTGCCAATGTTGCCGCTGGCGCCGGTCTTGTTGTCAACGTTCATGCCTTGGCCGGTATTGGCCGCCACTTTTGCCGCGATGATTCGCGCCACCACGTCTACCGCTGACCCCGCCGCAAAAGGGTTGACCCAAGTGACCGGGCGCGCCGGCCAATCGGCGGTTTGCGCTCGGCCCGTGGTGGCTGCTACAAGCAGGCCAATGAACACGAACAGCGTTGCAGCGGACCGGGTAGCGCCCGATGGGTGAATGGCACGGGATGTTGTCATACAGATGTCCTGATCGAAATAGACGGATCTACATTTATTAACATAATATACATCGTATAAAATTGAAATTGACTTGACTTGTGTTTCACCAGATCCCCTTGGGATGCCGGCCACGGATAAAGGCGCTGATGATAGCCGCGGACTCCAGCTTGTTATTGCTATGTGCAAAATCAAAGGCGCTTAAACCCAAATCATTCTTAAGTGTGGGATCGGCATCGGCTTCAAGCAGCAGTTTGACCGCCGACGCAGTGCCGTAATGAGCCGCCATCATCAGTGGCGTAGTGCCGTTGGGCGAGGCCGCGTCAATATAGGCATGCTCATCCAGCAACAGATTCATCACCGCCAGGTGGCCCCTCGTAGCGGCGTAGTGCAAGGGCGTCCAACCGGGCTTGTTGACATCAGCGCCCAACTGGATCAGCGTTTGGCATTCGGCCAGCAAGCCATGCAAAGCCGCCAGCATCAGGGGGCTTTCATCCTGCGCTGATCGCGACTCAGCCGTGACCTTTGGCCAAGCCATCAGGGCGTGTGCCACTTTGAGATGGGGCTCCCGAAACGCCAGCAACAGCCCATGCTCGCCCGCCGGATTGACGGCATTGACGTCAAAACCACGCTGCAGCAAAGCAGTCACAGCCGCAGCATTGTTCTCCTTGATGGCCTTAAAAAAGTCCTCGTAGGAACCAGCATAAATCGAAGAATATCCAATTAAAACAACTAGATAAAAAACTTTTCTAAAGTAACTTAAGAGGTAAAAATATCCATTGAGTATCACGCCAAGACCCCTTTGAACAGGGTCTCAAAGTTTCGGCTGGTGTGCTCCGCAATCAGATCGACCGGGCACTGCCGAACATTGGCAATTTGTGCCGCCACAAAGGGCACATAAGACGGGTTGTTGGTCTTGCCGCGGTAGGGCACCGGCGCCAGGTAGGGGCTGTCGGTCTCTATCAGCATGCGGTCCAGCGGCACAAATGCGGCGACATCACGTAAATCTTGCGCATTTTTGAAGGTCAGGATGCCAGAAAACGAAATGTAAAACCCCAGGTCAAGCGCGGCACGCGCCACCTCGGCGGTCTCGGTGAAGCAGTGAAACACGCCCCCAGCACTTCCAGCCGACCCGTTCTCGCCGGCCGCCCGCAGCAAAGCCAAGGTGTCCACGGATGCACTGCGGGTGTGGATCACCAAAGGCTTGCCCAATTGCCGGGCGGCGGCGATGTGCACGTCAAAGCGCGCGCGTTGCCAAGCCATGTCCGCCACGCTGCGTCCGTTGAGCCGGTAGTAGTCGAGCCCGGTTTCCCCAATGGCCACCACGCGGGGCAAGGCCCCGAGGCGCAGCAGGTCGGCCAAAGTGGGTTCTGCCACACCTTCGTTGTCTGGGTGCACGCCGGCTGTTGCCCAAAAGTTGTCATAGTCCAAGGCCAGCGCGTGGACTTGGGGGAAATCCTCCAAAGTGGTGCAGATGCACAGTGCCCGGTCCACTTGGGCCTCGGCCATGGCCTGACGGATGGCCGGCAGTTGCGCCTGCAACTCGGGAAAATTCAAATGGCAGTGTGAATCCGTGAACATGGGTCGGAGCGAGTCAGGCTCGGGTATTGAGCGCAATGCGGGCCTGGCTCACCAGGGCTTCAAGCATCAGGCCAGCGTTGTAGGGGTGCTCCACGGTTCGGCTGGTGGCCGTCAGCGCGCGGCTCCAGTCGCTCAGTGCCCGCAGCGAGCCGGCTTTGGGCAACTGCGCCGACTCAAAGAAGCGCGGGCTGGCACCGGCGAGAACTGCCAGTGTGTCATGGCATAGCTTGTGCAGCGCGTCCACCACCTGCGCCGGCGCCCAGTCTTTAAAAACCGCCAACTCACCCCGCGCCACAGCCGCAGGCAGCGCCTGCCAGACGGCCGCATCTCGACCCGACTGAAAAAACTGCAAGGCGTCCTGGGGCCGCCCGCCAGCTGCGCGCAACACAATACCAGCTTGAGCCGACGGCACGCCCTGCCCTTGCAACCAAGCCAGCGCCTGTTCGGCCAATGGCCAAGCCATCGCGTGCCACAGGCACCGGCTGCGCACAGTCGGCAACAACTGGTGCGCCGCCTCACTGGCCAGCACAAACTTCAGGTCGCCTGAGGGCTCCTCCAAGGTTTTGAGCAGTCCGTTGGCAGTCACATGGTTCATGCGCTCAGCGGGGTACACCAGCACCACTTTGCCGCGACCTCGGGCGCTGGTTCGTTGACTGAACTCAATGGCGTCGCGCATGGCCTCAGCCTTAATCTCCTTGCTGGGCTTGCGCTTGGCGCTATCCAATTCGGACTGGACCTTCTCGCCCAGAGGCCAGGCCAGTGTCAGCATCAGGGTCTCGGGCATCAGAACACACAGGTCGGCGTGGGTGCGTACCGCCACAGCATGGCAACTGCCACACTGGCCACAAGCGCCCTCCCCGCTGGGCTGCTCGCACAGCCAGGCGCTGGCCAGGGCCAGGGCCAGGTCATATTGACCCAAACCCGACGGTCCAGCCAGCAGCCAGGCGTGCCCGCGCTGGGTGAGCAGCTGGCTGGCCTGTGCCGCTATCCAGGGTGGCACTGCGTTCATGGCAACCAGCCCCGCGCTTGCACCGCCTGCTGCACTGCCAGCCAAACCGCCTCACGCGGCTGATTCGCGTCTATGCGGGCAAATCGCCCCGGGTCGGCCTGTTGGCGTTGGCCATAAGCGTGCGCCACCCGGCGAAAAAACTCCAGGGGCTGTGCCTCAAAACGATCGGGCAGACGCGCGTCTGCCAGCCGTATCGCCGCCACTTCAGGCGCCAGGTCAAACCACACTGTCAGGTCAGGTTGGCGAATCAAATTGGCCTCCAACCCTTGTCGCGCCTGCACTTTCTGCTCTAAAAATGAGAGCATTTCGAGATCAAAACCGCGCCCGCCGCCCTGGTAAGCAAAGGTCGCGTCGGTGAAACGGTCACACAAGACCACATC
>CALPLW020000066.1 GCA_943324505.2 Comamonas sp. lk
AATGTCCTTGAGCCAGCGCATCGACTCGCCTGTGCTGAACCAACCCACGACGGTCGCCGGCAAGAGAATGATCGACGACGCAAAAATTGGGGGAATCACCCCAGCCATGTTGAGCTTGAGCGGCAGATGCGAAGACTGACCGCCGTACACCTTGTTGCCCACCTGCCGCCGGGCATAGTTGACCAATATCTTGCGTTGGCCGCGCTCGACGAACACCACAAAAAAGGTCACCAGCGCGACAAGCACCACGATGAACAAAGAGACGATGATGCTCATGGCGCCGGTCCGCACCAACTCTAGCAAACCACCAATGGCTGTGGGCAGGCCGGCGGCAATACCACCGAAAATCAGGATGGAGATCCCATTGCCCAAACCACGCTCGGTGATCTGTTCGCCCAACCACATCAAAAACATCGTACCCGCGGTCAAGGTCACAATGGCCGTGATGCGAAATCCAAAGCCTGGAGCAATCACCAATCCAGGAGAGCTCTCAAGTGCCAGAGCGATGCCCATGGACTGAAACAACGCCAAACCTAAGGTGCCGTAGCGTGTGTACTGGGTGATTTTGCGGCGTCCCGCTTCACCCTCTTTCTTTAACTGCTCAAACGAGGGCAGAACGTACGACATCAATTGCATGATGATCGACGCAGAAATATAGGGCATGATGCCAAGGGCGAACACGGTGAAGCGCGACAAGGCCCCACCCGAGAACATATTGAACATGCCCAGGATGCCGCCCTGCTGGCCGTTGAAAAACTGCTGCAGCTGCGCAGGGTCAATGCCGGGCACGGGGATATGAGCCCCGATCCGGTAGACCACCAAAGCCAACAATAGGAAAACGAGCCTGCGCCGCAGGTCCCCGAATTTTCCGGTTTTGGCCAGTTGCGCTGCGTTAGTTGCCACGAGTCAATACGTCCAGTCGCAAATCAGCTCAGGCTTCCGCCAGCGGCTTCAATTGCAGCTTTGGCTGCCACTGTGGCGCCGATGCCGGACAAGGTAACAGCAATGGTCAATTCGCCCGTTTTGATGATCTTGACCACCTTGGCCAACTCGCCGACTAAGCCAGCCTGCTTCAGCGTGACCAAGTTCACTTCCGATGCACCCAATCGCTGAAGCGCAGTCAGAGTCACCTCAGCATTGAACTTGAGCAAATGAGACTTGAAACCGCGCTTGGGGAGCCGCCGCTGCATAGGCATTTGGCCGCCCTCAAAGCCGACCTTATGGTAGCCACCTGCACGTGATTTTTGACCTTTGTGGCCACGACCAGCGGTCTTGCCAAGGCCTGAGCCGATGCCACGCCCAACGCGCCGTTTGTAATGCTTGGCGCCATCTGCTGGCTTGATGCCGTTGAGTTCCATCATCAATCCCTTAAAGCACTTTGACCAGATAACTGATCTTGTTGATCATGCCGCGCACTTCGGGCGTGTCGACCAGTTCGCTGGTGCTGCGGATTTTGCGCAAGCCCAGACCCCTGACGGTTGCCCGGTGCGATTCTTTGCAACCGATGGGGCTGCGGACCAATTGGACCTTGACGGTTTGTGGTGTAGTCATGATTCAAGCCCCGGTTATGCGAAGATGTCTTCGATGGACTTGCCACGCTTGGCTGCAACAGCCGAAGGCGTCGTGGCATGTGACAGGGCGTCAAGGGTGGCACGGACCATGTTGTAGGGGTTGGTAGAGCCATGGCTTTTCGCCACGATGTCCGTGATACCGACCACCTCAAACACCGCGCGCATCGGACCACCTGCGATGATGCCGGTGCCCTTGGGGGCTGGTGCCATCATGACCGACGCTGCGCCGTGCTGACCCATCACCTTGTGGTGAATCGAGCCATTTTTGAGCGATATCTTCGTCATGTTACGACGTGCCTCTTCCATCGCCTTTTGTACGGCGGCAGGCACTTCTTTCGACTTGCCCTTGCCCATGCCGATACGACCGTCTCCATCACCGACGACGGTCAGTGCGGCGAAACCGAGAATCCGGCCGCCCTTGACCACTTTGGTGACGCGATTGATCGCGATCATCTTTTCGCGCAGGCCGTCTTCAGGCCCTTCGGCCTTACCCTGCATCTTCGCTTGTACTTTAGCCATCTTTATTTCCGATCTGCTTAGAACTGCAAGCCAGCTTCGCGGGCTGCATCCGCCAGCGCTTTGACGCGACCGTGGTATGCGAAACCGGCCCGGTCAAATGCTACTTTTTCCACACCAGCGGCTCGCGCTTTTTCAGCCAAGCGTTTGCCGATCATCTGGGCCGCCGCCACGTTGCCGCCTTTACCGGAGCCACCAAGCTCTTTGCGAACTTCGGGCTCTGCACTTGACGCAGTTGCAATGACTTTTCCGCCATCGCCAGAAATGACACTGGCGTAGATGTGCAGGTTGGTTCGGTTCACCGTCAGACGCGCCACCCCTTGGGTTGCAATCCTGATCCGGGTTTGCCGGGCTCTGCGAAGACGTTGCTGTTTTTTGCTCAACATGTTGCAACTCCTTATTTCTTCTTGGTTTCTTTGATCGTGATTTTTTCGTCCGAGTAACGGATGCCCTTGCCCTTGTAGGGCTCTGGCGGACGAATCGCACGAATCTCGGCAGCCACCTGGCCAACCCTCTGACGGTCTGCACCTTTGATCACGATCTCGGTCGGAGTGGGTGTAGCCACTGTGATCCCGGCAGGCATATCCTTGTTGACCGGGTGGGAGTAACCCACAGTCAAATTGAGTTTGGCCCCTTGAGCCTGCGCCTTGTAGCCCACGCCAACCAAATTCAGCTTCTTCTCGAAGCCCTTGGTGACACCTAAGACCATGTTGTTCACCAACTGGCGCATGGTGCCGCTCATGGCATTGGCTTCGCGGGAATCATTGGCTGGCAGAAAGCTCAGCTTGCCAGCGTCGCTGCTAACCTTGACCAACGCATTTTGTGTCAGCACCAACGCGCCGCCGGCACCCTTGACGCTGATTTGATCTTCTTTGACCGATACGTCCACGCCCGTGGGCACAACGACCGGCATTTTTCCTACACGAGACATCTCTTTTTCTCCTCAATGTCACGCTTCAGGCGACGTAGCAAAGGACTTCGCCACCGACACCGGTAGCACGTGCTTTGCGATCAGTCATCACGCCCTTGGGCGTAGTGACGATCGCCACGCCCAGGCCGTTCTGGACTTGCGGAATGGCATCGCTGCCACGGTAGACGCGAAGGCCGGGGCGACTGACGCGCTCAATACGCTCAATCACGGGGCGGCCAGCGTAATACTTGAGCGCAATTTCAAGCTCAGGGTTGCCCTTGACGGTACTTACCTTGAAGCCATCAATGTAGCCTTCGTCTTTCAAAACTTGCGCGATGGCAACTTTGACCTTGGAAGATGGCACGCTGACGGTTGTTTTTGCAACCATCTGCGCATTGCGAATGCGCGTCAGCAGGTCGGCGATGGGATCACTCATGCTCATAGTTATGTCTCCTACCGCTTACCAACTGGCTTTGACGATGCCGGGGATTTCCCCAGCAAACGCCATTTCGCGAATCTTGGCGCGCGCCAAACCGAAGTGCTGGAAGGTGCCACGAGGACGCCCGGTGATCGCACAGCGGTTACGCTGACGCGTCGGGTTGGCGTTGCGCGGGAGCTTTTGCAGCGCTAGGCGGGCTGCTGCCCGCTCTTCATCGCTGCGCTTGGCGTCACCCGCCGTCGCTTTCAGCTCCGCATGTTTTTTTGCGTACTTGGCAACCAGTTTGTCGCGCTTGAGTTCGCGCTCGATTAAAGCCATCTTAGCCACGGGTCACCTCAGTTCTTGAAGGGGAAACGGAAACCTGCAAGTAGCGCCTTGCACTCTTCGTCAGTTCTTGCCGTTGTGGTAATACTGATATTGAGACCGCGCAAGGCGTCGACCTTGTCGTACTCGATTTCAGGAAAAATAATCTGCTCTTTAACGCCAATGTTGTAGTTGCCACGGCCGTCAAACGCACGCCCCGAGATACCCCGGAAGTCACGCACTCGGGGCAATGCCACCGTCACAAAGCGATCAAGAAATTCAAACATCTGGACGCCACGCAGAGTCACCATGCAGCCAATGGCCTGATCTTCACGGATCTTGAAGCCGGCGATGGCTTTTTTGGACTTGGTGACAACGGGCTTTTGACCGGCGATTTTGGTCAGGTCGCTGACGGCGTGGTCCATGACCTTCTTGTCTGCGACTGCCTCGCTCACGCCCATGTTCAGGGTGATCTTGGACAGGCGCGGCACCTGCATGGGGGACGTGTAGCCAAATTTGGCCATCAGTTCCGGCGCGACTTTCTCGCGATAGTGTTGTTGCAAACGAGCCATGGTTATGCCACCTTGATTTCTTCACCACTGGATTTGTAAACACGAACGCGCTTACCATCTGCCAGTGATTTGATGCCAACCCGATCCGCCTTGCCCGTTGCAGCATTGAAAATCGCTACGTTGGACTGGTGAATGGGCATGGATTTTTCGACGATACCGCCAGTCGTACCCTTCATGGGGTTAGGCTTGGTGTGCTTCTTCACAACATTGATGCCTTCGACCAACACGTGTGAGTCGTCTATGCGCAATGTGATTTTGCCGCGCTTGCCTTTGTCGCGACCCGCGATCACGGTGATCTCGTCGCCTTTACGAATCTTGTTCATGGCGCGTCCTTACAAAACTTCTGGTGCCAAAGATACGATCTTCATGAATTTTTCAGTGCGCAATTCACGTGTGACCGGGCCAAAAATGCGGGTGCCAATGGGCTCCAGCTTGGCATTGAGCAGCACCGCTGCATTGCCATCGAACTTAACCAGGGAACCGTCGCTGCGACGAATACCCTTGGCAGTGCGAACAACGACAGCGCTGTAAATTTCGCCTTTTTTGACGCGGCCCCGCGGTGCAGCTTCTTTAATGCTGACCTTGATGACATCGCCAACGCTGGCATAACGACGCTTGGACCCGCCAAGCACCTTGATGCACAGCACGGACTTGGCGCCGGTATTGTCGGCAACTTCCAGTCGAGATTCTGTTTGGATCATTTCAAATATTCCCAACTTGCATCAAATCCTCGGTGTTTCTGGGCAATGCCAGATACAACCGCATTTCTGATCAGTCTTGGACCCGTCGTCCCCAGCATGAACCACTCACGCTGCATCCGTTGGGCAGATACTTCGCTCAAAGGTTTCTGAAGCGAAGCCCACGATTGTGCAAGCCTTTTCCACCTTCGTCAAGCGCTTTTAGACAATTACGCACAAATATTGATGTGTCAGCTGGATAAATTCGTGGACCTGAGGCGCCAAACCCGTCTCTTGCTCCAAGATTTCGCCCACACGCACCGCCAGACTGGCGGCCAGAGCCGCATCCAGAAACAGCAGGCGCGCACGGCGGGCCAGCACGTCCTCCACCGTGATCGCGTATTCATGCCGGGCCGCAAAGCGAACCATACCTTCAGTCAGCCCCCCGGCAAGGGCCACGTCAGCACCCGGCATCGCCAGCAGCCAATTTTGCTCATCGCCATAGGACTGAGGTCCTGGGCTTGCGACAACCGAGTGGACGCCCGGCTCGCCGGTTTGCGCGCCCACCAGCCGAAGCCGCGTGGTGACTCCTGCTGCTCGACTTGGAATCAGACCAGCGTCGGCACAGGTTTGCAGCACATCCTCGGCCATGGCGCGATAGGTAGTCCACTTGCCGCCAGTGACAGTCACCAGGCCACTCTGGCTGAGGAGTACGGTGTGCTCGCGGCTCAGGCCCTTGGTGTTGCTGCCAGCCTCGTCGGGCGGCTTAACCAGGGGCCGCAAGCCCACCCACACGCTTTTGACGTCAGCGCGTCGAGGCGCGCGCACCAGGTAGCGCGCGGCCTCATTGAGAATAAAGTCGATTTCCAGCGGAAATGGAAGCGGCTCGCGCGCCAGATCCGCGCGCGGCGTGTCGGTCGTGCCCAAAATGACCTGGCCCAGCCAGGGTACAGCGAACAGCACCCGGCCATCGGCGGTCTTGGGAACCATCAACGCCACGTCCGAGTCAAGAAACTCACGGCCCACCACCAGGTGCACGCCCTGGCTCGGTGCCACTAAGGCGGGCGTGGCCAGGCTGCCAGGGGTGGCAGTGACAGCGCCGTCACGCTGGCGCAATTCGTCCACCCAGACCCCAGCAGCATTGACGACACATGCTGCGCTGAGGGTGTAGGCCGCTCCGGTGAGCTGGTCCCGGCATGACAGGCCGGCGACTTTGCCCTGGTGGTAGAGCAGATCGACGGCGGCACAGTAGTTCACCAGCAGAGCGCCCCGTGCCGCCGCTGTACGGGCCAACGCTAAGGCCAGTCGGGCGTCATCAAACTGGCCATCCCAGTACTTGACGCCTCCTCGCAGGCCTTTGGCCTGAACCGTAGGCAAGTGCCGCATTGTTTGGGCCGCGCTCAGTAATTCAGTCTTGCCCAGGCCCGCCTTGCCAGCCAGCGCGTCGTAGACCTTGAGACCCAGGCCGTAAAAAGGCTTTTCCCACCACCGGTAAGATGGCATCACGAACGGAAGGGCTTGGGCCAAGTGGGGTGCATTCGCCAGCAGCGTGGTGCGCTCGTGCAGCGCTTCGCGCACCAGCGCGATGTTCCCCTGAGCCAGGTAACGGACTCCCCCATGCACCAGCTTGGTGGCCCGTGAAGAAGTGCCCTTGGCAAAGTCGTGCGACTCAACCAGCACCACGCTGAGCCCGCGGGCGGCGGCGTCGAGCGCCACGCCCAGGCCAGTAGCGCCCCCACCGACAATCGCGAGGTCATAGTGGTGCGGCCGAGCCAGTCGAGCCAGAAGTTCGGCACGGCGGGTCAGCAGTGGGTTTGAGGCGACAGGCATGGGCACAATATCCAATGGGCAACAAGCAGAACTCGGATTATTGTTCGAATTTATTCGTTTTATATTTTTATTGTTCGTTATAGTTCGCTTTAATGACTCACCACCCAAGACAACTTCGGCTGCTGGCCCTCGCTCAAGAACAGGGCACGGTCACTGTCGAGCAGCTGGCCCACCTGCTGGGCGTCACCTTGCAAACCGTGCGACGGGACGTGCAGCTCTTGGCAGAGGAGGGCCTGCTGAGCCGCTTTCATGGCGGCGTCCGGGTGCCGGGCTCCACGGTTGAAAACATGGCACACCAGCAACGGGTCAACCTGAATGCTGCCGGCAAGGCCCGCATTGCACAGGCGGTGGCGGCCGCAGTGCCACACAACTGTTCGCTGTTGCTGAATATCGGCACCACCACCGAGGCAGTGGCTCAGGCGCTGGGGCAGCACACAGGTCTGCGCGTGATTACCAACAACCTGAACGTGGCGCGCATTCTCAGCGCCAACCCGAAGAGCGAAGTGATTGTGGCCGGCGGCGTGGTGCGCAGCCATGACCAGGGCATTGTTGGCGAGGCAGCCGTTGACTTCATACGCCAGTTCAAGGTGGACATTGCGCTGATCGGCATCTCTGGCATTGAAGCCGACGGCACCCTGCGCGATTTCGACTACCGCGAAGTCAAGGTGTCTCAGACCATCATGGCGCACGCCAGGGCCGTCTGGCTTGCAGCCGACAGCAGTAAATTCAACCGGCATGCAATGGTGGAGGTCGCCAAGCTGACGCAAATCGACCGACTCTTCACCGATCTCGCGCCGCCCGACCCTTTCCCGGCCCTGTTGGCCGAGGCCGGGGTTCGGGTCGACCTGGCCGCTGCATAAAGCACCTACTCCCCCTTCTGTCGCATCGCACTGTCGACCCCTTTCAACTGGAGCCCCGCCACCATGACTTACCTGCTTGCCCTGGACCAGGGCACCTCGAGTTCCCGCAGCATCGTGTTTGATGCCAGTGGCCAGGCCTTGAGCATGGCGCAACAGGAGCTGCCGCAGATCTACCCTCAACCCGGCTGGGTTGAACACGACCCAATGGTGATCTGGCAAACCCAGTTGGCGACTGCCCGCGAGGCACTGGCCAAGGCCGGTATCACAGCGCGTCAGGTGCGGGCCATTGGCATCACCAATCAACGCGAGACCACCGTGGTCTGGAACCGCCGCACCGGTATCCCCATCCACCACGCCATCGTCTGGCAGGACCGGCGCGCCGAACCCACCTGCGCCGACCTGCGCGCGCGCGGAATGGCGGCCATGGTTCAGGCCAAGACCGGGTTGGTGATCGATGCCTATTTCTCGGGCACCAAGCTGCGCTGGCTGCTGGACCACATGCCGGGCGCGCGGGCTCAGGCCGAAGCGGGCGAGCTGGCGTTTGGCACCATTGACAGCTGGCTGATCTGGCAGCTGACCGCCGGCGCGGTACATGCCACGGATGTCAGCAACGCCTCGCGCACCCTGTTGTTCAATGTGCACAGCAACCAATGGGACACCGAGCTGTTGCAGATGCTGGATATTCCACCGAGCCTGATGCCCACCGTACGCCCATCCAGTGCGCTGTTCGGCGAGGTCAGCCCAGAACTTTTGGGCCATGCAATCATGCTCGGCGGTGTGGCTGGCGATCAGCAAAGTGCGCTCTTCGGGCAGGCCTGCTTCAAGGCCGGCCTGGTGAAAAACACCTATGGCACAGGCTGCTTCATGCTGATGCACACCGGGGCCGCGTTTCAGACCTCGCGCAATGGCTTGATCACCACCAGCGCGGCCCAGACCGGATCGCAGCCCGAGTTCGCCCTAGAGGGCAGCGTGTTCGTCGGCGGTGCCGTGGTGCAATGGCTGCGTGACGGCTTGCACGCTATCAAGAGCAGCAGCGAGGTGGAGGCACTCGCGCAAAGCGTGCCGGATTCAGGGGGCGTGATGTTGGTGCCCGCCTTCACTGGGCTGGGCGCGCCGTATTGGCAGCCGGAAGCCCGTGGCACCATCACCGGCCTGACCCGCGGCAGCACCGCGGCCCACATCGCGCGCGCAGCTTTGGAAAGTATTGCCTACCAAAGCGCAGCCCTGCTGCTGGCGATGAGTCGTGACGCGGTCCAGGGTGGCGGTGCCCCGGTGGCGGAGCTACGGGTCGATGGCGGGGCCTGCGTGAATGACCTGCTGATGCAGTTCCAGGCCGATCTGCTCGGCATCCCGGTGGTGCGCCCGGCCGTGACCGAGACCACCGCCCTGGGGGCGGCCTACCTGGCCGGACTGGCCACCGGGGTTTATCGCAACACCGATGAACTGGCTGGCCTTTGGCGTGCAGAACGACGCTTTTTACCCAATCTGGCGCCGGCACATGCAGCCGAGCTGATGGCACGCTGGGAGCATGCGGTGCGGCAGGCCGTGGCCTGAACCATGGGCCGTAACCAAGATCGCGGCCGCTGTGGGTAGACTTGTGGGTTGATCGGTATCACCCACCCCACTGAAACCCAAACAAAATGACTGAACGTATAGCATTCATTGGCGGCGGCAATATGGCCAGCGCCATCATCGGCGGCCTGGTCCGACAGGGCACTGAAGCGGCGATGATCGATGTGGTGGAGCCCGTCGCCGAAGCTCGTTCGGCCCTGCTGCTGCAACACGGGGTGCTGGCCCAGCCAGAGGCCGGGCCATTTCTAAAGGAGGCAGCCCTAGTGATCTGGGCCGTCAAGCCGCAGATGTTTCGACAGGCCGCCGATCCTGTCTGCCCCCACACCTTGCTGGCATTGCACCTTAGCGTGGCGGCTGGCATCCGCACGGACAGCATCGCCCAATGGCTGAAGAGCGAGCGGGTGGTGCGCGCCATGCCCAACACGCCGGCCCTGATTGGCCGGGGCATCACGGCGCTGTTTGCCAGGGCCACGGTGACCGCCGCCGAGCGCTCACGTGTGGATGCCGTGATCTCGACCACCGGCGATGTGCTTTGGCTCGCCGCTGAAGAGCAGCTGGATGCCGTGACCGCCTTGTCGGGCTCTGGCCCGGCCTACATGTTCTATTTCATGGAGGCCATGCGCGCTGCGGGGATCGAGATGGGCCTGCCGGCCGAGCAGGCCTACCAACTGGCGGTGTCGACCTTCATCGGCGCGGGCGAACTGGCACGGGCGTCCAGCGAGCCCCCCGAAGTGTTGCGCCGACGGGTCACCTCACCCGGCGGCACCACCCATGCGGCGATTTCCATGATGGCGCAGACCGACGTCGGCGGGCAATTTATACGGGCTATGCACGCCGCGCGCAGCCGGGCCACTGAAATGGGCCAAGAGTTTGGCGTCGGCTAAGCGCAACCCACTTACTTTTCTAGTTTCAACAACAGGTACCGAACCATGAAAAAGCTCTTAACCGCTTTGATCAGCGCCGCCGTCTTGGCGATGCCAGTGGCCCTGGTGACCTCCCCCGCCAGCGCTGCAACGACCGCGCAGGCCAAGGACGGCCAAACCAGCATCAAAGCAAAAGCCAAGTCCAAGGGCAAATCAAAGGCCAGTGCCAAGAAAAAGGTGAAAAAACAAAAGGCAGCTGCGGTCAAACCCGCAGCCTGAACCGGTCGCTCAGGCTAAGGCATAGCTGGCAGCGATGCCGGCAAAGACCGTAAAGCCCAGCCAGTGGTTCAGGCGAAAAGCCCGAAAGCAACCTTCCCGGCTGCGCGCCCTGATCAGGCGGTAATGCCACAGCACTTGCGCCAGCGCGGGGATGAGTGCTATATAAAAAATAGCATTAACCCCATACTGGACAAGGGTTAGAGCCCAAATTGACAGGTATACAACATAGCTTGTCATGACTGCGGAGACGTCTCGTGTGCCTAATGTGATGGCAGAAGTTTTCATGCCCAGGCGCAGGTCGTCGTCGCGGTCGACCATGGCGTACTCGGTGTCGTAGGCCAGCACCCAGAACAAGTTGCCAAGGAGCAACAGCCACGCCAGCGGCGGCACACTGGCGGCCATGGCGCCAAGGCTGAAGCTCTGACTACCCAATACGGCCGAGAAGGCCATCGGAATACCAAAGCTGAAGGCCACCCCAAGCACCGCCTGCGGCATGGAGACCCAGCGTTTGGCATAGGGGTAGGCCAGCGTCACCGCCAGTGCCACAAAAGACCAGGCGATGGTGGTGGCGTTGGTGGTCAGCACCAGTCCAAAAGCCAGTGCCGCCAGGGCCGCTCCCAGCAGCAGCGCCTCTGGCACCGTCACCGCGCCGGTTGTGACCGGCCGGCCGGCGGTGCGTTTCACATGCCGGTCAAAGTCTCGGTCGGCCACATCGTTGACACAGCAACCCGCGCTGCGCATGAGGACGGTGCCCAGGGTAAAAACCAGCAGCAGGTGCCAGCCAGGAAAGCCCCGCGCGGCGATCCACAGCGCGCTGAGCGTCGGCCAGAGCAACAACAACCAGCCGGCCGGCCGATCCCAACGGATCAGGTTCAGGTACAGGGCCAAGCGGCTGGCGGTTTGGCGCATGGCGATCAGTCGGAATTCGAGCCGCGACCTCAGGACAAGCGCGCTACGCCTGGCAATTCGCAGGCGTAGATGGCATTGCGCAGCGCAGCTATGGCCTCATAGCGGGTGAAACTGCGCCGCCAGGCGAGCACCACGCGACGCATCGGCGCATCTCCTGTGAAGGGCAGGTATTTGATATAGGGGTCTTCGTCGCGCTTACGCCGGGGGCTGGCGCTCAGCGCCTCTTTGGGCACGCTCAGCCGAGGCACCAGCGTCACACCCATGCCGGCTGCCACCATGTGCTTGATGGTCTCCAGCGATGAGCCCTCAAAACTGCGGCGTATGCCCTCAGCATTGCTGGAAAAACGCGCGAACTCGGGGCATACCTCCAGCACATGATCGCGAAAACAATGGCCACTGCCCAGCAACAGCATGGTCTCGTTCTTCAGCTCGTCGGAGCTGACGCTGCTGCGGGCCGCCAAAGCGTGGTTGGACGGCACCGCCGCCAAAAAGGGCTCGTCATAAAGTGGGGCGATGGCCAACCCGGCGTCGGGAAACGGTTCCGCCAAAATGGCGCAGTCGATCTCGCCGGTGCGCAACATCTCCAAAAGCTTGACGGTGAAGTTCTCCTGGAGCATCAGGGGCATCTGAGGCGTCTGCTTGATCATCTGGCGCACCAGATCAGGCAGCAGGTAGGGGCCAATGGTGTAGATCAGGCCCAGCGTCAACGGCCCGGTCAACGGATCCTTGCCGCGCTTGGCGATTTCCTTGATGTTGGCGGCCTGCTCCAGCACGCTTTGCGCCTGGCGGACGATTTCCTCGCCCAGATGGGTGACCGTGACCTCGTTGGCACTGCGCTCGAAAAGCTTGACCTCCAGCTCTTCTTCAAGCTTCTTGACGGCAACCGACAGCGTGGGCTGCGACACATAGCAGGCTTCGGCCGCTTTACCAAAATGCCGCTCGCGGGCTACGGCCACGATGTATTTGAGTTCGGTCAGGGTCATGGCGCTATTGTGCTCCCGGCGTAAGCCGCTCAGCATCTACCGAGTCAGGCTTTCAGGTACTCGGATTTTGCACCGAGCCAGCGCGCCACATGGCGCTCGGCTTGCGCCGGGTGCTGGTCCAGCAACTCGGGCGCGAGCGCACGGGCCCAGGCCAGCAGGGCACTGTCGGAGGCCAGGTCGGCAAAGCGCAACAGTGCTGCTCCTGACTGGCGCGCACCCAAAAACTCGCCCGGGCCCCGAATTTCTAGGTCGCGCCGGGCAATCTCAAAGCCGTCGCCAGTTTCCACCATGGCCTTGAGCCGCTCGCGGGCGGTCTCGCCCAGGCGCGGCGCATCCCCCGTGCTGTAAAGCAGCACACAGGCCGAGGCGGCTGCGCCGCGCCCGACCCGGCCGCGCAGCTGGTGCAGTTGTGACAGGCCAAAGCGTTCGGCGTGTTCAATCACCATCAGCGAGGCGTTCGGCACGTCGACCCCAACCTCGATCACGGTGGTGCTGACCAGCACGCCCATCTGGCCGCTGGTGAACTGTGCCATCACCGCCTTTTTCTCAGGCGCCGTCAACCTGGAATGCAGCAGTCCCACCGACACCCCAGGCAGCGCCGCACTGAGCTGGCCATGGGTTTCGGTGGCATTGCTCAGGTCCAGCGCCTCACTCTCCTCGATCAGGGGACAAACCCAGTAAATCTGCCTGCCCGCCGCCAGCTGACCACGGATACGGTCAACAACCTCGTCGCGCCGGCTCTCATTGACCACCTTGGTGACGATGGCGGTGCGCCCCGGTGGCAGCTCGTCGAGGGTGGAGACATCCAGATCGGCGTAGTAGCTCATGGCCAGGGTGCGCGGAATCGGGGTTGCCGTCATCATCAGCAGATGCGGCTCCTGCGCCTCGGCGCTGAGCTTGGCGCGCAAGGCCAGTCGCTGGGCCACACCAAAGCGGTGCTGCTCGTCAATGATGGCCAACGCCAGCTTGTGGAACAGCACCTTGTCCTGGATGACGGCATGCGTGCCCACCACCAACGCCGCCTCGCCGCTGGCAATCAGCGCCAGCATTGCGCGGCGCTCTTTGGGTTTTTGGCTGCCGGTGAGCCAGGCGGTCTTGACCCCCAGGGGCTCGAGCCAGCCCACCAGCTTGGCGAAATGCTGCTCGGCCAGGATCTCGGTCGGCGCCATCAGGGCGCACTGCCAGCCCGCGTCAATGCACAGCGCCGCCGCCAGCGCCGCCACAACGGTTTTGCCCGCGCCCACATCGCCCTGCAGCAAGCGGTGCATAGGCACCGGCCGACCCAGATCGCCAGCAATCTCGGCTTGCACCCGCCGCTGCGCCCCGGTCAAGGCAAACGGCAGCGCCGCCTGCAGCCGCTCGGCCAGGCCCGCGCCAGGACCAGGCTGGGGCGCCAGCACCGGCGCAAGCAAGCCGGCACGGGCACGGCGAGCCTGCAATTGCGACAGCTGCTGCGCCAAAAGCTCCTCAGCCTTGAGCCGCTGCCAGGCCGGGTGGCTGCGGTCTTCCAGCGTTGCTAGTGCCACATCGGGCGTCGGATGATGCAAAAATGATAGCGAACTCTTCAATCCCCATAAGGGCTGGAGGCCGATTTTCTTGAAATATTCTGTGGGAATGGTGTCAGCCAGTTCAGCCCGGGCCAGCCCGCTTTGTACCGCCCGCCGCAGATAAGCCTGCGGCAGGCCGGCCGAGGTCGGGTAAACCGGCGTCAGCGCTTGCGGCAGTTCACCGCCAGCCGTCTGAAACGACGGGTGCAACATCTGCCGGCCCAAAAAACCGCCGCGCAGCTCGCCACGCGCACGGATGCGCTTGCCCGGCGCCAGCGCCTGCTGCTGTGAGGGGTAGAAGCTGAAGAACCGCAGCGTGCAGGTGTCAGAGCCGTCATCTACCGTCACCAGCAGCTGGCGGCGCGGCCGCAGGGTGACCTCGCTGGCGGTCACCGTGGCCTCGATTTGAACCACGTCACCGTCGCGGGCCTCACTGAGGCGGGTGATTTGGGTCTCGTCTTCATAGCGCAGCGGCAGGTGCAGGGCCAGGTCGATATCGCGCCGCAAGCCGAGCTTGAGCAGGGCTTTTTGTGGGCCAGTCAGCGGTCGGGCTGGGCTGGGGGGCGACACAGCGGCAGTCATCCCGGCATTGTGTCGCATGGCACGACTGGCCCACGCTGCAGCGCCGGCTGGCATGCCTAATTACTTTGCGGCCTGCGGTCAGCCGCTGGCTCGGGCCCTAGACTTCAAAATCGACGACCCGGCGCTCCGTCTGAGCCTCAGCGACAAATGGAACGATGGCCTGGTGCAGCGGGTGCACCTGATAGCCCTGTAGCGCCTGGAGGCTAGCAAACTCCGAGTACAGCGTGATGTCGCTGCTGCTGTCCGTCACCACCACGTTGATGCCGAGTTCGATGTGCAGCAATCCGGGAATCTGACCGCGCAAGGCCTCAATCTTCGCCTTTATAAGGCGGGCATTGCTGGCTTTGTCGTTGCCATGCGCTGAGTCCTTCAATCGCCAAAAAACAATGTGTTTGATCATGGTTCGCCGTCCTTTGTTAGAAGCTGCCCGGATAGGCGCCACCCTCGGCCAGGATGTTCTGTCCGGTGATGTAACTCGCATGCTGACTGCAGATAAAGGCGCAAATGGCGCCAAACTCTTCCGTCGTTCCCAAGCGGCCGGCGGGAATGGATTGGCGCCGCCGCTCCAGCACCATGTCGATGGTCTGTC
>CALPLW020000067.1 GCA_943324505.2 Comamonas sp. lk
CCGCTGCCGCTGGCCACCCGAGAGTTCACGCGGGTAGTTGTCGGCATAGTCGTCCAGGTGCACCAAGCCAATGGCGGCCTGGACACGCTCGCGCCGCTCGGCCCGGGGCATGCGACGCATCTCCAGCCCAAAGGCCACGTTGGCCGACACCGTCATGTGGGGGAACAGGGCGTAACTCTGGAACACGATGCCCAGGCCACGCCGGTTGGGCGCCAGGCGGGTGATGTCTTGCCCGTCCAGCATCACCTGGCCGCTACTGACCTCGGCAAAGCCGGCCACCATCTGCAGCGTGGTCGTTTTGCCGCAGCCGGACGGCCCGAGCAGCGAGACAAACTCACCTTTTTCCACGCTCAGGCTCAAGTCATCGACGACACACTGGGTGCCATAGAACTTGCTGAGATGCGACAGGGTCAAGAAAGACATCAACAACTCCGAGTCTGGGCGCTGGCCGGTGGGTCGATCCACGCCATGACGACTGCCCAGATGGAATCGATGATGGGTGAAAGAATTTTTAGCGTCAACTGGGTATTCCATTAGACGAGAGATATATTTAATTTATTCCATTGAGTAGAATATTATTCAAATAACTCTCTATAAATTGCCAATGAAAGAAGAACATACGTTAAACGATGAGATTGATGCCACCGACACCGGTGAGGCCGGCCCCGGTGTCGGGGTGTTGCCGCGCGCCTTTGCCATCCTGCGGCTGCTCGCGGGCGAAGCCAATGCCGGGCTGCGGGTGACCGAAATTGCCAAACAGGTGGGGCTGACGCAGGCCACCGTGCACCGGACCCTACAGGCACTGATCGCCCAGGATGTCGTCGAGCAATGCGAGCGCAGCCGCCGCTACCGCCTGAGCATCGCGTTTTTTGTGTTGGCAGCGCGCGCCGGCAACCCGATGAACCTGCGTGACCTGTGCCGCCCGTCGGTGCTGCGCCTGTGTGCGAGCCTGGGCGACACCATTTTCTTGCTGGCGCGCAGCGGCTTTGACGCGGTGTGCCTGGACCGCAGCGAAGGCCCCATTCCAATTCGCTCCTTCACCGGCGACATTGGGGGCAAGATTGCGCTGGGCATTGGGCAGGGCAGCCTGGCGATTCTGGCGTTTTTGCCACCGGCCGAACGCGAAGAGGTCATCCGCTTCAACCTGCCCCGCGTGCGGGAGCTGGGCATGTTTGACGAGGTCTACCTGCGCACCGAGATCGAACACGTGCGGGCACTGGGCTATGCCGCGCGCAACACCGGCTTGCTCGAAGGCATGTCCGGCGTGGCGGTGCCCATTTGCGACGCCGAGGGCCGCGCAGTGGCGGCCCTGAGCGTGGGCACGATTGCCGGGCGCCTGAGCGCCGACCGACTGCCAGTGGTGGTGGATTTGCTGCAGCGCGAGGCGCTGGCCATCGGCCCCAGACTGAACCCGTTTGACCCGACACTGCGCCGCCCGGTGCAGAGCCTGGCGGCCCTGTTGCCCAACCAGACGGGCCCGGGCACGGCCCTTGGCCAGTAGGATAGTGGCATGCACATGCTGTTTGGCACCCTGCCCTTGCCCCTGCCCCTACTCCTACTATTGGCCCTGCTACTCGCCCTGTTGGGCCTGATGCCGGCCCACGCCCAGCTCGGCGCCGCAGACTGCCGGCCCGAGCAGCAGGGCCAGGCCCAGTTGCAAGTCCTTCGGCCGGGACTGCATACCGTGCAGGGCACACTGGCGGGCTTTGACCCCTGCCAGGCTTCGGTGCGCTTTCGCCTGCCGCAAAATTCAGTCAAGCCTCCCCTCATGATCAGCCTGCACGGCGGTGGTGGCATCAAGGACGTACTGGGCTCAGACCAGGCATTTTTTGAGCACGGCATGGCGACCCTGACCTTTGACGCCTACGACATGAACCGCTTCACCGGGCGCGGTTCCTTGTTCTGGGCACGCCAGGTGAGCAACGAGGCGCGCCAGCGCATGCTGCTCAGCACCGCCTGGGCCGCCTACCAGTGGGCGATCCAGCGCAAGGACATCGACACCCGGCAGATTTATATTTTTGGCATATCCAACGGCGCGGCGGTGGCGGCCAATCTGGCAGCCATGGTGGACCCGCAGCATGTGCGCGGCGTGATTGCCGAAGGCATCACACCGGTCGGCCTTGGTCTTCCCGATCAAACCAGGGTGCCCTTGATGTTGGCGTTTGGCCGGCTCGATGACTTTGGTGCGTCTGACCCCAAGATGATGCGCTGGCTGCTGAGCGACCCCTGCCGCTTCAACATCCGTTTTGAACTCGCACCCACGGGCACGGCCGAGCGTTGCAACAACACCAGTGGCCCGGCTGAAATGACGCCCAACCCCCTGACCTGGGTAGACAGCATCAAGGCCCGCAGTGCGCCAATTGAGATCGCCTATTTTGAGAACATGGCGCACAACGCCTACTTCGGACCCTTGGTCCAGCAGCGCGCCACCTGGGGCAGTGGTCAGACTCTGGGCGCCTCGCTGGGTGCCACCCCCGAGGCCCGTGCGCAGTTTTTCCAGGCCATGACAGATTTCATCGCCCGCCAGCGTCGAGCACCTTAGGCATCCCCGGCTCAAGCCGCCATCTGCCAGGCCGCCAGCAGTTGCCGGGCGCGCTGCGCCAGCTCAGTCAGCCCGATGCCGGGCACATACAGGGAGGAGCCCAGACCGACCCCAGCGGCACCTGCTTGGCGAAAGCTGGCCAGGTTGTCGACGCCAATGCCGCCCACGCCAAACATCGGTGTGCCCGCGGGCAATACCGCACGCCAGCCCTTGAAGCTGGCCGTGCCCAGCACATCGGCCGGAAACAGCTTGAGCGTCTGCGCGCCGGCAGCCAACGCGGCAAACGCCTCAGAGGGCGTGGCCACACCTGGCATCGCCAACGCGCCATGGCACAGGGTTTGCGCGATCACCGGCGCGTGACAGTTGGGCGAGAGCACCAGCCGGGCGCCCGCCGCCACCACGTCGTCCACCTGGGCCGGGCTGAGCACGGTGCCGGCACCCACGAGCACCTCGGCGCCAAACTCGCGCGCCAAAGCCTCGATGCTGACCAGCGGCGAAGGTGAGTTGAGAGGCACCTCGATCACCCGAAAGCCAGCGTCGAGCAGCACCTGGGCCACGCCCAGCACGGTGTCGGGGGTGACGCCACGCAGGATCGCCACCACCGGGTTGGCGAGCAAACGCTGCAGCAGCGCGCTCATACGGCCGCCCCGAGCAGCCCAGCGGCGCCGGCCAGCAGCCACTGGCCCCGGGTGGTGGCGCCGTCGGCCGCGCGACTGACGCCCAGGCCGGCCACCTCCAGCGCCAGCACATAGCGCTGACACAGCGCCTCGTCGCCAATCAGGGTGATGTGCTGCAGCGGCTCGGCGCCAGCGGTGGCGCCACCAATTTCAGCCCCGAGCAGGATGCCCGACAAGAAGTCAGGCAAGGCCTCGGGCGCGAGCCGACCCATCAGGCCGGCGGTACGCGCTGCAAACAGGGTGTGCGGCAGCTCGGCATGGCCGCGCAGGCCCAATCGGACCCCGGCCAGCAAGGCGTCGGTCTGCAGCGCCTTGGGCTCCGTGCCCAACACCATCAACCGGCCCAAAATACTGTGCTGGGTCAGCAGGCCGTAGAGCTCGCCGGTCATGAAAGTCTTGAAGTGACGAATCGCGCCGCCCTCGCCCAGCCAGGCCCACTTGCTGTGCGTGCCCGGCAAGACGCAGCAGCTGTGTTCGGCCAGGCCGGCACCCCAGATTTGGGTTTCTTCACCGCGCATCACGTCAAACTCGCCGGCGCTGTCCAGGCAGCGCAGGCCCGGCGCAATGTGCAGCAAACGCGCAGGGCCGCCATCGGCCAGTGGTACCGGCACGGTAATGAACTGCTGCGCCGCCTGCGCCAGAGGGGTGGGTGCATCCAGGTAAGGGGCCTCACGCCAGCCCTGGCGGCTGCCGATCATGCCGCTGGCCACCAGCGGGCAGATGGTCTGCGCCAGCCAGTTACCGCAAAGCGCCAGCAGCGCCTGGGCAAATTGGCCATCCTTGACCGCCATCACCCCACCCGGGGCACTGCGCGTCTCTAGGGCTTGGCCATGAGCATCGAGCAGGCTGGCCCGCAGGTTGGAGGTGCCCCAGTCCAGGGCGATCAGATGTGCGTCAGGCATGGGCTTATCCAGGCAGGGTGTTAATCGGGCGTGATCCGCAGATCACGCACCATTTTGGAGTAACGGGCCTCCTCACGAACCATCAACTCTGCCAGCTGCTCCGGGGTCGAGGCGACGACCTCAGCACCCATGGCGCCCAGGCGTTCTTTGATGTCTGGGCTATTGAGGCTGGCAACCGACTCCTGGTACAGACGGTCAATCACCGCCTTGGGTGTGCCCGCCGGTGCCAGCAGTGCACCCCATGAGGTGGCGCCAAAGCCGCGCAAGCCGGCCTCGGCAAGGGTGGGCACGTCTGGCAACAGACCGGAACGCACTGGTCCGGCCACTGCCAGCAGTTTGAGCTTGCCACTTTTCACGTGAGGGCCGACCGATGCGAGCGCATCAAACATGATCTGTGTCCGCCCAGCCAGCAGGTCTGCATGGGCCGCGGTGCTGCCTTTGTAGGGCACGTGCAGGATGTCGATGCCTGCGGCTTGTTTGAACATCTCGGCAAAGAACTGGGGGTTACTGCCACTGCCCGAGGACGCATAGCTCAGGCTGCCGGGCTTGGCTTTGGCAAGGGCGATAACTTCAGCCACCGAATTCACCGGCAGGCTGGCTGGCACCACCATCACCAATTGCACATTGGCGGTGTGGGTGATGGGACTGAAGTTCTTGATCGGGTCATAGCCCAGCGTTGGGAACAGGGCTTTGTTCACCAC
Source organism: Comamonas sp. lk (assembly GCA_943324505.2). Lineage (GTDB taxonomy): Bacteria > Pseudomonadota > Gammaproteobacteria > Burkholderiales > Burkholderiaceae_C > Rhodoferax. The sequence goes on from CALPLW020000067.1 coordinate 4,823, forward strand.
GTGCGAGCTTGCGACAAACAGCAGGGTGTAGCCGTCAGGCGTTGCCTTGGCCACCATCTCGGTGCCAATGGTGCCGCTGGCGCCAGCGCGGTTGTCGATCGTGACCGGCTGCCCAAATTTAGCCGAAAAACGATCAGCCATCAGGCGCGCCGTGATGTCAGAGGCCCCGCCAACGGTGTAGGGCACGATGATCTTGATCGGCTTTTGAGGCCAGGCCTGGGCCGATACCACACCCGAGCCCAAGGCCAGGGCGATCAACATGCTGTGGCAAATGCGTTTTAAGGTTCGAACGAACATGTGTGCTTCCTTTGTGATGAAGATGCCATGAAAAAGTGGGAGCAATCAGCGGGATGAATAAGCGGAGTTAATAAGTAGGTTTCGTCGAGAACCAGCCTGGCCGACTGGCATCCAGGTAAGCGCCCTGGATAAGGGAGGTCTGGTAGCGTTCGATTTTTGCAAAGTCGGGGGCCACCCCCAGCCCCGGTTCTTCAGGCACCGCAAAGCAACCATCGATCAACGGTGGCTGGGCCATCACCACGTCGTCCGACAGGTAGGCGCGCTCAGAATCAATGGCAATCGTCATGTTCGGAATACTGGCCGCGAGATGCACATAGGCCGCCTGCGAGAACCCCAGCTCGCCACCGCTGTGCAAGGTCACCGGTATACCCACCGATTCGGCGATCGCGGCCGCCTTGATGGTTTGCCACAGGCCGCCTATCTCGTGCGGGTCCAGCAGGATCACATCGGCCGCTGAGGACCGGACGATATTGCCCACATCGGCCAGCGTGTAAGCCGACTCATCCAGCGCCACCGGGATGGGCTGCATGCGCCGCAATTCGGCATGGCCATGCAGGTCATCGAGCTCCAAGGGTTGTTCAATGTACTGCAGATCAAATGCCTTGAGCTTGTCCAGCATACGACGGGCAGTACCTGGTGTCCAGGCGCCGTTCACATCGGCCCTCAGGGGGCAGTCGCCAACGGCAGCACGCACGGCTTCGACGTTGGTTAGGTCGCTGACCGCTGTCATACCGATCTTGACCTTGAAGGAGCGGTAACCCTGGTCCATGAAACGCTGTGCAGAGCGGTGAAGTGCGTGCGCATCCGTGCCAAACAAATAGGCGGCAACCTCCACCTGTTGCCGGTAGGCGCCACCCCATAACGCGTGCAGAGGCAGGCCACTGGAGCGGCCAACAGCATCCCACATCGCCATCTCGACCGCGGCCATGGCCATCACAGCAGCGCGTTTGTGGTGGTAGTAGCCGGCACCAAATACATGGCGGCTGAAGCGCTCGACGTCACTGGCGCGGTGCGCCAGGGCGATCGGGAAGATGGTGTTCACAAGCACCGGCTCAATGAACTCCAGCAGGCAAATGGTCTCGCCGTAGCCCACCGTGCCGTTGGCCAAGGTCAGCTCGACAATCAGGCGGGTAGCCGCCGGGCGTTTGCCTGAACCCCATTCCAGGGCGGTGACAAAGGGCATGGCCACCTTCCAGTGGCGTGCCGCGACCACCTGCAAAGGATGAGGGGTGTTGCTCATGGCGTTAGCGTTTCTATTCAGCTTTGATACCGGCTTCCTGAATGATTTTTTTGTACAGCTCGAATTCACTGGCTATGAAGGCTTGGAACTCAGCGGCGGAATTGCCAACCCGAACAATGCCCGCAGCCTGAAGTTTGGCCTGTGCGGCAGGTGTACGCAGAAAGGCCTGAATCTCTTCTGAGAGCTTATTGACAATGGCTGGCGGGGTACCGGCTGGGGCCATCAGGCCGTGCCAGGGTTTGACATCAAAACCACTCACGATGTCACGCACCAAGGGCAGATCAGGCGCAAAAAAGGCACGCTCGGAGCCGGCTACACCCAATGCGCGCAATTTGCCCGCCTGAACTTGGGGCCAGGACGTGGTGGCCGCGTCCATGGACGCGAGCACCTGGCCGCCCAACAGGTCGGTCATCATGGGGGCAGAACCCTTGTAGGGGACATGCAGCATGGTAGTACCGGTTTTTTGCAGGAACAGTTCCATGGCAATGTGCAGCGAGGAGCCGGTGCCCGACGAACCATAGGCAATTTTTCCGGGGTTGGCCTTCAGGTAGGCAATGAACTCGGGGATGGTCTTGGACGGCACTTTGTCAGCATTGACCACCAGGATCAGGGGAGTAACACCGATGAGCGTGATGGCCGCGAAGTCCTTGACCGGGTTAAACGGAAAGTTGGCCGGCTGCAGGGCCGGGTTAATCGCGTTGGCCGCGATGTTGCCCATGCCGATGGTGTAGCCATCGGCGGGTGCCTTGGAAAGCAGTCCCAGGCCGATCGCGGATGCGGCACCGGGCTTGTTGTCGACCAACACCGGCTGGCCCCACTTGGCCTGCAAGTGGTCAGCCACCAGGCGTGCCATACCGTCGGCCGCGCCGCCGGGCGGCACTGGGACGATCAGCCGGATCGGCTTATTGGGGTAGCTGGCGGCGTCCTGCGCCTGCGCGGCAACGCTCAGGCCCAGACTCAGCACGACGGCGGCACGCGCCAGGGAGACCAGAAATCGAACCATGATCAAGCTCCTTAAAGTAACAAAAGAAATAAAAGTAACGCCAGACCGCCTGTCACAGCGGTGCCCAACCCCGTGTCATTCGTCGCACTTCTTCCAGCCCAAACGCCGTCGGGGTGATTTCCGGCGCGCGGGCATAGATTGTCTTGATGCCGATGCGCTCGGCAAACAGGCGTTTGCCGTAGCACAGCAGACCGGGGATCGAGTTTGTCATGAACAACACCAGCGGCAGCAATTGCGCGTGCAGCGCCTCGGCCTCGGCCAGGCGGCCTTCCACCAGCAGCCGATGCAGAACGAGTTGGTGGTCTAGCGCGTCGGGTGCCGGGATCAAACCCACGCAGCCCGAGAGCATGTTGCTGATGTATTCCTTACCGCCATGCCCCGCGAACACGGCGTAGCGCCCGGCTGCGGCCTTGACCAGTTCGGCCACGCCCACCGCCGGTCCCTCGCCCTTGAGCATGGTGATGTTGGGGTGTTCGTCACGAAGGCGCAGCAGGCTGGCATTGGACAGCGACACGTCCATATTGACGGGGTTGTTCTGCACCGCAACAGGCAGATCGAGACCATCGGCAACTGCTCCGAGAAAGCGCACGTATTCTGCCTCCGGGTAGCCCTTGACGGACGGCGGTTGCAGGATCACCCAGGAGGCGCCCTCCCCCTGCGCCATTCGCGCAAACTCGATTTGGCCATGCACCGATTGCTCGCCCACGGTCACCGCGTAGGGCACCCGACCGTCGATCGCCCGGCCCACCACCTCCACAAGATGCCGTCGTTCATTCACGTCGAGCTTTTGCACCTCGGTCACCAGACCCAGCACTGCAATGCCATGGGCACCGGCGGCGATGCACTTGTCCACCTGCAGGCGCATCAGGCCGTCGTCAAGCCTTCCCGCCTGGTCATAGAAAGCGTAAAGGATCGGGTAGACGCCGGAAAACTGGCTCATCGTGCACTCCCCTTGGCACGCAGGTACTGCCAAACCTCCTCGCTGGGCTCGGCGCCCAGGCCAGGCCCCTCGGGCAGGTGGAACACGCCGCCCTCACAGCGCATGGTGGTCGTCACGAAGCGCAGGTTACGGTCAAACACGGAGTGCTGGTACTCGTGCATGGGACAGTTGGGCAATGCGGCTGCGGCGTGCAGGCTGGCCGCCTGGAAGATGCCGATACCAATGCTGGCGTGAGGAATGACCTTGACATGGAAGGCATTGGCCATCCGAGCAATCTGCATGAACTGGCTCACCCCGGTATGGCCCATTTCGGGCTGCAGGATGGACATGGCGCGGCGCTCCATGCGCGGGCGCACCTCGTACACGGTGCGCCACTCCTCGCCAAGAGCCAGAGGCACACGGATGGCCGCGCCGACCTGGGCCTGACCCTCGATGTCCTCGGGTTGGCAGGGCGCCTCGACAAAATAAGGCTTCCAGGGCGTGAGCTGGTCGATCAGCTGGATCGCCTCTTGCGCCGTGAACTTCCAGTGCAGGTCGACCATCAACTTCACGTCCGGCCCCAGCGCCTCGCGCAGTGCGCGCATCTCGTTGACGATGCCCTCCTGCGACACGGCCGCCGCGTACTTGAAGGCGTCGAAACCGCGGGCGCGGAATTCATGGGCCAACTCCACCCTTTGCGCCAGCGTGGCGCGCGGCAGGCCCGACACATAGGCCGGGATGCTGGCCATGCGCTGGCCACCGAGCAGCTTGACCAGCGGCTGGCCGAGCAGCTTGCCAAACAGATCCCACACCGCAATATCGACGCCGGCGATCGAATCCACGTAGTAGCCGCCAAAGAAGCCACGCACACGCATCAGGTCGTACAGGTCCTCCTGGATCACCATGGCGTCGCGCGGGTCACGGCCGATGATGACCGGGCCCAGCACGTCGTCGATGATGCTGGTGACCGCGTCAGGCGCCACGATGCCGTAGGTCTCGCCCCAGCCCACGGTGCCATCGTCGGCCGTGACCTTCACCAGCACCGACATGTCGGAGGCAGGGTAGATGGATCGGTTGCCCTGGCGGACCAGGTAGCCTCTCTCGTTAATGCGCTCTCCCGGCCCAAGCGGACCCAGGTAAGGCACGTCGCGCGGGATTGAGATGATGAAGGACTCGACGCTACGGATCAGGGGAAAGCTGGACATGGGCAATTGTGGTTGTAAACGAATCGTGAAAACAAACAGTCCCTCAGACGAGCCGGCGGCCGTCGGGAACAAAGGCATGGGCCAGCGCCGGGTCGAAGGCCAGGCCTACTGCGTCGCCAATTGCCACGCGGGAATCCCCGGTGACGCGAGCGATTGCGCTTCGCCCTGCCAAGCGCAAATGAAAGTAGGTTTCGCCGCCCAGGCGCTCGGCCACCAGCACCTCGGCGCGCAGCACCGCGTCGGCCACCGACACCACCTGAAGGTGCTCGGGCCGCACGCCAAAGGCCAGCGCGGTTCCCGGCGTCACCGCTTCGCTGCAGGCACACTGCAACTGGGTGCCATCTTCAAGGGCCACCCGCAGCATCGCGCCGCCGGAAGCCACCGCCTGCACCGGCAGGAAATTCATCTTCGGACTGCCGATGAAGCCAGCCACAAACTGGTTGGCGGGATGGGCATAGAGGTCCAATGGCCGGCCAACCTGCTCCACGCGCCCTTCACGCAACACGACGATCTTGTCGGCCAGGGTCATGGCCTCGACCTGGTCGTGGGTGACATAAATGACCGTCGTATTGAGCTGCGCCTTAATCTTGGCCAGCTCCACGCGCATCTCCACGCGCAGCGCAGCATCCAGGTTGGACAGCGGCTCATCGAACAGGAACATGCGTGGCTCACGCACAATCGCGCGCCCGATCGCCACCCGCTGGCGCTGGCCGCCCGAGAGGTCCTTGGGGCGGCGCTCAAGCAGGTGCTCGATCTGCAGGGTCTTGGCGGCGGCGGCCACCTTGGCGGCGATCTCGCTCTGCGCCACCTTGGCAATCTTCAGGCCGAAGCCCATGTTGGTCGCCACCGTCATGTGCGGGTACAGCGCATAAGACTGGAACACCATCGCAATGCCGCGCTTGGCCGGCTGGTGGTTGGTGACATCGGTACCGTCGAACAGCACCTGGCCATCGGTGCACTCCTCCAGGCCGGCGATCATGCGAAGCAGGGTGGACTTGCCACAGCCTGACGGGCCCACAAATACACAGAACTCGCCATGGGCAACATCCAGGTCAAGCCCGTGGATGACCGTGGCATCACCAAAGGTCTTGCGGACCTGGCGCAGCTCAAGCCGTGCCATGGTCACTCCCCTGCGGCGGGTGCAGCGCGGCCAGGACGGACTCGGGCAGGAGCAGGTCTGCCATGTCGCCCATGAAGGCGTCCACATCCCGCTGGTCCATCGCATCGAGCAACGGGCCGACGGTGCGTTGGCCGGCGTGCCGGATCAGACCGCGCTGCTGCAACACATACTTGGTCAGCGACCAGCGAAATACGGCCTGGATATTGAGCACGGGGAGCATGCGCGTGAACAGGTTGCGAACCGCGTCAGCGTCGCCACGCCGGTGGGCCGCGTAGAGCAGCACATGCACCTCCGCCAGTTCAATGGCCGGCATGGTGCCGCAAGCACCGCGACGAAGCTCGTCAGTGATGTAGCGCCCACCGGCGCCACCCAGCACGCCGCGCAGCGAGGCCGGTGCGCGGGACAGCACCTCGGTCAGGCGCTGCCCGCTGGGCAAAGCCTCTTCCTTCACGTACTCGATGGCCGGGACAGCTGCAAGAATCTGCAGCAGCACCGCCGGGTCAAGCCCCGCGCCAGCCGGCGGTGGCACGTTCTGCAGCATGATCGGCGTTCCGGGCACGGCTGCGGCGATGGCCTGGAAGTAGCCGATCTGCTCGGCCACGGTCTTCAAGTTGGCCGGAGCCGCGACCATCAGCGCGGCTGCGCCCTGACCAGCCGCCAACCTGGCCAAACGCATCGTGAGCGCCACATCCGTGCTGCTCACGCCAGCCACCACGGGCACACGGCCGGCAGCTTCGGCAAACACCTCGCCCATCAGCGACGCACGTTCAGCCTCGCTGAGTGTGGCCACCTCGCTGGCCACGCCGGGAAAGGTCATTCCGTCGACGCCGCATCGAATCAAGTAGCGCACCAGGGTGCGCAGGCCCTGGGCGTCGGGTAGTCCGGTAGCGTCAAATGGTGTTGGCAACACCGGATACACGCCAGTGATCAGGGGAGAAGACGAAGAGGTCATAGAGGTTTCATTCACTGAGTTGCACGGGTTTGCGGCCCCACCAAGCGCGGATCTTGGGGGAGATCAGGGCACCGGCGGCCAGGGAGGTGGAGCCACCGTCCACCGGCAAGTCCACGCCGGTCACGAAGCCGGACTCATCGCTGGCCAGGTAGACCGCAGCCAAGGCCACATCCTCGGGCTTGCCAACGCGGCCTATCGGGTAGGCCTCGGTGTCCAGTCGCAGGTCCGCCGGGGAGCGACCCGCCAATGTGCGGGCTGTCATGATGAGTCCGGGGGAGATCGCATTGCAGCGAATGCCGTAGGGGCCGTACTCGATGGCAAGCTGCTTGGTCAGGGCGTGGATGCCGCCCTTGGCCGCCGTGTAGGCCGCCAGGTTGGGGTTGGCCACAATCTGGTTCACCGAGGCCAGGTTCACGATGCTGCCACTGCGCGCGCGCATCATGGGCGCAAGCACTGCCCGGCAGGCGCGAAACACCGAGGAGAGCGCAGAATCGATGGTGTCCTCCCACTCCTCGTCGGTGCAACTGTGCGCCGGGCGTTCGGTGTAGGCCACGGCATTGTTGACCAGAACGTCAACCCGCCCAAAGCGCTCAACAACGCGTGCCACCAGGGCCTGCATGCCTGTACGGTCGGACACGTCCATCTGCTCCACCCAGGCTCCGGGCAGAGCTGCTTGCAGCGCCTGGGCAGAAGCCACATCGCGCTCGAGCGCGACCACTTGCCCACCCTGCGCCACGAAATGCATGGCGATGGATTCACCGATGCCGCGACCGGCACCTGTGACGATGCATACCTTGTCCTGAAGTCTCATGATTTGACGGCACCTGCGGTCAGGCCCTGGATGAAGAAGCGTTGCAGAAAGGCGAAGCCGATCACCACCGGCAAGGAACTGACGATGGACGCAGCCATAGCACCGCCCCAGTCGTTTTTGCTTTCGCCGATGTAGTTGAGCAGCAGGCCTGGACCCACCGTGCGCAGCTCGGGCTTGGTGATCAGTGTCAGCGAGAACAGCAGGTCGTTCCAGGCCCACATGAAGGAGTACAGACCCACCGTCACCAGCGCCGGCATGGCCAGGGGTAGCACGATGCGGTGAAGGATGAACAACTCACCCGCGCCATCGGCGCGCGCGGCCTCGATGATTTCAGTCGGTATGTTGACGAAGTAGCTGTACAGCATGTAAGTACCACTGGGCAGGGCCAGGATGATGTAAGCGATGATCAAGCCCAAGTGGGTGTTGAGCAAGCCGGCCCACTGCAGCAGCGGGTAAAGACTGATCAGCATCATGGTGAAAGGGAACATCTGGGCCGAGAGCATCAGGAACATCAGCGGCTTACGCCCCCGGTAGCGGAACTTGGCGAAACTGTAGGCGGCGTAAGTAGCCAGCACCACCGTGAGCAGCGCCCCGCCACCGGCGGTGATCAGGCTGTTGCGCAACTGGTCGACCATGTCGCTTCGGCTGAAAAGGTTGGTGTAGTTGACCCAGGTGGCGGCCTTGGGTAACAGTGTTGGCAAGCGCACGAAGACCTCGTTTTCAGGCTTGATCGAGGTGACCCCCATCCACAGCAGCGGCAGGAACAGGAAGGCCGCCAGCAGCAAGAAAAAGCCCCAGAAAAGAAGGCGCGCGCGCCAGGTCAACAACTGCAGCATGCTCAGGCCTCGCGCTTGAAGAGGATGCGCAGGTAGAACACGGTCGGGATGGCGATGGTGACGAACCACACCACGCCCACCGCGCAGGCCGTGCCCATGTCCCAGTTCTGGAACGCCTGCTTGTAGACCTCGACCGACAGCATGGTGGTGGCCTTGATCGGGCCACCCTGGGTGAGCGCGTAGATCACGTCAAAGGCCTGAAGGTTACCCATCGCGCCCAGGATGGTGACGATGATCATGGTGGGCGCCATGTGCGGCAGCACCACATAGGCCAGCACGCCCAAGTTCTCGCAACCGTCCACCCGCGCGGCGTCAATTTGGTCTTGTGAGACGCCCTGCAACCCGGCCAAAAAGAAAGCCATGAACAGCGGCACCGAGAGCCAGGCCTTGGTGAGGATCACTGCGGCCATGGCGCCTTTTTCCTCAGCCAGCCAGGTGATGGGTTCGCGAATCACCCCAGACTGCAGCAGCATGGCATTGAGCACGCCGTATTGGCCGTTAAAAATCCAGGCGGCGAGAAAGGCGGTGACGGTGGTCGGCAGCACCCAGGGCAATAGCGAGGCCGCTCTGACAAAGCCACGTCCGGCAAACGACTGGTTCATCATCAGCGCCCAACCCAGGCCAAGAATGAAGGTCAGACCCGTAGTCAAGACCACGAACACCAGGGTGTTGAGCCAGACCGTGGCCATACCCGGGTCGGCCAGCAGCTTGTGAAAGTTAGCCAAGCCCGCAAAAGTCGGGCTCTCCATCTCGATGGTGTACTTGTACAGCGAGAGCCGTAGCGACTGCAGAAAGGGCACCAGGATGACCGCCGCGAAGGCCACCAGGGCCGGCAGCAGCAGCAGAAAACCCGTGCGCCGCTCCTGGGCCTTGAGCCCGGAGCGTCTGGCCACTGGCGAGGGCTTCGTCATCGGCGCGGCGTCACGGGCACGGGCGATGCGTGGCTCAGCTCTTGGCCAATTCAGCCATCTTGGCTTCCAGCCGCTTGCCCATGCTGTCGATGGCGGCCTGCGCCGTCTTCTGGCCCAGCAAAGCGCCCTGGACTTCCTCACCCACAATGTTGACCGGTTCGGCTGAGGTAGTCCACTGCGACACCTCGTCACGTTCCGCATAACGCGAGGCCTGGGTCCAGGCCGTGACATAGGGGTCGCTGGCCAGTTGCGCCAGTGCGGTCAAGGTCACTGGGAACAGGCCCTGTTCCTTGAAATACTGCAGCTGATTGGCGTCGCTGAGTGCCAGGTGGCTGGCCAATTTCGCCTGCGGTGACTGTCCGTTTGGCGCAGTTTTCCCGTCTGTGAACATGGTGATCAGGTGGCCCCAGGCGAACGACTGGGGGGTGTCGCCATTTTTCAGTACAGGCACAGCCATGGCCTGCACAAAGGCGTCGAAGTCAGCGCCTTTGCCCGAGTTGTTTCGGGCAAAGCCTCGCGCCAGCGGCGCATCCTGGTAAAAACCGGTTTGGTTCTGGCCGTACATGCGGCGCGCATCCGGGCGATCAATGTCCTTGGCGGCCAGACCGTCCTTGACCAGGTCAGCCATGAATGACAGAGCGCGTACCGCCGCCGGGCTGTTCACCACCACCTTGCCCTTGTCGTCAAACAGCTGTCCCCCAAAGGTCCATAGCCAGACTTGGAAGTCGGGGCTCAGCGAGTTGTTGTTTTTCGTGGTCATGGCATAAGGCACGCTCTGTGGCTGCGACTTCTTGATGGCCTTGAGGGATTCGATAAACGCATCCACAGTCTTCGGTACCGCCGTCACGCCTGCATCCTTGAGCACCTTGGTGTTGGCCACCA
>CALPLW020000068.1 GCA_943324505.2 Comamonas sp. lk
CAACATCGGGATATACGACCTCTAGATTCCATTCTGCCGAAGGCAGTTTGTGACCGCAGTGGGGACAACCATTATTCTTACTTGTTCTGTTGTTGACTGAAGCAGACCAAGAGTGCCCCAACTGACACTTCCACCAAAAGGTTTTCGAACTTTTTGGAGTCTCAGCTTCGGGCCTCGCCTTACCATTACGACCGTAGTCCCATTGCGCTGCCACGTCTGGAAAACATTCTGCAAGGGAGTTACCTTCTGATGCAACACGACCAGAACAAAATCGACAGCCGGTTCCCAAAATTGCGCGTGAACCAATGGTCGCATCCCAAACATGACCATTGCTACAAGCCCACCACACCTTCTTCTTTGACGCAGGCTGAACAAGTTCTGGAGTAAGCGGAAGATTTTCGTCCACACACCATTGCGCAGCAAGATGCGGGTGCGTCTCCGCAAGTGACTCTCCAACCGAGGGAATGTGCAGTGTGGCTGCCAGTTGCCGATACTCGGCACCGGCAATGTATTCACTGGATTCCTGATAGGCCAGTGCGCGCTGCCTTAAATCATCTGGCATGTCGAGCATTTCAGCGATGGCCATCGCCAATGCTTTGCATGCGACCAACTGATTGGCACCATCTTCAAATGGAACAGTAACGCAGTTGTCTATCGACGGAAGACGAACCTCGCGCATACGGAACACACGGTGTCCGTTCTCCTGAAATACTGCATTCTTTTTCTTGTCACGTCCAAGCGCCCTCGGATCACGACTCGGTGAGTGCCAAGGGAAGCCATCCACTTCGACGATCACATTCAGAGAGGGGATTTGCAAATCGGCTTCCCATCCATATATTCTTTTACCCCGCGCGATGGTTAGACCAAAAACAGCTTCAATTTCGCAGCCAAGTCGTAGCTCGAATTTGCTGACTTTTGGGTTGCACTTTGGGCATCCTGTTTCCTGCATGACCCGCTGCCGTATTTCGGTGCGCCATGTGTGCCCGTGGGGACATTTCCACCACGCCTTATCGTGTGTCCCGGGATTGATCGATCCGGGGCCATTAACCAATTTACCATCGTGCGAGTTTTCCTGATAGTCCCACTGCGCAGCTATGTCAGGGTGGAGCGCGAGCAGTGAATTTCCACGGTGTGTAGTCTGGTTGGTGCAGTAAGTACAACCCTGCCCTTGAACAGCACGCTTACGAAGTTGGTTCTGCCATGACTGATTGCACGTAGAGCACTTCCATGTCAGCGTCCGGGTATCGCCAACATAAAGGGAGCCAAGCCGATCTCTTTCAGCGCCCAAAGCCACCAATTCCGAAAATAATTCAGGACTGTCCCTGAGTTGTTCTAGTCTCTTTTTGCCATCGCTGCCGACGATCCAACTAGTCAACTTGAGTTCGTGGTAACAATGTGGACATCCAGATTTTTGGCGACTGGCAACTACTGCTTCCCATTCATGCTCAAGATGGAGAGCGCAACGCCACCAAACTTTCTTGTTTGACTTTACCCCAACCGCATCCGGTTTCAAATCACCATTTTTTGTCGGATGCCACTGTTTAGCCAGTTCAGGACTAACAGCCAAAAGATTTGAAAGTGCAGTAGATTTAACCATTGGTGAAAATACATATTGCGTGAACAGATCCGGGTTGATACCGGTCGCCAAATTCAACGCACATCCCGCCTCTGCTCAGGGCAGTGTACGTGGACTCGGGGCACTGCAGCCACAATCGGCAATGGGGTAGCTTCCGAGACCTAATCATGGATCCCCTGGCTCGGGGAGGCCAACATCACTGGTATTTCTGGAGTACCTGCTGATTGGCGTTGCGGGGCGGGTGTCGCCTGGTCTATCGAGCCGAGAAGGGGGTAGTCGCGGGACCTGATAAGAGCGAGAAACCTGCGTTGGCATTCGGCAGGGGTGCAATCACATAGACTGAGTCCTAGGCCGATTCTGATATTGTTTTGATACGTCGTGAGTTAGAGAGAAATGCCATGCCACTCCGTTTGCTGGTCCTTTTTCTGGTTGAAGTTGCATTCGCCGCCACCGCCACCGCGCAGGAAAAGGTCAGCTTTACTGGACGGGACGGCGTCGCCCTGAACGCGACGTTTTACAGGCCCGTTGGCACCGGTCCCTTCGCAGCCATCGTCGCCATGCATGGCTGCGGCGGGCCATGGAAAGCGCGCGACGATGATTGGTCCGAGCGCCTTCAAGCGGCGGGGTATCTTGTTCTTTTTCCGGACAGTTTCGGATCCCGCGGCATGGGTCCGCAATGCAATGTCCGCGAACGCGTCATGACCTCGAAGGATCGCGCCGAGGACGCCTTTGCGTCAGCAGAGTGGCTCGCCAGCCGCTCGGATGTCGTGAAAGGCAAGATCGGGCTGCTGGGCTGGTCGAACGGCGGAGCGGCGGTGCTGAGTGCCAGCCGCAGTATCCGCGCGCCGGTAGGGGTTGAGTTCAGCCAGGCGATCGCGTTCTACCCGGGATGCAGGGTGTTCTCTGAACAGAGCTACCGCGCCCGCATCCCGGTGACGATCCTGCACGGGCTTGCCGACGACTGGACCCCGGCGGAGCCTTGCAAATCGCTTTCCGGCGTAACCTTTGTTGGCTACCCGGAGGCGAATCATGATTTCGACCATCCGAACGTGGCCGAAAAAACACGCAAGGCAGCGTTCTCGGCCAATGGATCGGGGATCGTGACCGTGGGCACAAACCCTGAAGCCCGCGCTCAAGCAATCGCAGAGACGATGAGCCTTTTCAGCAGGATGTAGCGGCTATTCTGCCGGCCGGGGAACTGGCTGCGGCAGTAACCAGCGCAGGGACGGGTCGCGCGGCGCGCGTTTCATCGAGCCGGTGACACGGAGCGTGATAGCGCGTGCCGGACAGGAGGATTACTGTGGCAAGCAAGAGTTGCATATGGCCCTGCCAGCTTTTGGGAGTTGGGAAGTGAATCAATGGTGTATGGCCGTCGTCTTCATCACCGAGGTGGCGGCGGTCGTTTCAACAACTTGTACCTGCCTTTTAAGAGCCTTGGGGCCGGTTGGCAACGATCAGTAGTCGACGACCGCAGTGGACACACCGACACCATGACAGTAGCAACAGTTCGCATTCCATCAGTTTGACGAGCGCATGCCGCGCGTTTAACCCAACCGCCGATTACACAAAATCCGGGACACCCTCCAGCATGATACGCATCGCGTTACACTTCATGTAATGCAGCGCGTAACACCCCATGATTGAATCCTTCAAACACAAAGGGCTTGAACGCTTTTTTACTGAAAGCGACAAGCGTGCAATCCCCGCCCAGAGCGCGGCGCGAATTGAGCGGCTGCTTGACCGCCTGGAGGCATCCATTAAAGCGGACGATATGGATTTGCCCGGCAACAAGTTCCATGCACTCAAGGGGGATCGTGCTGGCGAATATGCGGTGACGGTGACAGGTAATCTGCGCATCACTTACCGCTTTAACGGGCCGCACGCAACTGCCGTAAACCTTGAGGACTATCACTAGGAGGGTCACACCATGAAGTCACTTCGCAACCCCAACCGTAAGCCAACACACCCCGGCGCTGTACTGCGTGAGGACGTGCTACCTGCCCTGGGCATCACGCAGGCGCGCATGTCTGCATTGCTGGGTGTGTCAAGGGTGACACTGGCACAACTACTTCATGAACACCGGGCGCTATCAGGCGACATGGCTTTGCGTTTGGAGAAGCTACTGGGTTCAAGTGCCGAATCCTGGCTGAACATGCAACAGGCAGTTGATCTATGGGAAGCCCGGCAGGACGTGCAGCGCTTTGCCCATGTGGTGCGGTATGCCAACTCACAGACATCTTTGGCGACTTGAATTGGCATAGGCCAAAACTAAAGATAAGTCGGAGCGCGGGGGATGCGGCAAAGGGAGACGCTGCAAGACTGAACCCCGGTTTCGGATGCGGACCCGGTGGCACTGCAGACATCCATACCCGCCACTTGGAGCCCGCGCTGTCTAACGCAGGTCCGCGCTCATTAAGCTAGAAAGTCTTCCCGCTGCAACGCCTGTCCGGGCGTCAGAATGCGAATAGGCAACGGCTTAGTGATCACCAGCAAGTCCTGGTCACCCGTGACCAGCCACCCGGACCCGCTGGCCAGCGCAGTTTGAATGAATTTGTCGTCGTCTTCGTCTCGGCTGAATCGCTGGGCTGCCATGTCGGGGGAAATTGCCACCCAGTGACCCAAGGCACGCGCGTCATGCAAGATCCCCTGGCGTGCATCCATACTGAGGTAACGGTCGAATTTTGGCTTCCAGATTCGTTGTTCTAGCTCGGCAAACGTGGCATCCGAGAACACAGGAACGCCAAACGCCAGCACACGCTTCAAAACCTGCGATGGTGAACCTTGGGGGGACAGCGCCGCGCTCAGCCAAACATTGGTATCAACCACTAACCTGTTGGCAGGGGCATCAGCTTTCATCAGCCAGCAGCTGATCGAGTACCTGGTCGGTCAGGCCTGCCCGCGCAGCGGCCTGGGCTGAGGCGTCGATTCGATGTTGCAAACGGTCTGCGTAAAAAGCGCGCATTGCTTCAAAGTCCTGGACACTGACCATCACGCCCACCATACGGTCGTGCTTCAGCACACCCACCGGCTCACGTTGCGCACAATCTAGAAACTCACCAAATCGGGTCTTGGCCTCGTTGGCCGTGAATGTCTGCATTTCGATACTCCTTGCGGGACAACTGAGCTCATTTTAACCAAATCGTGCGATTTGATCGAAATTTAGTTGCATCCAACTTAAAGCCGAATTACGACGGACAGAAACCATATCCGTCCGTCGTGTCTATAAGCGATCAACGGGCCGGTTAGGCAATCTGCTGAATACCCGACAACAGCCAGCCGCTGTTGGTTTGACGCGACTTGGTCAAATGCCAGACTTCGCTGAACGACTCATCGGCAGAACCACTGTCGTCGCGCAGCACGCCATCAAAGCGCACGCTGACCACATAGCGGTCGGCGTCTTCTTCCACATCAATCACCTTGGCCTCAATGCTGACCACATCGGTTTTCTGGGTGGCGGTGCCGCGCTCGGCCAATGCCATTTTCAGTTCAGCAAACATTTCAGGCGTGGTGAACTGCCGGATGTCATCCACATTGCCAGCGTCGTTGGCCGCCTGCAAGCGTATGAAGTTGACCTTGGCGTTGCGCTCGAAGCCGGCGGCGTCAAAGTCTGCGGGCAATGTCCCAGCTGTGGCAGGAGAGCCGCCCAGAGCAGAGCCGATCATGGAGCCGCCGGCTGGCATAGCCACCTTGTAGGCTTGGCTAGGTTGCGCTGACGCGTCACCTTGAGGATTGGCACCCGCGTAGGCCAAGCCGCCTTGGTTGGCCGCCCCGCCTTGTCGCGCTTGAGCCCGCTTGCGCATGAAGAAGCCGACAGCAACCATGATGCCAAAGGCCAACAGGCCGAACATGACCATGGACGCTAACTCGTCACCAAAGCCCAGGTGCGAGGCTAGTGCGGCCAGACCCAAACCTGCGGCCAGGCCGGCAAGTGGGCCCATCCATGAGCGCTTGGACGCAGCAGCGGCAGCAGGAGCCGCCGCAGCAGCAGCGGCCGGTGCCTGAGCGGCTGTCGTGCCCGGTGCCTTGTCTGGGCTGGCATTACGTTGAGTGCCCATGGATTTGCCACCGCCCATGCGCTTGGCGGCTTCTGCGTCCAGGGCCAGAGTAGAAATGCCGAGGGTCAACACCACGGCGATGAGCGAGAGGAACTTTTTCATGCGAATCTCCTTAAAAAATGGATAGGCTGGCGAAGCTTATGCCAGTGTTAACCACAATAAAAGCAGCATTTCGATGAAATACACTTCGTAAAAACCAGATTATTCAAAAATATACCCAAGCGGAACTCATGGATCCAGCGCTGGCTGCAGCAAGCGCAGCACCAAGCGGTGCTGTACTTTCTTCTCAGTGCCAATCGCAAAAAAGTTTTCCATCACGCCGTCGCAAGGGCCCAGATGTTGCATGCCGGAGTCGGCCAGCAGGTCATCCTGTACCCATTGCGCTGCGGGAAACACGCCCATGCCCCGCGCACCAAAGGTTTTAAGCAAAGCACTGTCCTCAAATTCACCCACAACGCGGGGCCGTATGCCCCGATGCTCAAACCACAAGTCGAGCCGGGCACGTACTGCCGCATGACCGGTTGGCAACAACAAGGGCATCGCGGCCAAACAATCCGGAAATTTGGCTTCAGCGCCTTGCAGCAGTCCGGACGCACCGTACCAAGCTACCGGGGACGACCCCAGCGCGTGGTTATAGAGCTTGATGTTGGCATTGTTGGGCGCAGGCCGGTCTGACAACACGACATCGAGCCGATGCAGCGCCAGGTCGCCCAACAGATCGTCAAACTCACCCTCATGACAGACCAAGCGCAAATTAGGCTCGCTTAAAACGGGCTGTAACAGCCGGTGCACAACCAGTTTCGGCAAGCCGTCGGAGATACCCACGGCCAACCGGACCGAGGGTGTACTCACCGCATCGCGTACCCGCTCGGGCAGGTCTTCACCCAGTTGAAATATCTGATCAGCCTGTTGCAGAGCGGCCAAGCCGGCATCGGTCAAAGCCAAGCCTCGCCCGGCCGGCTTAAGCAGCGCATAACCCAGCGCGCGCTCCAACTCGCGCACCTGTGCACTGACAGTTTGCACTGCCATGCCCAACTTATCGGCGGCGCGGGTGATACCCCCTTCTTTGGCCACCACCCAAAAATAGTACAGGTGCTTGTAATTGAATGCGGTGCTCATGGTCAGTATTTTTGGGACTTGGGTTGGTAAACGCTCTGCTTTAGCGAGTCTATTGGAAACCAGTGTCGGTCAGCAGCTAGGCAGCCGAGACGCCTGTCAAGGAACGTCCAGCCTCGGGGGACAGGACTTCATTGATAAACTGCACGGTTTAGCCCATGGAGCCTTGATGCCTGAGATTCTGCGAGACCTTCTTGCCAACGGCGCGGACGCGTCGCCAGCCATCTCGGCGCCGGCCCGGCCAAGTTTGAGCTTTGGCGCACTGCGTGCGCTGATCGGTGGCACCATCAGTCAACTGAATGCATTTGGCATCGGTCGCAATGACCGTGTGGCCATCGTGCTGGCCAACGGGCCCGAGATGGCCACCTGCTTCATGGCCTGCGCCAGCGGCGTCACCAGCGCGCCGCTGAACCCGGCCTACCGCGCCGACGAGTTCGAGTTTTACCTGTCTGACCTGAACGCCCGCGCGTTGATCGTCGAACAGGGCAGCACATCCGCCGCGATCGAGGTAGCGATCAAATTGGGCGTGCGTTTGCTCGACCTTATTGCCGACCCGCAGGGGGCGGCCGGTAATTTTTTGCTGCAAGAAAGAAGCGGAACACAGACCACAACGCCTACCCTATCGAGCACGACGACCGGGGGGTTTGCCCAGCCAGGCGACGTGTCGATGGTGCTGCACACCTCAGGCACCACCTCGCGCCCCAAGATCGTGCCGCTGTCGCAGGCCAATCTGGTTGCCTCTGCCACCAACATCCGCAATTCGCTTCAGTTTTCCGCCCAGGATTGCGGGCTCAATGTGATGCCGCTGTTTCACATCCACGGCCTGATTGCCGGGGTGCTGGCGCCACTGGCGGCAGGCTCACAAGTTTTTTGCACGCCCGGCTTCAATGCACTGAAATTTTTCAGTTGGATGGACGAGGCCAAACCCAGCTGGTACACCGCTGTGCCCACCATGCACCAGGCCATCGTCAGCCGGGCCAAAGGCAACGCCGAGATCATTGCCCGTAACCCGCTGCGCTTTTTGCGCTCGTCCTCATCAAGCATGCCGCCGCAGGTCATCAAGGAACTGGAAGACATCTTCCACGCCCCGCTGATTGAGGCCTACGGCATGACCGAGGCCACCCACCAGATGGCCTGTAACCCGCTGCCACCGGCGGTGCGCAAACCAGGCAAAGTCGGCATTGCCGCCGGGCCCGAGGTGGCTATCATGGGCCTGGACGGCGCGCTGCTGCCACGCGGTGACACGGGAGAGATCGTGATCCGAGGTGCCAACGTCACGGCTGGCTACGAGAACAACCCAAAGGCCAATGACGAGGGCTTTTTGAACGGCTGGTTCCGTACTGGCGACCAGGGCGTGATGGACGAAGACGGCTACATCAGCATCACCGGGCGCCTGAAAGAGATCATCAACCGAGGCGGCGAAAAGGTCAGCCCGCGCGAGGTCGACGAGATTCTGATGGACCACCCCGCAGTGGCGCAGGTGGTCTGTTTTGGCATGCCCCACCCCAAGCTGGGCGAAGAGGTTGCGGCCGTGGTGGTGCTGCGCGAAGGGCAGAGCGCCACCGAACGCGAGTTGCAAAGCTATGTCAGCAGCCGGGCGGCCGACTACAAAGTGCCCAAGAAAATTTTATTCATGGACGAGATCCCCAAGGGTGCCACCGGCAAGTTGCAGCGCATCGGGCTGGCGGCCAAGCTTGGCCTGGGCTAAAACGTGGCCATGAAAATTGCTGTCGTTGGTGCAGGCGCCATTGGTGGCTACCTGGGCGCCAAGCTGTCTATTGCCGGTGAAGACGTGACCTTCATTGCCCGCAATCAGAACCTGGCGGCCATCCAGGCCAATGGCTTCAAGCTGCTGCTGGAAGACGGCACTGAGCAACACGCCCCACTGGCCCGCGCGGTGCAGAACACGGCTGATGCCGGGCCACAGGACGTGGTGCTGATCACCGTCAAGGCACACCAGGTGGCTGATTTGTTGCCGGGCCTGAACCATCTGATCGGGCCCGACACCATGGTGGTCACCATGATCAACGGCATCCCTTGGTGGTACTTTCACCAATTGGCGGGGCCTTTTGAAGGGCAGGGCCTGGCCAGCGTGGACCCGGGCGGGCGGATTGCCAGTTGCATCGACAGCCGACATTTGATTGGCAGCGTGGTCTACCCCGCCGCCGAACTGGTGGGGCCGGGCGTGGTGAGGGTGATTGAAGGCAACCGATTTACCTTGGGCGAGCCCGATGGCAGCCGGTCTGAGCGGATCGAGCGTTTGTCGCAGGCCATGATGCGCGCCGGCTTCAAGGCGCCGGTATCCAAAGACATCCGCGGTGAGATCTGGCTCAAACTCTGGGGCAACCTGAGCTTTAACCCGATTTCGGCCCTGACCCACGCCACGCTGGAGGACATTTGCACATTTGAGCCCTCACGTGTGCTGGCCGCCAACATGATGCGCGAGGCACAGGCCGTGGCCGAAAAACTCGGCGTGGTGTTCAAGATTTCGCTCGACAAACGGATCGCCGGCGCGCAGGCGGTGGGGGCCCACAAAACATCCATGCTACAAGACGTGGAACACGGCCGGGCGCTGGAGCTCGAGGCCGTGGTCGGCTCCGTGGTCGAGCTGGGCCGCCTGACCGGGACGCCTACCCCAACCATCGACGCCATCTATGCCGCCAGCCAATTGCTGGCCCACACGCTGGCCCGTCAACACGGCCACTTGCGGGTACAGTGAGCCGCATGCACGCCACCCAATTGATTGTTGAACTCGCCCTGCTAGGCCTTGCCACCGGTTTTCTGGCCGGCCTGCTGGGCATTGGGGGCGGCATGATCATGGTGCCCTTCATCACCATCATGCTGACCAACCGAGGTGCCGGCGAGAGCCTGGCGGTCAAGATGGCGATTGCCACCTCCATGGCCACCATTATTTTTACCTCGATCTCCAGTGTGCGGGCCCATCACAAGCGGGGTAATGTGCGCTGGGAACTGGTCCGCGGGCTGGCGCCTGGCATTGTGCTGGGCGGAGCCATCGCCAGTCTGGGCGTTTTTGCAAGCCTGAAGGGAGCTTGGCTGGCCCTGTCTTTTGCCGCCTTCGTCGGCTTTTCAGCGACCCAAATGTTTTTAGATAAAAAACCGGCTCCCACACGGCAAGTGCCGGGAACCGGCGGCCTGCTGGGCGCTGGCGGTGTGATCGGATTTTTGTCGGGGCTGGTCGGCGCCGGTGGCGCCTTTGTCAGCGTACCTTTCATGACTTGGTGCAATGTGGCGATTCACAACGCGGTGGCCACCTCGGCCGCGCTGGGCTTTCCTATCGCCATGGCCAATGTGGCCGGTTACATCATCAGCGGCATAGGCCTTCAGAACCTGCCGCCCTACTCTTTTGGCTACATCTGGTTGCCGGGCCTGGGGGTAATTGCCTGCTGCAGCGTGCTGACCGCGCCGCTCGGCGCCAGGGCGGCACAAACATTGCCGGTCAAGCAACTCAAACGGGTGTTTGCCAGCGTGCTGTACCTTCTGGCCGCTTACATGCTCTACAAGGGGCTCAGCGCCACCAGCTGATACCAGCCGACTATGACTGAGCCCATTGATTACCTGAACCCCGATTTGCCCGCTGGCCTGGTGCATGTGCGCATGCCGGTGGTAAGGGCCACGACCGAGACCCTGGCCGGCTACGGCCGCCTGGTGGACGACCCAGCCAACTGCCGGGTGGAGATCGTCCGCTGGCCGGCACAAGGCCGCCGCCCGGTTGACGCAGGCACTGGCGACGAAGCTGGGACCACCCAGGGCGTATTTGTGAGCGAATGGCAGGGTGACGTGCTTTATGGCCGCAACGAGGCCGTAGGCGGGCCCTACATTCTTGCCTATGCGCAAGCACCCGAGCTGGCTGACTTGAGCCACCAGCGGCCGCCACAGCGCATGCTGCTCTGGCATGCCAACTACCACCCGGACGGGGGCCAACTGTTTTTCCCACTAGACCGCCAGCCCTTCATGGTGCCGCTGGCTCTGCCCGGCGACGAGGTGCGGCCGGAGCACTTCGTGTGCTTTCAATTTGACGGCAGCCAGGGCCTCTACATCCACCCCAACATCTGGCACGAGGGTGTTTTCACTATGCAGGGCACACAGCGCTTTTTTGACCAGCAAGGCGCTATACACGCCCGTGTCTCGGTCGATTTCGCACGTGAGTTTGGCTGCCTGCTTGAGGCGCCCCTGACGGAAGCTGCCTGAGGCCTTAGTAGGCGATTTTCAGCCGCCGGTACAGCACCGCCAGCACAAACAGAGGGCCGATCAACAGGTAGCGCAGGTCGTCAAAAAAAGAGGGCTTCTTACCCTCAATCTTGTGGCCGATGAACTGCCCGATCCAGGCCAGCACAAATGCAGTCAGCGACACCGCGAAGCGCTGGGCGTCTGGGATCATCACCAACACCCCCAGCATGGCCGCCGTCATCAGCACCATGCCGGCTGCGAAGGAGCGAGACAGCCACAGGTAATAGGCCAGCGAAGCCAGCGCCATCAGGAGCGCCACCCCCGGGTGCAATGCCCACAACAGGCCGAGCAAGGCAAACACGATGGCTGGCACACACACGCAGTGAATGGCCTCGTTGACAGGGTTTAAGTGGCTCTCCGAGTAAGTGGCAATCAGGCTATCGATGGGCCGGGTGTGGGTTTCAACCATGGTGGTCACTCCTGTGCAAGCTGCCATGGTACCGGCTACCGGCGCTTGGTAAACTGTAGCCGCATTTTTAACACGGGCTGATTCAGCATGACCACCGAACTACCCCACCATGCCCAACTGCTGCTGCTCGACCAACACCAGGTGAGCGCCCTGCTGCAGCCCGACGACGTACTGGATGCGGTACGCGAGGCCTTTGTGCTGCACAGCACCGGTCAGGGCCAAGTATTCCCGGTGGTGCGAGAGGCTCTTAACACTGGTGGTGTCTTCGGCATCAAGTCGGGAACGGTGCCTGGGCAAGGGCTGCTGGGCTTTAAGGCGGCTGGCTTCTGGCCAGGTAACCGGCACCTTGGCGCAGAACCGCACCAGGCCACCATCTTGCTGATAGACCCCGCCACAGGGCGGCCGCTGTGCATGATCGACGGCAACGCCGTAACCACCCAGCGCACCGGTGCGGCCGGTGGTCTGGGTCTGATGGCACTCGCCCGGCCAGACAGCCGACGCATCACTGTGTTTGGTACTGGCGTGCAAGCAAGGGTACAGCTAAATTTTGCCCTGCGACTGCTGCCCACACTGCAGCAGATCCATTACCTGAGCTCAAGCGGCCGGCCCCGGCCAGACTTTGAGGCCGCCATCACCAAGGCCTTTCCAGCCTGCGTCATCGCCCATACCACCGATGGCGACACGGCCGTGGCGGACAGTGACGTGGTGATCACGGCCACCCCTGGTGCCGGTGCGCTGTTTGCGCTGGAAGCGGTGCAACCCGGCACGCACCTGACATGCGTTGGTACCGACACCCGTGGCAAACGGGAGTTGCCTGCCGGATTGCTGGCCCGGGCCCGCCTTTTTGTAGATGACCTGCCGCAAGCCCGTCAGATTGGCGAGCTGCAATGGGCGCCAAGCACCCTGGCCACAACGCTTGGCGACGTGCTCACGGACCAGGTACAGGTGCAGCGCGCGGAGTCCGACATCACCCTGTTTGACATGACCGGGCTGGCGCTGCAAGACCTGACGGTGGCTCGCCTGCTGCATCAACGCGCTCTCGCCACAGGTACCGGCACCCGCCTGGCCTGGCCTTGGTGATGCAAGCACACATAAGCACATTCCCAGTCGGAGTACAACTTGACCACCCTCGCCCACCTTGACACCCCCGCCGCCCTGATTGACCTGCGGCAAATGCAGGCCAACATCGACCGCATGCAGGCCCGCATGAACAGGCTGGGCGTGGCCTTTCGTCCCCACGTCAAAACCAGTAAATGCACGCCCGTGGCCAGGGCGCAGCAAGCGGCAGGCGCAAAGGGCATCACCGTATCCACCCTCAAAGAAGCCAACGCCTTCTTTGCCGATGGCTTTAATGACATTCTGTATGCGGTGGGCATGGTACCGGCCAAGTTACCCCAAGCGCTGGCACTGCGTCGCCAAGGTTGCCAGCTGAAAATCATCACGGACAGCGAGGCCTCCAGCGCCGCCATCGTCGCTTTTGGTCGCGAACATGGTGAGGTGTTCGAAGTGTGGCTTGAGATTGACAGCGACGGCCACCGTTCCGGCCTCAAACCAGACGAACCCGCATTGCTGACAGTAGCGAGAACGCTGCACCACGGCGGCATGCGCTTGGGCGGCGTGATGACGCATGCCGGCTCCAGCTATGAGCTGAACACGCCGGAGGCGCTGACCGCTATGGCGGCGCAAGAACGCGCTGCCTGCGTGCTGGCGGCCGAGCGACTGCGCACCGCTGGCCTGCCTTGCCCGGTGGTGAGCATCGGATCGACGCCCACCGCCTTAGCTGCCGACCGGCTGGTCGGTGTGACTGAGGTGCGGGCCGGCGTCTATGTGTTTTTTGATCTCGTCATGCACAACATCGGGGTCTGTACGCCCAGCGAGATCGCCCTGAGCGTGCTGACCACCGTGATAGGTCACCAAGCTGACAAGGGCTGGGCCATTGTGGACGCTGGCTGGATGGCCATGAGCCGAGACCGTGGCACGCAAAAACAGCAGCAGGACTTTGGCTATGGCCAGATTTGCGACAGCGCAGGCCAGTTATTACCAGGCTACACCCTGAGCAGCGCCAACCAGGAGCATGGCATCGTGTCAGGCCAGGGCAGGCCCGAGGCGGACATTGCAACCCGCTTTCCAGTCGGCACCCAGCTGCGCATCCTGCCCAATCACGCCTGTGCCACCGGCGCCCAGTACCCGCACTACCAGGCTCTAGCGCCTGACGGCACGCTGGCCTGCTGGCCACGACTGCATGGTTGGTGAGGGCCATTAAAAAGTACAAGCTGGCGCCGACCGACGCCTATCGAGGCGCTGCCCCAATATGCCCTTCTCAGCTGCGGTTGGTGGCGTTACAACTTTAGGCACGACAGGAATTGCACGAAAATTGATATCCACAACCTCCGCAGTTAAAAACCGCAGCACTAATTAAACCCAGAGTTAATGCTCAATGGCGAGCTGGCACCGGCCTTGTTGAGCAGCGCATGCGGTTCGGCTATAGAGAGGTTGGCTCGGATATTGTTTAAGTATAATTGGTAAATTAACTATCATTCAAACCATATACAGACTAAATTTAAGTGTTGGATTGCAAAAGATCGAATCGAAATTAACCAATGTTTTTAGCTTACAAAATTGAACTGTTAATTATTCTTACTCAACTTATTTTTCGTTTTAATTGACTAATATGGATCATCTAAAGACTCATATTTGTCTACTTTTGGAAAAATTTCTCTATAATTCGTTTCATAATGCCATGAACCATCTCGTCGCCTTGACAGAATAAAAGTTCGCTTCAAAAATTTTGAATGGAGTCGTGCTTTGACAATGATTTTAGGTGGATTACTTTTCGCAATCGATCCAACGCTAACAGTGCCCTTAAGTTCTTGTACTATATGTTGACGCGTGTCATCCATGACGTTCCATTCGCCACCGTAGTTACCGAAAAATCCCACCGGAGCAATAAAGATTTGACGGACTGCTGGCACCTCCAAGGTAACTAGTCTTAGCAACTCATTAGAGCAAACACTTCCCCCGGCACCACAAGACCATCGAAAAGTACGAATACCCAAAGCACGACCTAACGATCCTAGTTCATATGGCGCCCAATCAAAATTTTGGAAATTCTCATATTCACTCAGGCGCAATTGAATTAGAGGTCGGATATTATGATCGAATACATATATATTATTAGCAGACAGATTAAATATTCCAATGATGATCGTAGGATTACTAGTTTTTGTATTCGGCAGTGTCAGTCTTTCCACATAGAGCCAAGCAATGTATTTTTTTGATTTATTGGGCATCTGACTGAGTCCAACGTGCACCGACTCTATTGGATGCTTAGCTAAACCATCCCCACCAAGTTTCTGAACAATATAAGAGTATGCCGGATGAGCTTTATCTATCGCCCCCATATTCGCTCATTGGTCAGGCGAATCGTCAGACATCTGCAGCCTGTAGGCGGACGCATTACTCCCGTCTTTAATTAAAGAAAATGAGTCGCTTAGAGTTTTACTTACTTCATTGGTCTGAGCGAATACACTTCCAACCAAAGAAAATAA
>CALPLW020000069.1 GCA_943324505.2 Comamonas sp. lk
ACATGCGCGGCCAGTCGCGCGATTATGACCAATGGGCCTCGCAAACTGGCGACCCCACGTGGGGCTGGGACCAATCCCTGCCGTACTTCAAGCTGCACGAAGACCACTACGCTGGCGCCACGGCGGCGCACGGTGCGCGCGGCACGACACCTGAGCTGATGCAAGACGAGAGCACGCCCTACCGCAAGCTGTTGCGGGGCCGTAAGGCCGGCGGCGAGTGGCGCATCGAGCAGCCCCGCGTGCGCTGGGATATTCTGGATGCTTTTGCTCAGGCGGCGCAGCAGGCCGGTGTGCCGGCCACCACCGATTTCAACCGTGGCAACAACGAGGGTGTCTCTTACTTTGAGGTCAATCAGAAATCGGGCTGGCGCTGGAACACAGCCAAGGCCTTTTTGCGCCCCACCTGTTACGCCCGGTCCAATTTTGAGATGTGGACTTCGGCCCAGGTGGCCTCGCTGGTGTTGGAAACGCTGCCCGACGGTCGTCTGCGTTGCACTGGCGTGACCGTCCACGGTGGCGACCAGATCGTCACCGCCACGGCGCGCGCCGAGGTGATTCTGAGTGCCGGCAGTATTGGCTCGCCGCAGTTGCTGCAGTTGTCGGGCCTTGGTCCGGGCGCCTTGTTGCACAAGCATGGCATTGCGGTGAGGCATGATGCCCCGGGCGTGGGCGCCAACCTGCAAGACCACTTGCAAATTCGCACCGTGTTCACGGTCAGTGGCGTCAAGACCCTCAATACCCAGGCTAATTCCCTATGGGGCAAGGCCATGATCGGGCTGGAATATGCGCTCAAACGCACCGGTCCGATGAGCATGGCGCCGTCGCAGCTCGGCGCTTTCACCCGAAGTGACCCGTCCCAGCCCTGGCCCAACATCCAGTACCACGTGCAACCGCTGAGCTTGGACGCCTTTGGTGAGCCGCTGCACCGCTTCAATGCCTTCACCGCCAGCGTCTGCAACCTCAACCCCACCAGCCGCGGCACGGTGCAGATCACCAGCCCGCGTTTTGACGTGGCGCCGCTGATCTCGCCCAACTACCTCAGCACCGACACCGACCGGCAGGTGGCGGCTGATTCATTGCGGGTGACACGCCATATCGTGGCCCAGCCAGCGCTGGCACGCTATGCGCCGCAAGAGTTCAAGCCGGGCGTCCAGTTTCAGAGCGACGCCGACCTAGCGCGCTTGGCCGGAGACATCGCTACCACCATCTTTCACCCGGTTGGCACCACCAAGATGGGGCGGGACAATGACCCGATGGCGGTGGTAGATGCGCGGCTGCGGGTGCGCGGTCCCGGCGGGCTGGTGGCCGGCCTGCGGGTGGTGGATGCCGGCGTGATGCCGGTGATCACCAGTGGCAACACCAATTCACCCACCTTGATGGTGGCCGAGAAGGCTGCTCAGTGGATCTTTGAAGACGCGGCTAGGGCACGTGCAGGGTAAATCCCCAAAGGGTAAATCCTGATGTTGCCGGCGCGCCATTGCCTTAGAGTCAGGCCAACTCACCAGCGGCCGAAAGGCCCACCAAAGGCGAGAGGCCCAGGAGACATGCCGGCCGGCACTGACCCAGTGCACCGCGGCAGCACAGCCAATGCGCGCAAGAAAACACCGGCAACCCCGGTGTTTTTTTGTTTGTGCGCCATTACCGGCATCGGCTTGCGGGCTGACTGCCAGGGCGCTTGATGCACCCGCCTTAACGGTGGGAGAATATTGGCCATGACAAGCAGCTCACCGAGGTACCGGGAATCCAAGGAGCAAAGCTCCGAGATCATGCGCCAGGTGCTGGGCCTGATGGCCAGGCACGATGCTGCCTTCAACCCGATCAACTATGCGGTTTGGTATGAGCATGCGGCGGGCATCAACAGCAGCCTGTCTGCTGCCCTGGAAGAGGCGTTGCGCACCGAACCGCAGGTGTCCGACGCCACCCTGTTCCGCCTGTACCAAGAGCATCTGCTTGAGCCCGATGCGCTGGCGTTGCAGGAGGTCAGCCAGCAGATGCAGCGGGTGATCAGCGGTGTCCAGGGCTCTGCTGACCGAACCGGGGAGCAAGCGGGTGTTTACGAGGGGCAGCTCAATCAGCTGGTGCGCGACATCAGGAACGGCTCGCCGGTGGCGGCACAGTCAATGCTGAAACGCATTTTGCAAGGCACCAGCGACATGGGCGACAGTGCGCGTGAACTCTCCAGCGAAGTCGCCCAATGCCGACTGGAAATCGACCGTCTTTCGACCGAGCTGACCCGCGTCATGGACGAGGCCTTGACCGATCCGCTGACAGGGATTCTCAATCGCAAGGGCTTCGACCAGAAGCTCGACGCTATGTTCAAGGCGCCCACCCGTGTGGGCGAAGCCCATTGCCTGGTGCTGCTGGACATCGACCTGTTCAAGCGGGTCAACGACACCTATGGCCACGTGATGGGCGATAGGGTCATTCAGGCGGTAGGTGAAGTGTTGAAGACGCGGTTGACGAATATCGCGTCCTATTCGGTAGCCCGCTACGGTGGCGAGGAGTTTGCCGTTTTGTTGCCCCACGCCTCCATCAACGTGGCCACCCATGTGGCCGAATTGGTTCGGCAACGCACCAAATCCGTCAAGATTCGCGATCGCCGCTCAAACAGCGTCGCGGTGTCTATCACCATCTCGGGCGGCTTGGCGGCTATCCGGCCCGGCGATGACGTCAAGAGCTTTATCGAACGCGCGGATCGTGCCCTGTACCAGTCCAAAATGGCGGGCCGCGACCGCATCAGCGGCTACTGAGGGGTTGGCCTGGCGCTGCCCCACCTGCAGGCCAGGACAGGTCGCTCACCGTCCGGGCCTTACCCAACGGTGCCAGGGCTTGAGCCGTTTGCACCGCGGCAATATCTTCCAAACTGGGGTAACGGCCCATCAGCCAGTAATCAAACACGCGGCGTGCAATGGGCGCGGCATTCTGGGAGCCAAAGCCAGCGTTTTCCACGACCATCGCCAACGCGATCCTGGGTGCCTCTGCTGGTGCATACGCCATGTACAAGGCGTGGTCACGAAGCCGCTCATCGATGCGGGAGGCGACGTATTTTTCGCCTTGCTTGATCTGGAACACCTGGGCGGTGCCGGTCTTGCCGGCACTGGTGTAACCGGCGCCGACAAAGCTGGACGCCGAGGTACCTTCGATGTTGACGCCCACCAGCGCATCCCGGATAACGGCAATGTTTTCGGGCTTGGCCACCGTTTGCCCCACGGCCTCTTGAGCGGTTGGCCTTGGGCTTCGCGTGAGTACATCGACCACCTGGCGCACCAGGTGCGGCTTCATCTTGACCCCATTGTTGGCCAGGGTGGCGGTGGCAGAGGCCATTTGCAGCATGGTGAAGTTGTTGTAGCCTTGGCCGATGCCCAGCGAGATGGTCTCGCCGGCGTACCACTTCTGCTGGTCGGCGCGCTTGTAAGCGCGCCGCTTCCAATCGGTCGATGGCAGCAGGCCGCGCACTTCGCCCAGGATATCGATGCCGGTCAGTTCGCCAAAACCAAATCGCTGCATCTGATCGTGGATGCTGTCGACCCCCATGTCATTGGCAAGAACGTAGTAATAGGTATCGCACGACTGAACGATCGACTGGTACATATTGACCATGCCGTGACCGCCTTCCTTGTCGTCGCGGAAGCGGTGGCCGCCGAACATGAAAAACCCTGGGTCGGCAATTGACTGCTCCGGTCGACGCGCGCCGGTCTCCAGGGCTGCCAGCGCCATGAACGGCTTGTAAGTAGAGCCAGGCGGGTAGGTGCCTCGCAGCGCGCGATTGAGCAGCGGTTTGTCGGGCGATTCGTTCAGAGCCTGCCAGCTCTCGCTGTCAATGCCTTCGACAAACAGGTTGGGGTCAAAGGTGGGTTTGCTGACAAAGGCCAGAATCTCCCCGGTTTTGGGGTCCATCGCGACCAGCGCCCCCCGGCGTGAACCATACAGTTCTTCCACCAGTTGTTGCAGCTTGATGTCAATAGTCAGCTGAACCGTGTTGCCCGGTGTGGACGGTTGACTGGCGAGTTTGCGGGTGGCGCGACCGCCAGCTGAAGTTTCGACCGAATCGACCCCGGTGATGCCATGTAACTCGGCCTCGAAACTTTGCTCGATGCCGAGCTTGCCAATGTATTCCGTGCCTCGGTAGTTGGCCGGGTCATCCGACTCCTCGAGTTTCTCTTTCTCAGCGGTGTTGATCCGCCCGATGTAGCCGATCACGTGGCTGGCGAGTTCGCCGTAGGGGTAATTCCGGAACAGCCGGGCCTTGATGTCGACCCCGGCAAAACGGTAGCGCTGCGCGGCAAAGCGGGCCACCTCCTCATCACTCAGGCGCGTGCGCAGGGGCAAGGACTCGAAGCTCCTGGACTCCTCCATCAGCTTGCGAAACCTGCGGCGGTCACGCGCTGTAATGTCCAGGACCTGGGCCAGTTGGTCGATGGTCTGTTCCAAGTTGCTGACCTTGGAAGGTGTTACTTCCAGTGTGTAGGCCGAGTAGTTGGTGGCCAGCACAATTCCCTCGCGGTCCAGAATCACGCCGCGGTTGGGCACCACCGGAATGATGGCAGTGCGGTTGTTCTCTGCCTGTTCCAGCAGGTCCTCATGCCGGACGACCTGCAAATAGGCCAGCCGCAGGGTCAGTAACGCCAAGCAGGCCAGTACGGCCAAGGTGGCCACCAGCACCCGGTCGCGAAAGCGACCCAGGTCAGCCTCGACGTTGCGCAGCTCAGTCATGGTGGTTGGCGTCTCGCTGGTGCAGGCTAGAGCGGCCGGTGCGCGTCAGGGTCAGGGGCCCTGCGCTGCGGCAGCAACAGCAGAACGCTGACCAGTGGCCACAGCAATGATTCCAGCAGCGGCGCCAGCAGGATCGCCAGCCCGGGAAAGGTGCCGCCCGCCGCCATGCGCACGCTCAACTCCAGGGCATGCGCCAACAAGAACAGTGGCAGGATCTGCAGGGCTTGCGACGGAACGGTGAACCAGGGCAGTCGTCGCTGCAGCCCAATGGCAAGAAAGCCCATGGCGGTGTAGGCCAGGGCGTGCTGGCCCAGCATCGAGCCCTGGTGAACATCCAGCAGCAGGCCAAACAGGAAAGCTGAGCCCATTCCCACCCGGTGCGGTTGGTGCACGATCCAGAACACCGTTACCAGGGCCAGCACATCAGGCACCCAGGCGGCGCGGCCCCACAGACCCATATTGAGCAACATAGTCATGCACAGTGCGGCCGTCAGCGTGCCCCAAATGAACAGGGGTTGGGCTGGCAGCAGCAGCTGTTGGCCGGGTCGCATGATCATTTTCGTGGCCCTTTTCTGGGTGGCACTGACCCGGTGCGGGCGTCGTCCGGCGGCGGGGCCGGCACCGCCATGGGTGCCAATACCATCACATGCTCTACCCCGCTCACCAGGGCCAGGGGCTGACAGCTGATACGGGCAAACGCGGTATCCACACGGCGCTCAATTTTCTCCACCCGGGCCACCTGTAGCCCGGCTGGGTACACGCCATCCACACCACTGGTGCTCAGCAGGTCGCCGACCTGGACGTCGGCGTTGGCGGCCATAAAGCGCAGCTCCAGCGCGCCGCCCCGTGAGGCGGAGTCACCAAAAGCCAGGCCCCGTGCACCGGTGCGGGTGTTGAGCACCGAGATAGCCTGGTCCCGATCGGTCACCAAGGTCACCTCGCTCACCAAGGGGTAGACCCGGGTTACTTGCCCCAGCACGCCGGTTTCGTCCAGCACGGGCGAGCCGGTGGCCACCCCATGGACCATGCCGCGGTCGATGATCACCTTGCGGGTGTACGGGTCGGCCGCGTCGTACAGCACCTGGGCCGCCTGACCGGGTGTGTTCAGCCGCTCGCGCAGCCCCAGAAGTTGGCGCAAGCGGTTGTTCTCAATGCTGAGTTGCTCCACCTGGCCCGCTCGCTGCGACTGCAGGTTCAGTTTCTTCTCGGCAGTTGTCAAGGCGGCCTGGGCGGTTTGGAGGGATTCAAAATAGTCATTGCCGTCTTGGGCCCAGGCCACGGGCCGAATGACCAGCCATTGCAGCGGGTACAGCACCGTGGCGATGCTAGCCCGCAGCGGCCGTGCGACCTGGTAGCGCGTGTCAGCCACCATCAAGACGATGGCGAGCAGACTGAAAAACGCCAGCCGTGTCAGTGCCGACGGCCCTTGCCTGAAAAAAGGAGGAGGCGTTCTGTCCAGCGTACCGAGAGGCATCGCCGCAACCGCCTGCTATTCGCTGGTGAAGATCGAGCCCAGGCGGTCCATGCGCTCCAGCGCAATGCCGCAGCCGCGCACCACGCAGGTCAACGGGTCTTCCGCCACCAGCACCGGCAGGCCGGTTTCTTCTGCCAGCAGGCGATCCAAGTCGCGCAGCAGGGCGCCACCACCAGTCAGCATCATGCCTCGGTCTGCGATGTCGGCACCGAGTTCGGGCGGTGTTTGCTCCAGCGCGTTTTTAACGGCCGAGACAATGTTGTTGAGCGGGTCGGTCAGTGCTTCCAGAATTTCATTGGATGAGATCGTGAAGCTGCGCGGCACGCCTTCTGACAGGTTGCGGCCCCGCACCTCCATCTCGCGCACCTCGCTGCCAGGAAAGGCCGAGCCAATTTTCTTCTTGATGGCCTCGGCGGTGGGCTCGCCGATCAACATGCCGTAGTTGCGGCGGATGTAATTGATGATGGCCTCGTCGAACTTGTCACCACCCACCCGTACGCTGCCCTTGTAGACCATGCCGCCCAGCGAAATCACGCCGACTTCGGTGGTGCCGCCACCGATGTCGACCACCATCGAGCCGCTGGCTTCCGACACCGGCAGGCCGGCGCCGATGGCCGCGGCCATGGGTTCCTCGATCAGGTAAACGTCACTGGCGCCAGCGCCCAGGGCCGACTCGCGGATGGCGCGGCGCTCGACCTGGGTCGAACCGCAGGGCACGCAGATGATGATGCGCGGGCTGGGTCGAAAGATGCTGCGCGGGTGCACCATCTTGATGAACTGCTTGAGCATCTGCTCGGTGACGGTGAAGTCGGCGATCACGCCGTCTTTCATCGGACGGATGGCTTCGATGTTGCCCGGCACTTTGCCCAGCATGGCCTTGGCTTCCTTGCCCACGGCCTGAATGGTCTTTTTGCCCTGCGGGCCGCCTTCGTGGCGAATGGCGACGACCGACGGTTCATCAAGCACAATGCCCTTGTCGCGCACAAAAATCAGGGTGTTGGCGGTGCCCAGATCGATGGCCAGGTCAGTGGAAAAATACTGACGGAATGCTCCAAACATTAAGAAATCCTCTCGGGCGTAGCCGGCTACAGTGGCCGCTGTCGCCGTGTTGACTGGTGCGTGGTGGTGGTGTTCCGGCGCAAACCCGCGCTTTAGCAGACCCGCATGCAAAGGCAGGATAATACTCCATCGTCTTATGAATCAGGGGCCCGACCGCCCCAAAATAGGGCAGTTTTATAACCGGTTTCCAACGAATTTCTGCCATGTCCCTCACCCCTTCCGACATTGCCCGTATCGCCAACCTGGCACGGCTGGAGCTCCAGCCGGCCGAGAGCGCGCGCATGCTGGCCCAGATCAACGGCTTTTTCGGCCTGGTAGAAACCATGCGCTCCGTCGACACCACCGGCATCGAGCCGCTGGCGCATCCCTATGCCACGGTGCAGGATGTGACCCTGCGCCTGCGCGACGACCAGGTGAGCGAGCCCAACCAGCGCGAGGCCAACCAGCGCAGCGCCCCGGCCGTCGAAAACGGCCTGTTTCTGGTGCCGAAAGTGATCGAATAAGCCATGAATGATGTTCATACCCTGGGCGTGGCCGAATTGGCAGCGCTGCTGCAGAAGAAAGAGCTGAGCGCGGTGGAATTGTCCACCCGCATGCTCGCCCGCTTGGGCGGCAATCCCCAACACGCGTTCTTAAATGTGGACTCGGAGGTGACTTTGGCCCAAGCCAAGGCGGCTGATGCCCGCATCGCAGCAGGTGAGCATTCGCCTTTGCTGGGCGTGCCGATTGCGCACAAAGACATCTTTGTTACCAAAGACTTCCCCACCACGGCGGGTTCGCGCATGCTGGAGGGCTACCGCTCTCCCTTCAACGCCACCGTGGTGCAACGCCTGGCTGACGCCGGCATGGTGACTTTGGGCAAACTCAGCTGCGACGAATTTGCCATGGGCTCGGCCAATGAAAACGTGGCGGTGCCGTCGGCCAAACCGCAGGCTGTGACCAACCCGTGGGACACCAGCCGCGTCCCAGGCGGCTCGTCGGGCGGCAGCGCCGCCGCCGTGGCCGCGCGCCTTACGCCGGCCGCTACCGGCACCGACACCGGCGGCTCGATCCGCCAGCCAGCGGCCTTTTGTGGCATCACCGGCATCAAGCCCACCTACGGCCGGGCCTCGCGCTACGGCATGGTGGCCTTTGCCTCCAGCCTGGACCAGGCCGGCCCCATGGCGCGCAGCGCTGAAGACTGCGCCCTGCTGTTGAGCGCCATGTGCGGCCCCGACCCGGACCGGGACTCGACCTCGCTCGATGTGCCGACCGAAGACTTCAACCGCACCCTGCCAGATTCGATCGCCGGGTTGCGCATCGGCGTGCCAAAGGAGTTCTTTGGCGAGGGCCTGGCGCCCGATGTGCGCACTGCGGTGGACGCGGCGTTGGCCCAGTACCAGCAACTTGGCGCAAAACTGGTACCGATCTCGCTGCCGCGCACTGAGCTGTCGATTCCGGTCTACTACATCATCGCCCCGGCCGAGGCCAGCTCCAACCTGAGCCGCTTTGACGGCGTCAAGTTCGGCCACCGGGCCGCCCAGTACGGCGACCTGACCGACATGTACAAAAAAACCCGCGCCGAGGGCTTTGGCGACGAGGTCAAGCGCCGCATCATGATCGGTGCCTATGTGCTTTCGCACGGCTATTACGACGCCTACTACCTACAGGCCCAAAAAATCCGCCGCATGATTGCTGATGATTTCCAGCAGGCCTTCAAACAATGCGACGTCATTGCCGGCCCGGTGGCCCCCACCGTGGCCTGGAAGCTGGGCGAGAAAAGCGACGACCCGGTGGCCAATTACCTGGCTGACATCTTCACCCTGCCGGCCTCGCTGGCCGGTTTGCCGGGCTTAAGCCTGCCGGTGGGTTTTGGCGCTGGCGGCATGCCGGTGGGCCTGCAGCTGATCGGCAACTACCTGCAAGAGGCACGTTTGCTGAACGTGGCGCACCGCTACCAGCAGGCCACCGACTGGCACACCCGTAAGCCACAGGGGCAATGAGCATGACGACCCAGACCAACAAACCAACCCACGCCGCCAGCGCGACGCTGCTGGTGCGCGGCTACGAGGTGGTGATCGGCTTCGAGACCCACGCCCAGCTCTCCACCCAGAGCAAGATCTTCAGCCGCGCCGCCACCGCCTTTGGTGCTGAGCCCAACACCCAGGCCTGCGCGGTGGACCTGGCGCTGCCGGGCACGTTGCCGGTGATGAACCGGGGCGCCGTGCAGCGCGCCATCGAGTTCGGGCTGGCGATTGGGGCGCACATCGCGCCGCGCAGCATTTTTGCGCGCAAGAACTACTTCTACCCCGATTTGCCCAAGGGCTACCAGATCAGCCAGTTCGAGATTCCGGTGGTGCAGGGCGGCGCGGTCGAGTTCTACCTGGGCGACGAGAAAAAATCAGTGCGGCTGGTGCGTGCCCACTTGGAAGAAGACGCCGGCAAATCGCTGCATGAAGACTTTGTCGGCCAGACCGGCATCGACCTGAACCGCGCCGGCACGCCGCTGCTGGAGATCGTGACCGAGCCCGACATGCGCTCCAGCGCCGAGGCCGTGGCCTACGCCAAAGAGTTACACAAAATCGTGACCTGGATCGGCATCTGCGACGGCAACATGCAAGAGGGCAGCTTTCGCTGCGACGCCAACGTGTCGGTGCGCAAGCCAGGCGCGCCACTGGGCACGCGGCGCGAGATCAAAAATCTGAACAGCTTTCGCTTCATGCAGCAGGCCATCGACTACGAGGTGCGCTGGCAGATTGAGCAGATTGAAGACGGCCACGCCATCCAGCAGGCCACCGTGCTGTTCAACCCCGACACCGGCGAGACCCGCGCCATGCGCAGCAAGGAAGACGCGGCCGATTACCGCTACTTTCCCGACCCCGACCTGCCGCCGCTGGTGATAGACCCAGCCTGGGTGGACCAGGTGCGCGCCGGCATGACCGAGCTGCCGCGGGTGATGGCGCAGCGTTTTGCCAGCCAGTATGGTTTGTCAGACTATGACGCCACAGCCCTGACCCAGAGCCGTTCTATTGCGACTTATTTTGAAGCAGTGGCGCAGGGCTGCGGCCAGCCCAAGCTGGCCGGCAACTGGATCACCGGCGAACTGGCACGACGCTTGAATGCGGCCGACCTGTCCATCGAACAGGCCCCGGTCAGCGCTGAGCAGCTGGGCGCCCTGATCACCCGCATTCAGGACGGCACCGTGTCCAACAACGCCGCCCGCCAGGTGTTTGACGCGCTGTGGAGCGGCGAAGGCACCCAAGTGGACGCACTGATCGAAGCCAAAGGCCTGCGCCAGCTGAACGACAGCAGCGCGCTGGAAGGCATTGTCGACACCGTGATTGCCGCCAACGCCAAAAACGTGGCCGAGTACCGTGCCGGCAACGCCAAGGCGCTCAATGCACTGGTGGGGCAGATCATGAAGGGCAGCGCCGGCAAGGCCAACCCGCAGCAGGTGAACGACTTGCTCAGGGCCAAACTGGGCTGAGCCATCGCCCCGGTGGCGGACCTGGCGCCGCATCCACCCACGCCGCACAGCTGGCTGGAGGACCTGCAGGCCCTGCTGGTGGGTTGCCTGCTGGTAGCGCTGGCGGTGTGCCTGTTTCGCGAGGCAGGTCTGTTCACCGGCGGCACCACGGGTGTGGCCTTTCTGATCCACTACGTGTGGGGCTGGCCTCTGGCCGGCGTGCTGTTTGTGGTCAACCTGCCGTTTTATGTGTTTGGTTGGCGCCGCCTGGGCGCTGTCTTTACCTTCAAGACCTTTGCCGCCGTGGCCATGCTGTCGGCAAACGTGGCCCTGTTACCGCAATGGATTGGCTTCACCCACCTGAACCCTTGGTTTGCCGCTGTCATGGCCGGCCTGCTGGCGGGCACCGGCATCTTGATCCTGATCCGCCACGGCGCCAGCCTGGGCGGCGTCACCATCATGGCGGTCTATTTGCAAAAAACCCGGGGCTGGCGTGCCGGCCATGTGCAAATGGCCGTAGACGGCGTCATCCTGCTGGCTGCTTTGGCAGTGACCACCCCGGCGCGGGTCTTGTTGTCACTGGTAGGTGCGCTCGCCCTGAATCTGGTGATTGGTGTCAACCACCGGGCTGACCGGTACTACGGTGTCTAAACAGGCCAGTGCCCGCTCAGCTGGACACTTCGGGACGCAAGGCATAACGGGTGCCCCGACCCACGCCGCTTTGGCTCAGGATGCCCAGGTCGCACAGCTTGTTGAGTTCGCGATAGGCGGTGGCCCGCGACACGCGGCACAGGTGGATGTACTTCGCGGTGCTCATGCCGCCGTCAAAGCCTCCGGGGCCAGCGTCGTAGAGCTTGTCCACCGCTTTGGCTTGTGTTGCGGTGAGTTCGGGTGCGCGCTCGCGCAGGGCCGTCCAAAACCGGGTTTTCTGCACGGCCACTTGCATGTGCTGCCAGGTGCTGTCCGCGGCAGCTTGAACACAATTGACAAACCAAGTTACCCACGGCGTTACATCAAGATCGCCTTGCCCAGTGACCGCCTGCAATTGGGCGTAGTAGCCTGTTCGGTCTTGCCCCAGCTGTTTGGAAATACTCCATAGCCTTTGCTGCGTTTGCAGGTCCTGGGCCAGGGCCAGTTCGGCCAAGGCGCGGCCCACGCGGCCGTTGCCGTCTTCAAACGGGTGGATGGCTTCCAGCCACACATGGGCCAGGGCCGCGCGCACCAAGCCATCGGTCACGCCAAGCGACGCGTTGAACCAGGCCAGCAGCTGCGTCATCTCGGCCATCACGTGGGCTGAGTCGGGCGCCTGGTAATGCATGATGTCGGGCTTGCCCAATCGTGGCGTCACGATTTGCATGGGCTCAGCGTGGCGTCGGTAGGCACCGGTCACGATGGCTTGCACGCCACTGTAGCCGCTTGGAAACAAGGCCGCCTGCCAGGCCCAGAGGGTCTCGTGCGTCAACGCCTGAGGGCCGTGCAGCAGCGCCGCCTGCAAGACATCGAGTGTGGCTTCCGTTCTAGCGTCACGCTGCGCCGGCCCGGCGTCCAGGCCCAACCGTCTGGCGGCGGAGGCTCGCACCGAAAGAACCTGAAGTGTTTCGCCCTCAATTTGGGCAGTTGCCACCGCCTCCTCCGCCCAACCCTGAAGCTGCAACTCGCCCAGCGCTACCAGGTGCAGGTGGTTTGCCAGGCCTATCGCACGGCCTTGGGAAAAACGCGCCGCGGACAAGGCCGGCGCCAGCACAGCCAGGTCGACTTGGAATGCGGGCCATTTCGGAGATTGCCAAATGGTCATACGAAGCGTAGTTTAGCCTTTTGCGCTTCTTTTTTGAAGCGTTATTGAGGAATTTACGCTTCATCACGCCTTGGCCTTTGTCCTTACCTCACCCCGTAGCGATCCCGATAAGCCTGCACCGCCGCCAAGTGGCTGTTCGGCGCGTCACCCGCAGAGGCGGCCAGATAGGCCAGCAGGTCGGACAGCTCGGCAATGGCGCAGACCTGCAGGCCGAGTTGCTGGCGCACGTACTGCACCGCGCTGTAGGGCACGTCCAAGGTGTTGCCGTCGGGCTGCTTTTCAGTGGCCATTTCCTGCCGGTCCAGCGCGATCACCACCGCGTGCGGCGTGGCGCCGGCGGCCTTGATCAGCGCAATCGACTCGCGCACCGCAGTGCCGGCGCTCATCACATCGTCCACGATCAGCACCCGGCCCTGCAGCGGGGCGCCGACCAGCGTGCCGCCTTCGCCGTGGTCCTTGGCCTCTTTGCGGTTGTAGGCAAAGGGCACGTTGTGTCCCAGCCGTGCCAGCTCCACCGCCAGCGCCACCCCCAGCGGAATGCCCTTGTAGGCCGGGCCAAAAATCATGTCAAATTGCAGCCCACTGGCCAGCAGGCGCTGCGCATAAAATGCGGCAAGCCGACCCATCTTGGCGCCATCGTCAAACAGGCCGGCGTTGAAGAAATAGGGGCTCAGCCGCCCGGCCTTGGTCTTGAACTCACCAAAGCGCAGCACGCCGCAATCCAGCGCAAACTGCACAAAATCCCGCGCCAGCGCATCCTGTGCCTCGACAGGTTTTGAACTGGCCGCAACTCGCTCTGACATGGGGAATTTCCTTGTTTAAACTGACCAGTCTCAACCTCAACGGCATCCGCTCCGCCAGCAGCAAAGGGCTCGAAGCCTGGCTGGCCAAAACCGCGCCCGATTGTATGGGTGTGCAAGAGGTGAAAGCCCAGGCCGAGGACGTGCAGGGCCGCTTTGAGCAGCTGGCCGGGCTGCAGGGTTACTTTCATTTTGCCGAGAAAAAAGGCTACTCGGGCGTGGGCCTGTACACCCGGCTGGAACCCAGCGATGTGCGCACCGGCTACGGCTCGGGCGAGTTTGACGCCGAAGGCCGTTACATCGAACTGCGCTTTGATACGCCTCGCGCCAAACACAGCATCATCAGCGCCTATTTCCCCAGTGGCTCATCGGGCGAAGAGCGGCAGCAGGCCAAGTTTCGCTTTCTGGATGAGTTTTACCCGCACCTGGTCAAGCTGAAAGCCGAGCGCGACTTTATTCTGGTGGGCGATGTGAACATTGCGCACCAGGAAATCGACCTGAAGAACTGGAAAGGCAACCGCAAAAACTCCGGCTTTCTGCCCGAAGAGCGGGCCTGGATGAGCCGCCTGCTGGGCGAGGCCGGCCTGGTCGATGTCTACCGCCAACTCCACCCCACCGCCACCGATGAGGCCTACACCTGGTGGAGCAACCGCGGCCAGGCCTACGCCAAGAACGTGGGCTGGCGGCTGGACTACCACCTGGCCACGCCGCAGCTGGCCGCTGGCGCGCGCAACGTGGAGATCTACAAGGGCGAGAAGTTTTCAGATCATGCGCCGGTGACAATTGCGTACGACTGGGTGGTCTGACCGAATGTTTGACCGGTACCGACAGTTCCAAGGCAAAGCCTCGTAACTCAAGGGCTGCCGAGTCAGCCTGAACGTGGCTCAATCCAATGTGACGGCCCAAGGCTTGAGCCTTGCCACAGGCATTAACTCACCATCCGTGCCTTGCACAACCGGTTGACGCCTGACATCGTTAATGCGCATAATATGCGCATTACCCCGTCTGGAGTCTTCAAAATGGAAACCAGTGCCGCATCGACCCGAAAACGGCCCGTCAACCTCACGATCAACGAGGCCCTGGTGGCTCAAGCCAAGGCCTACACCAACAACCTGTCGGCCACCATGGAGACTCTGCTGACTGAGTTTGTTGCTAACCAGCAGAGCGCACAACGCAATCGCCAAAACGCGGCCGATACGTGTGCTGCCGATTGGAATGGAGTGCATGCGGCGGTCGGTTCGTTTGCAGACGAGCACTCCACTTTGTAATGGCGCAATTCGATATTTATCGCAACAAGGGGGCCTTGCGCGATTCGATCCCTTTCGTGGTCGTAGTTCAGTCTGCGCAGTTTGACCGCTACCGCAGACGCGTGGTCGTTCCTCTGGCGCTGCAAACCCTTCTCCCACGAAGCACGCCCACCGTGGGTGGCAGGATGAACCCAACTTTTGTCATTGACGGTGTTCGTGTTGTCTTGCATCCGCTGGACATGGTGTCGGTTGCTCTCGATCAATTGGGGGAGGTGGTCGGATCTTTGGCGCAAGAGGGGCAAACTATTGCCGATGCACTGGATGAACTGTTGTCTCGGTCCTGGGGTTGACTGACAGCTCCAAGGCAAAGCCTCGTAACT
>CALPLW020000070.1 GCA_943324505.2 Comamonas sp. lk
ATGCTGGAAGAAGGCCAAGGCGTCATTGCCATGCTGGTGGCTGAGGACGAACAGCAAAGCGTGCTGACGGCCACTCAAAACGGCTACGGCAAACGCACCAGCATCACCGAATACACCCGGCACGGCCGTGGCACCAAGGGCATGATCGCCATCACGCAGTCCGAGCGCAATGGCCGGGTGGTCGCGGCCACGCTGGTGCATACCGATGACGAGATCATGCTCATCACCGACAAGGGTGTGCTGGTGCGGACCCGGGTGAGTGAAATTCGCGAACTGGGCCGGGCCACACAGGGTGTGACGCTGATCGGGCTGGATGAAGGCTCCAAGCTCAGCGGGCTGCAACGCATTGTCGAAAACGACGCCAACCCGGTCGGCGATGACGCCGCGTCGCCGGATGCCGAGAGCGACAGCGATAGCGACGCTTAATTGCTACTAAATAAATAGCTGGACACGCCCACTGGACGGGGGCTAGAGGCACTTTTTATCCTGATTTTTGCATGACTCGTCCGTTCAATTTTTCCGCCGGGCCGGCCACCATGCCGGCCGAAGTGCTGGCGCAAGCGGCCGCCGAGATGCTGGACTGGCATGGCAGCGGCATGGGCGTGATGGAGATGAGCCACCGCGGGCGCGAGTTTGTCTCGATCTACGAGCAGGCCGAAGCCGATCTGCGCGAGCTGCTGGCCGTGCCGGCGCATTTCAAGATCCTGTTCATGCAGGGCGGTGGACTGGCTGAGAACGCCATCGTGCCGCTGAACCTGGCCGGTCGGCGCTCTGGCGCGGGGTCAGCCGGCCCGATTGATGTGGTGGTGACCGGCAGCTGGAGCCAAAAATCACTCAAAGAAGCCGCCCGCTTTGGCTCTGTCAACCTGGTCGCCAGCAACGAGGCCGACGGCCACACCCGCCTGCCCGAGCCGGCAAGTTGGCGGCTGAGCCCGGACGCCGCTTATGTGCATATCTGCAGCAATGAGACCATCCACGGTGTCGAGTTTCATGAACTGCCGGATCTGCGGGCACTGGGCTGCGACGCACCCTTGGTGGTTGATTTTTCCTCACACGCCGCCTCGCGGCCAGTTGACTGGTCGCGTGTCGGTCTGGCCTTTGCCGGGGCGCAGAAAAATTTGGGGCCGGCTGGGCTGACGCTGGTGGTGGTCCGCGAAGACCTGATCGGTCACGCCCTGCCCGCCTGCCCCAGCGCCTTTGACTACAGAAATGTGGCCGACGCCGGCTCTATGTTCAATACACCGCCCACCTACGCCATTTACATGGCCGGGCTGGTGTTCCAGTGGCTCAAGCGCCAGGGCGGCATTACCGCCATCGAAGCCCGCAACCGGGCCAAGGCGGCGTTGTTGTATGAGGCCATTGACAGCTCCAGCCTTTACCTGAACCGGGTGGCCCCGGACTGCCGTTCGCGCATGAACGTGCCGTTTTTCCTGCGCGATGAGCAACTCAACGGCGGTTTTCTGGCCGGCGCCCAGGCCCGCGGTATGCTGCAGCTCAAGGGCCACAAGTCCGTGGGCGGCATGCGGGCCAGCCTCTACAACGCGATGCCGCTGGCGGGCGTACAGGCTTTGGTGGACTACATGCGAGAATTTGAAAAAAACCCACGCTGAGGCGACAAAGCACCCATGGCACACACACTGCCCCAATTGCGTACCCAAATTGACGCCCTGGACCGAGAACTGCTGGCGCTGCTGAACCGGCGCGCCGGGCTGGCCCTGGAGGTTGGCGAGATCAAGCGTGCTGAAGGTTCGGCAGTGTTTCGCCCGGACCGTGAGGCCCAGGTGATTGCCGGTCTGCAGGGCGCTAACCCCGGCCCGCTGAAGCCGCCTCACATCGCGGTCATATGGCGTGAGGTGATGTCGGCCTGTCGCTCGCTGGAGGCAGTGCAACGGGTGGCCTTTTTAGGCCCGGCAGGTACGTTCAGCGAGCAGGCAGCGCTGCAGTATTTTGGCTCCAGCCTTGAGCGTCTGCCCTGTGTCAGCATCGACGAGGTGTTTCGGGCCACCGCCGCTGGCAGCGCTGACTTTGGTGTGGTGCCGATTGAGAACTCCACAGAAGGCGTCATCTCGCGCTCGCTTGACCTGCTTTTGAATTCCCCGCTGCAGATTGTGGGCGAAACCAGTTTCCTGATTCGCCACAACCTGATGCGCCTGGAGCCTTCCAATTCCGGTATCGAGGCTGTGTTCGCCCACCCGCAGGCGCTGGCCCAGTGCCAGGACTGGCTCACCACCCACCTGCCGCATGTTGAGCGTCGGGCCGCGTCCAGCAACGCCGAAGGGGCGCGCCTGGCTGCGGGCAACCCGGCCTGGGCCGCCATTGCCGGCGAGCGTGCCGCCAGCGAATTTGGCCTGCACATCGTGTCCAAGGCGATCCAGGACGACGCATTCAACCGCACCCGATTTGCCGTGGTCTGCCTGCCGCAAACCTTGCCCAGCCAACCCGCCACAGGAAAGGACTGCGTAAGCCTGATCGTCTCGGTGCCCAATAAGCCCGGCGCGGTGCACGATCTACTGGTTCCACTGAAAAAGCACGGTGTGTCCATGACGCGATTTGAGTCGCGCCCGGCGCGCTCCGGCCAATGGGAGTATTTCTTC
This sequence comes from Comamonas sp. lk, assembly GCA_943324505.2. Taxonomy (GTDB): domain Bacteria; phylum Pseudomonadota; class Gammaproteobacteria; order Burkholderiales; family Burkholderiaceae_C; genus Rhodoferax. Next base: position 2,595 of record CALPLW020000070.1, read on the forward strand.
TATATTGACATCGCTGGCCATCCGAGCCAGCCGCCAGTAGCCGCTGCGCTGCAGGAACTGCAAGGCTTGTGCGCCTTTTACAAGCAGTTGGGCGCTTACCCTTCGGGCGACTGATGTTTCGGCAACTCGGACTCATAGGCTGCGGCCTGATGGGCGGCTCGTTCGCGCTGGCGCTAAAAAGCGCCGGGCTGGTACGGCACGTGGTCGGCTACAGCCCCTCAGCGGCTACGCTGGCAAGAGCGCTGGACATGGGCGTGATCGATGCATCAGCGCCGAGCGCGGCCGATGCGGCCAGCGGCTCCGACCTCGTGCTGTTGGCGATGCCAGTGGCAGCGATCGAAGCCACCCTGCGCGACATCCAGCCGAGCATTCACCCCGGCATGCTGGTGATGGATGTCGGCTCTACCAAGCGCGACGTGGTGGCCGCCTGCGAAAGCGCGCTGGGCGATCAGCGGGGCTGCTTTGTGCCGGCCCACCCGATGGCGGGGCGCGAGGTGTCGGGCGTGGCCCATGCAGACGCAATGCTGTACCAGGACAGGCTGGTGATCTTGACGCCCACCCGCTACACGCAGCCCGAGCCCCTAGCCCGGGCCGTCGATGTTTGGCGGGCCATCGGCTGCCGCGTGATGCAAATGTCGCCGGCCCAGCATGACGCGGCACTGGCTGCCGTCAGCCACCTGCCGCACCTGTTGGCCTTTGCCTTCATCAATTCAGTCACGGCTCAAACCCAGGCGACCGACAGCCTGGCCGTAGCCGGCCCGGGATTTCGTGATTTCAGCCGCATTGCCGCCAGTGAGCCCCGCATGTGGCGCGACATTCTTCTGGCCAATCGGGATGAGGTCCTGAGCCAGACTCGGCAATTTCGAGCCAGCCTCGACGCGCTAGAGCAGGCCATGGCCAATGCCGCCGGCGACGGCGCAGCTCTTGAACGCCTGATCGAGCAGGCCAGCACCGCCCGCGCCAACTGGCGACTGGGCCAACCAGGTTCCTGATGTTTGCCACCGCCTTCCTTGATATCCCACCTCTGGCCGGTGCTGACGGAGCCCTGGTGCTGCCCGGCTCCAAAAGCATTTCCAACCGCGTTCTGCTGCTGTCGGCCCTGTGCCTGGGCAGTACCACGCTGTACGACGTGCTGGACTCGGACGACACCCGCGTCATGCTTGCCGCATTGCGCCTGCTGGGTTGCGGTGTACGCCAAAGTGGCACCACGGTCGAGGTAGATGGCCTGGGCGGGCAGCTGCCCGTGCGGCGAGCCCAGCTCTTCATGGGCAACGCTGGCACCGCGATCCGGCCGCTGACCGCCGCGCTGGCCGTGCTGGGTGGCGACTTTGAGCTGCGGGGTGTGCCGCGCATGCACGAGCGACCGATAGGCGACCTGGTGGATGCGCTGCGTCAGCTCGGCTGTCATATCGAGGACCTGGGCCAGCCAGGCTACCCGCCACTGCGCATCGGCCAGCCCGTACTTCAGCTGGACGCGCCGATCAAAGTGCGCGGCGACGTCTCCAGCCAGTTCCTGACCGCCTTGCTGATGGCGCTGCCGCTGGTGGCGCAGCGCGACATCGTGATCGAGGTGGTAGGCGAACTGATTTCGCGGCCCTATGTGGAGATTACCCTCAAGCTGCTGGCGCGCTTTGGCGTGGTGGTGGCGCGCGACGGCTGGCAACGCTTCACCATTCCGGCCGACAGCCAGCTGCGCTCGCCAGGCAGCCTGCACGTCGAGGCCGACGCCTCATCTGCTAGCTATTTCATAGCGTTAGGTGCAATAACGACGGGGCTTGGCGGCCAAAATGGCATAAAAATTCAGGGGCTGGGCCAGGACTCGATCCAAGGTGATATCCGTTTCATTGAGGCTGCTCGGATGATGGGCGCGCAGATCGACAGTGGCCCCAACTGGCTGCATATCCGGCGCGGGGAGCCCGGCCAGGGCTGGCCTCTGAAGGCGATTGACCTGGATTGCAACCACATTCCCGATGCCGCCATGACGCTGGCGGTGATGGCGCTGTATGCGCAAGGCACCACCACGCTGCGCAACATCGCCAGCTGGCGCGTCAAAGAGACCGACCGCATTGCTGCCATGGCCAACGAGTTGCGAAAACTTGGTGCACAAGTGGAAGAAGGCGCAGATTTTTTACGGGTGACAGCGCCCGCCAGCCCAGCCGACTGGCGCGCGGCCACCATTCACACCTACGACGACCACCGCATCGCCATGTGCTTTTCACTGGCGGCGTTCAACCCGGCAGGGCTGCCGGTGCGCATTGAAGACCCCAAATGCGTGGCCAAAACCTTCCCCGACTACTTTGAAGCGCTGTTCGCCCTGGCCCAGACGCCAGCCCAGGGCGTGCCGGTGATCTGTATCGATGGCCCAACCGCCTCGGGCAAGGGCACCTTGGCGGCCAGCCTGGCCAGGCAATTGGGTTACCACTTTCTGGACTCTGGTGCGCTTTACCGCATTGCAGCACTGGCCGCCCGTCGCGCTGGGCTGGCCATGGAGCCCGCCCAGGAAACCGCCATTGCCGAGGTGGCACGCGGCCTGAATATTCAGTTTGAAGCGGACCGGGTCTTGTTGGGCGGCGAAGACATCAGCGACGCGATACGAACCGAAGTGGCGGGTATGGACGCCTCCCGCGTGTCGGTGCTGCCCCAGGTCCGCGACGCCCTGCTGGCCCTGCAGCACAGCTTTGCACGGCTACCGGGCTTGGTCGCGGATGGCCGCGACATGGGCACGGTGGTTTTCCCGACGGCGGCGCTCAAGATTTTTCTGACCGCCAGTGCCGCACAGCGCGCACAGCGCCGCCATAAGCAGCTGATTTCAAAGGGAATTTCAGCTACACTCGCCAGTCTTCGCGCTGACTTGGAAGCGCGTGATGCACGGGACATGTCCCGCAGCACTGCGCCTTTGAAGCCCGCCGTAGATGCCCGGCTGCTGGACAACTCTGAACTGTCGATCGAACAATCGCTGGATTTGGTTTTGGACTGGTGGCAGGGCAAGCAGCCTTTCAAAGCCATTTGAGGGGTATTTCCGGCCCACACCTGCCTTCTCGCGCCGCAATTAGCGCACTGCAGGTGTGGTTCAACAAACGAACCGCGGCACCAGCCGCAATCAAAATGTCAGAATCTTTTGCCGCCCTGTTTGAAGAGTCCCTGCAACGCACCGAGATGCGCCCGGGCGAAGTCATCACTGCTGAAGTGGTGCGTATCGAACACAGTTTTGTTGTGGTTAACGCCGGCCTCAAGTCTGAAGCCTACGTGCCCCTGGAAGAATTCAAGAACGACAAGGGCGAACTCGAAGTCCATGTCGGTGACTTCGTGTCGGTGGCTATCGGCTCCATCGAAAACGGCTACGGCGACACGATTCTGTCGCGCGACACCGCCAAGCGTCTGGCCTCGTGGATGAGCCTGGAAAAAGCCCTGGAAACCGGCGAGTTCGTCACCGGCACCACCAGTGGCAAGGTCAAGGGCGGCCTGACCGTGCTGGTCAATGGCATCCGCGCGTTCCTGCCGGGCTCGTTGGTCGACACCCGTCCCACCAAAGACCTGTCCCCGTACGAGAACAAGACCCTGGAATTCAAGGTCATCAAGCTCGACCGCAAGCGCAACAACGTGGTGCTGTCACGCCGTGCCGTGGTTGAAGCGTCCATGGGCGAAGAACGCGCCAAGCTGATGCAGACTCTTAAAGAAGGCTCTGTGGTCCACGGTGTGGTCAAGAACATTACTGAGTACGGCGCCTTTGTCGACCTCGGTGGCATCGACGGCCTGCTGCACATCACCGACATGGCCTGGCGCCGGGTCCGTCACCCAAGCGAAGTGGTCACCGCCGGCCAGGAAATCACCGCCAAGATCCTCAAGTTTGACACCGAGAAAAACCGTGTGTCCTTGGGCCTCAAGCAGATGGGCGACGACCCCTGGATGGGCGTCAACCGCCGCTACCCGCAAGGCACACGGATGTTTGGCAAGATCACCAACATCGCCGACTACGGTGCATTTGTTGAACTCGAACCCGGCATCGAAGGCCTGGTGCACGTGTCTGAGATGGACTGGACCAACAAGAACGTGGCGCCCAGCAAGATCGTGTCTCTGGGCGACGAGGTCGAGGTCATGGTGCTGGAGATCGACGAAGACAAGCGCCGCATCAGCCTGGGCATGAAGCAGTGCAAGGCCAACCCCTGGCAAGAATTTGCCCAGAACACCAAGCGCGGCGACCGCGTCAAGGGCCCGATCAAGTCGATCACCGACTTTGGTGTGTTCGTTGGCTTGGCCGCTGGCATCGACGGCCTGGTGCACCTGTCCGACCTGTCCTGGAACGAAGCTGGCGAAGCCGCCGTGCGCAACTACAAAAAGGGCCAAGATGTGGAAGCCATCGTGCTGGCCGTCGATGTGGACCGCGAACGCATCTCTTTGGGCATCAAGCAGTTGGATTCCGACCCATTCACCACCTTTGCCTCCATCAATGACAAGGGCCAGGTTGTGACCGGCAAGGTCAAGACCGTGGATGCACGGGGTGCTGAGATCGATCTGGGCGAAGACATCATTGGCTACCTTCGCGCCAGCGAAATCTCGCGCGACCGCGTCGAAGATGCGCGCAATGTGCTCAAAGAAGGCGACGAAATCACCGCTGTGGTGGTCAACGTGGATCGCAAGACCCGCAACATCCAGCTGTCGATCAAGGCCAAGGATGCCGCCGACCAGAGCGAAGCTATGGCCACCCTGAGCCAGGCCTCTGCGCGTGAGAATGCCGGCACCACCAGTCTGGGTGCCTTGTTGCGCGCCAAGCTCGACAATAATTAAGTCGAGACTATTGGGCCAGGAACCGAGCAGCCGTGTGCTTTGCACAGGTGTTGCTCGGTTCGGCGCTTCACCATGACCCGCTCCGACCTTGTTGAAGAACTCGCGGCCCGCTTTGGTCAGTTGACCCAGCGCGACGCGGAATTTGCCGTCAAGGCGATTCTTGATGCCATGAATGATGCGCTGGTGCGCGGTCACCGCATCGAGATCCGGGGTTTTGGCAGTTTCGCCATCAACCGCCGCCCACCCCGCATGGGGCGCAACCCGCGCAGCGGCGAGAGTGTGGCCATACCGGAAAAAAAGGTACCGCATTTCAAGCCTGGCAAGGCCCTGCGGGAAGCGGTAGACACGCGAACTGCCCTGCTTGAAGGCCAGCACAAGGCCTGATGCGTCACCATGAAACAATTAGCGGGCTTGCTCAAATGGGTGCTCAAGGCAGCCATTTTTTTTACCCTATTTGCATTCGCGCTGAACAATCAGCAAGACGCTACGGTGCATTTTTTCTTCGGTACCCAATGGCGTGCGCCGCAGGTGCTGGTGGTACTGGCCGCATTTGCCGCCGGGTTGGCCGTCGGTGCCCTGGTCATGGTGCCGCGCTGGTGGCGCCAGCGCGTGGCACAGCAACGCTCTGATGTCACATCAGCCGCGCAGCCCGCCGGTGAGACGCCTCTCAGCCGGCCCGACGTGACCCTGCATGGACTTTGACCTGAGCTGGACGCTGCTGGGTCTTCCTCTGGCGTTCGTGCTAGGTTGGCTGGCCTCGAGGTTTGATTTACGACAATTGCGCCTGGACAACCGTCAGGCGCCCAAGGCCTATTTCAAAGGGCTGAATTTCTTGCTCAACGAGCAGCAGGACCAGGCTATCGACGCCTTCATCGAGGCGGTGCAGAGCGACCCGGACACGTCTGAGCTGCATTTTGCGCTGGGCAACTTGTTTCGTCGGCGCGGCGAATACGAGCGCGCCGTGCGGGTCCATGAACACCTGCTGTCCCGTGGCGACCTGAGCCAGTTGGACCGCCAGCGCGCCCAACACGCGCTGGCACTGGACTACCTGAAAGCCGGTCTGCTTGACCGGGCGCAGGAGGCCTTACTGAAACTTGAAAACACGCCGTTTGAAGGCCAGGCTCGGCTAGCCTTGCTGGCCAACCATGAACGCAGCCGTGACTGGGCCGCGGCCGCGCTGACAGCGCAAAAAATGGGGCAATCGCAGCAAGGAAACTTTGATGGCCGTCTAGCGCACTACCTGTGCGAGCAGGCAGCCACCCTTCTGGCAGCGCAGCGCCCCACAGAGGCTAAGGCACTGTGGCTACAGGCGATCGACACAGCACCAGCAGCGGCGCGGCCGCGCCTGGAGCTGGCACGGCTGGTCGGTAGCGAAGGCGCTGCCGACCAGGCCTGCGATATTTTGCGTGACTGCATCGATGCGGCGCCCACAGCGCTGCCACTGGTCGCCGGTCCGCTGGCCGTCTTTGCCATGGCGTGCGGCCAGGCTGAACCGGTGCTGGGACTGTTGAAGGCCCGTTATGCACAAACCCACGCACTCGATGTGCTGGACGCCATCGTTCTGCTGGAGGCCGGCCTGCCCCACCCCAGCGCCGACGCGCGTGACTGGTATGTACGGCACCTTGAGCTAGCGCCCTCGTTGGTCGCCGCAGCCAAGTGGATTGCTGGCGAAAAACTGGAGCATGAGCAGTTTCATCCGCAAGTCCAGCGCGCGCTGGAGCACGCGGTCAAGCCCCTGACCCGCTACCGCTGCGCGTCCTGCGGCTTTGAAGCGCGGCAACATTTCTGGCAGTGCCCGGGTTGCCAGGCCTGGGACAGCTACCCGGCGCGGCGGATCGAAGAACTATGACTTTAAACTTGCCCGCATGATGGTGACACGAGAAAAACTCAAAAGCGCACGCGTTTTGGTGGTGGGCGACGTGATGCTGGACCGCTACTGGTACGGCAGCGTTGACCGTATCTCGCCAGAGGCCCCGGTACCGGTGGTCCGCATCACCCGTGAGGAGGAGCGCAATGGTGGCGCGGCCAACGTGGCCTACAACGTCGTGTCGCTCGGCGCCCAGGCCTCTTTGCTGACTGTGGTGGGGGACGACGAAGCCAGCCGTAAGCTGGAAGCGCTGGTGGCGGGCACCGGCATTCGCACCCATTTTGGCCGGGACCCCGCGCTCAAGACCACGGTCAAACTGCGCGTGATTGGGCGCCAGCAGCAGTTGATCCGTCTCGATTTTGAGAACACCCCAAAAAACGAAGTGCTGGCGTCACAGACTGCGACCTTCCAACACTTACTGACCGAGCACGACGTGGTGCTGTTCTCAGACTATGGCAAGGGCGGACTGGCCCATGTTAGCGACATGATTGCCTGCGCCCGCGCTGGCGGCAAGCCAATTTTGATTGACCCCAAGGGAAGTGACTACTCCCGCTACCGCGATGCCACTGTGATCACGCCAAACCTCACTGAGCTGCGTCAGGTTGTCGGCCCTTGGGCGGACGAGGCCGAGCTGCAGACCAAATGCCAGGCCCTGAGAGAGCAGCTGGGGCTGGACGCATTGCTGTTGACCCGCAGCGAAGAAGGCATGACCCTGTTTGACGCTCACGGCGCGGCGCATGTCAGCGCACAGGCGCGTGAAGTATTCGATGTCACCGGCGCAGGCGACACCGTGATCGCCACCATGGCGGTGCTGGTAGCGGCTGGACTTGGCCTGCGCGAGGCTCTGCCGCTCGCCAACCGTGCTGGTGGCCTGGTGGTGGGCAAATTCGGCACGGCTGCCGTCACCTACGGGGAGTTGTTCGCATGACCCGCATCGTTGTTACCGGCGCCGCCGGCTTTATTGGCAGCAACATCATCCGTGGCCTGAACGCCCGCGGCATTGATGATGTGATCGCTGTCGATGACTTGACCCTGGGCGATAAGTTCCGCAACTTGGCCGACCTGCAGATTGCTGACTATGTGGATGCTGGGGCTTTTTATGAGGATTTTGCCCACGGCGGCTACGGACAGGTTGAGGCTGTGTTCCATGAGGGTGCTTGCAGTGACACGATGGAGAGCAACGGCAAGTACATGATGGACAACAACTACAGCCTGTCCTGCAGCCTGTTCCATTCCTGCCAAAAGCGTGGCGCACGCCTCTTGTACGCCTCCAGCGCGGCCACCTACGGCGGCTCGGACACTTTTCGTGAAGAGCCGGCGTTTGAGCGCCCGCTGAACGTCTACGGCTACTCCAAGCTGCTGTTTGACCAACGCATGAGGCGCGAATGCGGCACTGACTTCAAACGCTCGGTGCTTGGCAAGACCGGCCAGGTGGTGGGGTTCCGCTACTTCAATGTGTATGGCCCGCATGAGCAGCACAAGGGCCGCATGGCCAGCGTGGCATTTCACCAATTTCACCAATTTGAGGCTGAAGGACGAGTCAAGCTGTTTGGCGAGTACGGCGGCTACAGCCCCGGTGCCCAGATGCGGGACTTTGTCTTCATTGACGATGTGGTGGCCGTCAACCTGTGGTTCTTTGACCACCCTGGCATCTCAGGCATCTTCAACTTGGGTAGCGGCCAGGCCCAACCGTTCAACGATGTAGCAACCTCCGTGGTCAACGCCTTTCGCGAGCAGCGCGGCGAAGCTGCCCTGACCCTGGACGAACTGGTAGCGGCCAAACTGATCGAGTACGTGCCTTTTCCGGATGCGCTGCGCGGCAAGTACCAGTGCTACACCCAGGCCGACCTGACATCGCTGCGCGCCACCGGCTGCGGCCATACCTTTGCCAATGTGCAGAGTGGCGTGGCAAAGTACGTGCGCTGGCTGGCAGAATGGAGCCGGCATTGAACCTGTTTCCCCAACCTAGGAGTTAGACCATGTTGAAAAAAATCCTGTCCGTGTTTCTGATGCTGTACGCCGCAGCCAGTTTTGCAGCCGTTGATGCCAACAAGGCCAATGCGGCCGAGTTGGACAGCATCAAAGGCGTTGGCCCAGCCATGTCGACCCGGATTCTTGACGAGCGCAAGAAAAGCAACTTCAAAGACTGGCCCGACTTCATTGCCCGCGTCAAAGGCGTGGGCGAGGCAACGGCCGCCAAGTTGTCCAAAGAAGGCCTGACCGTCAACGGCGCTGAATTCAAGGGGGCAGCTACTGCCAAGGCTGAGCCGGCCAAACCGGCGGCGAGTGCGGCCAAAAAGTAACGCTGGATCGCAGCGGCGAACAGACGCCCGTGCAGCGTTAAGGTATGCGCCCGCTGAGTTTGATCGGGTTATTGATCTCGATGCTCATCGCGGCGGGGTCTGCCGTGGCCGGGCCGTCTGAAATTCCGGCTGCGCGGGTAGCTGGGCTGTTTCCTCAGCTGGCAGATCGCCCACAGGGTATTGGTGCCATTTGTGCCAACCGCGCCGCCTGGGGCACATTGGCCATGGCGCAGCGAACCGAAGAGGTCCGACGCACGGCCGACAAGCTGCTGAACCAGCAGTTCCCGAAGTGGGACCAGGAGCTGTATCTCGAATACAGCCGCAAAGGCACACGCCCCAACGGCGAAAAAATGATGAACGCCCGCAAGGCATGGCTGTATCCCTTGACCCTTGCGGAGTGCGTCGAAGGCAAAGGCCGCTTCATCCCTGCCCTTGAGCGCACGCTCACCGAACTGATCGCACAACCCACATGGACCTGGCCGGCTCACGACAGGACACTGCGTAACGTGCGGAACCACGACTATGAGGTAGACCTTCTTGCGGCCGATACAGCGCATGACCTGGCGCAGGCACTGTATATGCTGGGCGACTGGGTTAGCCCTGATCTGCGTTTGCGCACACTGGCTGCGCTGAATCAACGCATTTTCGAGCCCTTGCGCAGGCGCTTCTCGGGCGAGAGCAAGGACCACTTCTGGTTACATGCGGACAACAACTGGAACGCGGTTTGCCTGAAAGGCACGGTTGGCGCTGCGCTGACGGTCCTGACCGACAAGAAGGACCGTGCCTTGTTTGCCGCTGCTGCGGAATACTATATTCAGCGCTATGTGGCTGGTTTTAGCGCTGACGGCTACACCAGCGAGGGACCCGGCTATTGGAATTACGGCTTTTCACATTTCGCCATTCTGCGCGACATGCTGGCTCAGGCAACGGGCGGCGGGCTGGATCTCTTCGCAGACCCGAAGGTCCGACGCATGGCTTTGCATGGCTACCGGATTGAGATGCTGCCCAATAACATTGCGGCGTTTGGCGACGCACCTCCCAAGACACGCATCGACGATTTCAGCAGGGCTTACGCCAATGATGTCTTGGGCCTGGGGGCCAGTCAGCATCTGGCCACCGTCAAGATCAGTGGCGGACAATCCAGCAACGATGCGCCGCTGGCGAAGGCTGCACTTCTGCTGTTTGCCGATCCCAAACCAGTCATCGGCCAGACCGCCACCGAATCCGCCAGCAGCGGTCTGCACAGCTATTTTGAGTCGGTCGGTGTCCTGGTGTCACGTCCGGCGGCGGGTGGCAGGCTGGCTGTATCCATCAAGGCGGGCGGCAACGGCAGCCACAGCCACAATGACATCGGTTCTTACACCATCGGTCTGGGTTCAGAGCAACCGACGGGTGATGTCGGTAATACCCAGTACTCAGCCAAGACCTTCAGCAAAGAGCGTTACACCATCGCCGGCATCAGCTCATGGGGTCACCCCGTGCCGGTGGTCGCTGGCAGCCTGCAAGGCAACGCGACGACAATCAAGCCCAAAGTCATTTCGACTCGGTTCTCTGACGAGGCGGATGAAATCAGCATCAACATGGCGGACGCCTACGCTGTCCCGACGCTTCGATCGCTGACCAGAACCTTGCTTCACGACCGCGCCCAAGCGGGTTCTGTCACCATCACGGATCGCTTCGAATACACGCAAGCCTCACGATTTGAAGTGGCGCTGACCACCCTAGGCAAGTGGGCACAAAACCCCGACGGATCCATCGACCTCTGGCAGCAGGACGAACGCTTGGCTGCACACATCGAGGCATCCGGTGCGTGGTCGCTGACTGCATCGCACTCCAACGAGGAGGGCCTCGCCTTCACACGGATTGGCATCGCGCTGAGGGACCCGCAAATCAGCGGGCATGTCACGATCAGGTTTGAACCCGCCAAACCAGTGGCGAGCGCGGCCAAGAAGTAAGGTCAGCGGCTAGTTGTCATGGCTCCAGAGCCGGAGCACGCGCACGGTCTTCTCGGCGGTGAACACCTCATAGACGAGGCGGTGCTGGATGTTGATGCGCCTTGGCCTTCAGGCCGCTGGCAGCGAGTTTGCCGGCGTCTTGTTGGGCCTGGCGGGTGTAAACGATCTGCCAATTCACCAGTCAAGTGCCTTGCTGCTCTGGTCCAGCGGCTCGGCCATGCCCGCTTTGATGGCCTCCCGCATGCCGGGCGCGGCCAGCAAATACAGGGTTTCCTGAATTGCACGCCAATCCTCCTCCGCCACCAACACGGCGCTGCTGCGCTTACCGGTGATGTAGATCGGCTCATGGCCTGCGGCGGATTGGTCGATCAGGCGGTACAGATTGGCACGGGCTTCGCTGGCGGTCAAAATGGTCATGTCAAACTCCTTGAGTCAAACGTACGTTAAAAAGTACGTTTTTATCGAGTCGCCGAGCAGACTGGCCGCCCCGACACAAGACGGCGCGGGCGAGCATGGCCTCATCCAGTTCAGGCAGTTCGTCGAAGTCGCCCTCAGCAACGGACCAGGCGTCGACCCGCTCCAGGTCAGATGACAAGGAACGCTGCAATCCGGGGGTTTTCGCGTTCATTTGCTTTCCTCATGCCAAAAGTATCGGCGAAATCCAATATCTTCTTCAACAAAGCCTCGCATCCCTTAGCCGGAGCGACGGTTCCGGCACATTAAGCAAATGTTTCAAATCTGGACATGACTGGTGGAACCGCCATCGACGTACCAATTGGCGCCAGAAACAAAACTCGCCGCAGGGCTGGAGATGAACGCCACGACCCGGGCGATTTCATCGGGTGTGGCGAGCCGGCGCATGGGGTTACGCTGCACAACAGCCAGGTAACGCTCGGGCTCCTCCCGTTGGACTTTGTCCCACAGCCCCCCATCGGAAAGTGTGTCACCAGGAGAAACAGTATTGACCCGGATGGTGGGTAACAGTCTTGCTGACATGCTCTTCATGTAATGGGCCATCGCGGCCTTAGCTGCGCCATAGGGCGACGACCCCGGTGCTGCCAATGAGGACGCTTTTGATCCGATGTAAGTGATGGCCGCATGGTTGGAC
>CALPLW020000071.1 GCA_943324505.2 Comamonas sp. lk
CCGACCATGCCCTACACGGTGAACACGCTGGACGAGCATGTGGACATGCTGATGGTCTGCCACCACCTGGACGCGGCAATAGCCGAAGACCTGGCCTTTGCCGAAAGCCGCATCCGCCGCGAAACCATCGCCGCCGAAGACGTTTTGCACGACCTGGGCGCCATCAGCATGATGAGCAGCGACAGCCAGGCCATGGGCCGGGTGGGCGAAGTGATCCTGCGCACCTGGCAAACGGCGCACAAGATGAAGCTGCAGCGCGGCGCCCTGCCTGAAGACAGCGCGCGCAACGACAACTTCCGCGTCAAACGCTACGTGGCCAAGTACACCATCAACCCGGCTATTGCCCACGGCATCAGCCACGAGGTCGGCAGCATCGAGGTGGGCAAATGGGCTGATCTGGTGGTCTGGAAACCGGCGTTTTTCGGCGTCAAGCCAGCGCTGATCCTCAAAGGCGGCTTCATCGCCATGGCCGCCATGGGCGACCCGAATGCCTCCATCCCCACGCCGCAGCCGGTGCACTACCGGCCCATGTTCGGCGCTTTTGGTGGCGCGCTGGCACGTGGTTCCCTCACCTTTGTGTCCCAAGCCGGCCTGAATGCCGGCATTAAGGAGCGCTTTGGCCTGGCCAAGCAGGTGGCCGCTGTCAAAAACATCCGCGGCGTGCGCAAACAGCACATGGTGCACAACCATTACCTGCCCAAGATGGAGATTGACGCCCAGACCTACAGCGTGCGCGCCGACGGCCAGCTGCTTACCTGCGAGCCGGCGGTTAGCCTGCCCATGGCGCAGCGGTATTTTCTGTTCTGAACACTGTGGACATCCGGGTCGACAACTTGCAAGGCGAGGCCATCAAGGCCTTGCTGCAGTTGCATCTGGACGCCATGCACCAGCACTCCCCGCCTGAAAGCGTGCATGCGCTGGATATCAACGCGCTACGCCATCCGTCCATCACGTTTTGGACAGCCTGGGCCCATGGCGAGTTGCTGGGTTGCGGGGCGCTCAAGCGACTTAGCCCTGACCACGGCGAAATCAAGTCCATGCGGACAGCCGATGCGCATCAACGCAAAGGGGTGGCACGCGCTCTGTTGCGGCACATTGAATCTGCGGCGCGGGCTGAAAGCATGGAGCGCCTCAGTCTTGAGACTGGCTCTACCGCGCCCTTTGCGGCGGCCCTTCGCTTGTACGCCAGCGAAGGTTTCGTGACCTGCGGCCCGTTTGCCGACTACACACTGGACCCGTTCAGCGTGTTCATGACCAAGTTATTGGCCGACCAGGCCCCACCACAGTGAGCACCTTCACCATGCTGACCGTCAACAAACTCATTCCCCAAGGCCAAGGCCTGGCTTCAGCACTGCTCAAACGGGCCAGCACGGTCGAGCTGGATTGGGACGTGCGCCAGAAAAGCCGCTTCGATGCTGCTGACTCGGCCGGGCGCAGCCTGGCCGTGTTCTTGCCGCGCGGCACCGTGGTTCGCGGTGGCGATGTGCTGGTGGCGGAAGACGGCTCGTTGGTGCGGGTGAGTGCGGCACCCCAGCAGGTGCTGCGCATCACCCACTGCCAGGCCCATGGCACGCCGTACGACCTGATCCGCGCCGCCTACCACCTGGGCAACCGCCATGTGCCCATCGAACTCAAGCCCGACCACCTGCAGATCGAGCCCGACCATGTGCTGGCCGACATGCTGCGCGCCATGCACCTGATCGTGCACAGCGTAGAGCAGCCCTTTGAACCCGAGAACGGCGCCTACGCCACGGGCGGCCACGGGCATGGCCATGGCGCAGGTCACCATGACCACAACCACAACCACGACCACGGCCATGACGACGGCCACAACCATTGACGGCGCCGGCCATGTCTGACACCAGTCTGCTGCAGCTGATCTGGCTGGCCTCACCGGCCTTGCCCATTGGCGGGTTTTCTTACTCAGAATGCCTTGAAAGCAGCGTGGATGCTGGATATGTTGCTACAGAAAGCGAAGCATCTGAGTGGTTGGCTGACCAGCTACAGCTGAGCCTGGCGCGCTCTGAGCTGGCGGTGCTGGCCCAGGCTATTCCCGCCTGGCGGGCGCAAGACCATGACCGTATTGCCGAGCTCAATGCCTGGGTGCTGCACACCCGCGAAAGCGCCGAGCTGCGGGCACAAACCGAGCAAATGGGACGCTCGCTGCTGGAATGGCTGCGCAACCACACCACCGCCAGCGCCGAACAGATCCAGATATTGGCCGCACTGCAGCCGACCTACCCACTGGCCTTTGCCCTCGCCGCCGGCAGCACCACCGCACCGCTGCGCGACTGCCTGCTGGCCTTTGCCTTTGGCTGGGCCGAGAACATGATGCAAGCCGCCGTCAAGGCCGTGCCGCTGGGCCAGAGTGCCGGCCAGCGCATCCTGTCGCGCCTGGCCGCCGAGATTCCCGGCGCCGTCGACCACGCCCTGTCGCTCACCGACGAGACCCGCCAGGCTTTTTCGCCCATGCTGGCCATCCTGTCGGCCCAGCATGAAGTGCAATACTCCCGCCTCTTCCGTTCCTGAAAGCCCCACCATGTCCGCTTTGCACCACATCGCCAACCGCACCCGCAAACTGCCACCCCTGCGCGTAGGCATTGGCGGCCCGGTCGGCTCCGGCAAGACCACGCTGCTGGAGATGCTGTGCAAGGGCATGCGCGAGCGCTATGACCTGGTGGCCATCACCAACGACATCTACACCAAGGAAGACCAGCGCCTGCTCACCGTCAGCGGCGCGCTGCCGGCCGAACGCATCATGGGGGTGGAAACCGGAGGCTGCCCGCACACCGCCATCCGCGAAGACGCCTCGATCAACCTGGAGGCCATCGACCGCATGCTGGTCGATTTTCCGGACGCTGACATTGTGTTTGTGGAGAGCGGCGGCGACAACCTGGCCGCCACCTTCAGCCCCGAGCTGTCAGACTTGACGATTTACGTGATCGACGTGGCCGCTGGCGAAAAAATCCCTCGCAAGGGCGGCCCCGGCATCACCAAGAGTGACCTGTTCGTCATCAACAAGACCGATCTGGCCCCCTATGTGGGCGCCGACCTGGGCGTGATGGCCGCCGACACCACCCGCATGCGCACCACCGCCAAAGGCCTCAAACCCTTTGTCATGACCAACCTCAAGACCCAGACCGGCCTGGCCGAGGTGATCGAGTTCATTGAGACCAAGGGCATGCTGCGCGGCGGCTAGAATCACCGGCACAGGAAGCTTGGCAGAGTGGTCGATTGCACCGGTCTTGAAAACCGGCAAACCGAAAGGTTTCTAGGGTTCGAATCCCTAAGCTTCCGCCAAGAGCCTATCAAAGACGCGCCATCGGGGCGCGTTTTTCGTTTCTGAATACCAAAAACATACCGCCAGATACGTCCAGCCTGTGCGGTTCGGGCAGAACGTTATTCGCCCAACTTGGTGTCTTTGGTATCAGCTTCAGCCCACAGTTGTAGTTCAGACGACCGGCCGCGCCAGCCGTTTATTTTGTCTTTTTGTTAGAGACTTGCGAAGACCTCACCGCGTAACTCACCAACCAATCGCACAGGCATGTCCACTTCAGCCTGGCTTCGAATTGCGTTTTGCTTGGCTATAGCTGCGGTGGCTGTAGCTTCATCGGGATAGATCGTAATAACATTAAATGTCGTATCGCCTGTATACATAAAATAGGCGTTAACCGCACCTAACGCCTTCAAGCTAGGCACAAATTTATTTTGTGCCGTTTTTTCGTTATTTCTTCCGGCCTCAGAGCCGCGGTCAACGGAAGAAGTTCATTGAGAAATTACTGCATAGGTCATGATTTGTGTTCCTTAAGTTTAGAGAAATACATGGAGCGTACGGCATGCAACTAGTTGCATGCAATGACTGAGGATAGCTGGCTATGACCTTAAAAAATCATCCATAGATTGCCATCAATATCAGTATCAATGGCAAGCCGGTGGCGACAATGGCGTAGATTTGGTACCCAGCCCAAGGCTGCTTCTTGTTCTCTTGAGAAACATGCAAAGCCGCCTCTTCTTCGCTAGTGTCTTCAGTCAAGGCTTCAAACTCACGCATAGCACCGGAGACTATCAGATAGATTGAAAGGATGCCAAAAACGGCTGTTGCTGCAACCATGTGTTTGATAGGTGCAGATGCCACTGATACGTGGCCAAAAATGATGATTGCAAGCAAGGCTGGGATTAGCAACACGAACATGTATTGGCTTAGCCCAAAGCGCTCATTTGCGCTGGAGGTAGCAGAAACACGATAGTCAGTAGTCATAAGTCATTCCTTACTAGGTTAAGGGAACCAAGCTTAGCTCCCAAACGCATAGTAATGCCTTTTTGCCAAATAATTCCTGAAGATTTTGAATCGTAGAACTGAAACAGTACACTGGTTTTTTATCAAAGCACATACAGAGTACGGCCCATTAACCGTGCGGTTCAAAACGCTGACATGGGCGTAACGCGACTGCACCAGATCTGGATGGTGATGCAGTCAACTGTAATCCGAGTGCCAGGCTTCATTACAGTCGCTTTATACGACGTTATTTCTCTGTAAAAAACTCAAAATACAACCAGCAAGAATTTGCCTGACCTAGGTTAATTGGTCCGATTTTTCAAGGTGGCATTGCGCCGATTTACGTTGGTGTACAAAGTGCCGTTGGATACAGCTTTTTTTACGGGACTGCATTTCGGACTGTTAGTCGGTTCTGCATGGCTAACGACTTCGTTAGCAGAACGCTCCGTGGGGCAGTTTATCTTGGGGTGAATATCGATGCTTGTGTCGAATGCAATACTGGGGTAGAGTCGATCGTGCGTTTGCTCTATAGCTCGCACTGAAGTAAATCATCCACGACAACAACCAAAGGAAATATGATGGATCAATTTCAAACTTTAAGCATCTTGCAAATGGCGCTGAACACCAATGCAATTTTTACAGCAG
Source organism: Comamonas sp. lk (assembly GCA_943324505.2). Classification (GTDB taxonomy): domain Bacteria; phylum Pseudomonadota; class Gammaproteobacteria; order Burkholderiales; family Burkholderiaceae_C; genus Rhodoferax. The sequence continues at coordinate 4,922 of CALPLW020000071.1, forward strand.
CAACATTTTTTATCCTATGGGTTGCCTTTCGCGTCGCTGGAAAACTGCGTGAAGGTGAACCCAATTTGCTGGGAAAAGTACTAACCACGCTCTTTGGATTGATGATAATTTATAGTGGACTTACTTTATTTGCAAGTCGTTATGCAAGCTTCGGTTCTGCTACAGCTGGCTTGAAATCAATCAAAGCTTCGGGGCAAGCATTAGGCGCTCAGGCCGAAGCTTTCTTGTCCGGTCCCTTTGCATCGGCAAACACCCAATTCAGTCTTTTCAATGACCTCCCAAGTGTCATTTTCTGGTTGGTAGTTACGGTCTTGTTTCTCGGCATGATTTGGATGCCTGTATCAGCAAAAAATCCTGATAAAGTCACAGCCACTGCGGCTTGACCTAAGCAAAACGCAATACTCAGCCTTGTCAGAGCAGATTCGCCCGTGCATATGATGGGCGAATCATGCGGGGCTGTATTTTCAAGCAAGAAAAAGCAAGAAAATGTAAGTCAAACTAAGGTGACCAAAATTTCATGACTGCAGGCTAACGCTGAACAATGAAGCCGCATCTCCTCTATGGCGGCCCCGGGTTTACTCGGGTTCCAGTTTGGCTTTTTTTACCAACCCAGCGTACTTGGCCATCTCTGACCGGAACATGGTTTGCGCCTGTTCGGTGCTGCTGATCTGGATGGTGTTGCCCTGTTTGGCCATGGTGTCTTTCACGGCCGGGTCATTAAATGCGGCGACCACGGCCTCGTGGATGCGCTTGACGCTGGCTGGGCTCATGCCCTTGGGGCCGATCATGGCAAACCAGGCCTCCACCACATAGCCCGGCAGGCCCTGCTCGACAAAGGTCGGGATTTCGGGTGCAGCGGCGGTGCGTTGGGCGCCGCACATACCGATGGCGCGCAAGGCACCACTCTTGATGTGCTGCTGAACACTGGGTAGTGCCACGGTACCAAATTCCACCTGGCCGCCTATCAGGTCGGTCACCATGGGGCCAACGCCCTTGTAGGGGATGTGGCGGGCCGAGACCTTGGCTTCATCCAGAAACATTTCGGCCGCCAAATGAAGAATGGTGCCTGTGCCGCCCGAGGCAAAATTAAGCTCACCGGGGCGGCTTTTCAGCAGGGCCACAAACTCCCGGCTGTTGGTGGCAGCCACTTTTTGCGGGTTCACGACCAGCACCACGGGCGTACTGCCAATGAAGGCGATAGGCGTGAAGTCACCCGGCATGTCAAAGGGCAAAGACTTGAGCACGCTCGGGAAAATAACCACGTTATTCGACACCACGGACAGGGTATTTCCATCTGGCGCCGCCTTGGCCAGCGTCTGCAAACCCACCACGCCACCAGCGCCGGGTTGGTTCTCAACAACGATGCTGGTCCCCAGCGCTTTGCCCAATGCAGCCTGTGCAGCCCGGCTAATGGCATCGACGCCAGAGCCCGTTGCATTTGGCAATACCAGGCGCACAGGTCGGTCGGACTGGGCGTTGGCCAAACCCGGCACCCCGCTCAAGACGGTGGTGGCAGCAACACTGCCGACTGACAACAGCGCTTCGCGCCGGGTGACGAAAGTCAAATTTGGCATAGCTAGATCTCCAGAGTTGTGGGTGTTGGCAGAACACGCTGACATTAGAGCGCAAATTTAATGAGGGTTTCTGTAAGACGCCTACGGTAGCTCCGCCACCTGTCTGAATCGCCGGATTCCGCGAACCTGCCAAAATGAAGGCGTAAATCTGGTTGAATGTTTTTTCTACCGAAAGGATCCCCGTTATGAAACTGTTGATCACTGGCGGCGGCGGCTTTTTAGGCGCCCGTCTGGCTCGAACCCTGCTGGCTCGTGGCCATCTGGCCGGACAAACTATTGAATCCATGGTGTTAACCGACCAAGTGAGTGCGCCACCAGACCTGATCGCTGATCCACGGGTAACGCAGCGCACCGGCCCCCTACAAGCTCAGTGCCCGGCGCTCCATCATGAATTTTTTGACGGCGTGTTTCATCTAGCCTCTGCAGTCTCAGGCGAATGCGAGCTTGACTTTGACCTGGGCATGCGCTCTAACCTGGACAGCACCCGCGCGCTGCTGGAGGCCCTGCGCCATGCCGGGCAAGCCAGCGGCAAACCGGCTCGGCTGGTGTTCTCCAGCTCGGTGGCGGTTTTCGGGCCTGACCCGGCGCTGCCCCTCCCCGCCCGAGTGACCGATGACACCCTACCGGCACCACAGTCCTCCTACGGCATTCAAAAGCTGATCTGCGAACACCTCATCTCTGACTTCACCCGCAAGGGCTTCATCGATGGCCGGGCAGCGCGCCTGATGACGGTCACGGTGCGCCCCGGCAAACCTAACGGCGCAGCTTCGTCGTTCTTCTCGGGCATCATCCGCGAGCCGCTGGCTGGTGTGGCATCGGTGTGCCCGGTCGACGCACAAGTCTCACACCCCATGGCGTCGCCAGGCAAGACGGTCGAAGGGCTGATTGCGGTGTATGAGGCCAGCCGCGACGCTTTTGGTGGGCGCTTGGCCATGAATTTACCGGCCCTTAACGTGCGGGTGAGCGACATGCTTGACGCTTTGGAGCAGGTGGCAGGCAGCGCCGTTCGAGCGCGGGTCAGCTTTGTGCGAGACGAGCGCATTGCCGGGATGGTGGGCAACTGGCCAGCTGCCGCGAGTGGTGCTCGCGCGAGCCGACTGGGACTAGTCCCTGATGAGAGCTTTGCCCACATCATCCGCCAGTACATCAGCGATTGCCAAAGTACACCCGGCGCCGAGCTGGCGCTCAACGGCCTATGACGCAGCGTCCAAGTCTTGCGGGCCTCGCTGTATGAATCTACACAGCATCGAAGCCTTCTTGGCCGTTGCTGAAACCAGCAGTTTCACCCTGGCCGGCAAACGGCTAGAGAAAACGCAATCGGCCGTTTCTCAAGCGATCCGGCAACTCGAAGAAGAACTGGGCGTTATCCTGATCGACCGAGCGTCACGGCAGGTCACGCTCACGCCGTCAGGCGACCTGATGCGCCGACTCGCGACAAGGCTGGCGGAAGACATCAAAAAAATGACCTCACTGGTCCGCGAGCAGAGCATGACCAAGGTCAGCCAGTTGCGAATCGGCATGGTGGACTCATTTTCTTCAGCGGTCGGGCCGTCGCTCATCAGCAGCATGATGTCAGAGGCTGTGAACCTGAATCTTTCGTCCGATGTCACCCCAAGGCTGGGCGAAGCCCTGCTGGCCAAACGTCTCGACATCGTTTTTGCCAATGACTCCTATGACAGCGAGCCGCAGCTGACCCGGTACGAGCTATTGCGCGAGCCTTTTGTGCTGTTACTCCCGAAAGATGTCAGATGGGACGAAGAAACCCCTGATCTGGCCAGTCTGGCCCGCGCCTACCCCATGGTTCGGTACGCCACACAGTCGCACATCGCCAGCCAGATCGACGCACAGTGCCATCGGCTGAACGTGACACCATCCCGCCGCGTGACGGTTGACACCACCGAAAAGCTGATGGCCAGCGTGGCGGCAGGCGTCGGCTGGAGCATTGGCAACCCCCTGTCGCTATTGATGTCAGGTCGCCAGCGACGACTGATCCGCATTGCATTGTTTCCGGGCGAGACTTTTTACAGGCGCTTGTGCGTCGTGGCGCGTCGGGGTGAGTTTGACGACCTGGTGCTGCGGCTGGCGCGGCTGTCATCTGCTGCATTGAGCGAATTGGTCGAAGGTGAGCTCCATGACACCTACCCCGAACTGTACTCCGAGATCAGGGTCGCCAAATTTGATGAAGTTTCTGCACCCTGATGGGCGGAGGGGCTGATCAGCGCCCCTAATGGACCAGCGTTAGCTTTGTTAATGCGGATTGAGGCCTGATCGACACGCCTGCTGAAACTCATCAGAATCAGGTCTAGCCAGGCAACACCGCTTTGAGTGGGGCCTCGTTGACAAAGAACAGAGCGCCCCATGGAAAAGCCCACTGACACATTGCACCCCATGAAATTTTCGGGCTACCACCAGCCCAAGGAACGCCCGGTTGAAGAATTGACAGCCCGCGTTGGGCCGGGTACGCCCTGCGGCGAATACATGCGGCGCTACTGGCACCCATTTCTGCTGTCATCGCAGCTCGACCACCGCCCCAAAGTGGTGCGGGTGTTGGGCGAAGACCTGGTGCTTTACCGCGACCTGTCTGGTGACCTAGGCCTGGTGCATAAACACTGCGCCCACCGTGGTGCATCACTCGAATTCGGCATCATTGCCGAACACGGCATACGGTGCTGCTACCACGGCTGGCTGTTCGGCAATGATGGGACCATCCTTGAAACCCCGGGCGAACCACCTGAGAGCCCCCATCGTCACAAATATTGCCAGGGCGCCTACCCCGTGGTGGAGTTTCAGGGTGTGATCTTCACCTACATGGGCCCCCCCGCCATCAAGCCGGCTTTCCCCATGATGGACGCCATGGTGATGCCCGACAACCAGATGAAGCCCTACCTGATTCACTCGCCCTGCAATTGGCAGCAGGTCAGTGAAAACTCGATGGACCCGTTTCATGTGGCTTTTTTGCATACCCGCGTTTCAGGCCCTCAGTTCAGCGAGGTGTTTGCAACCCTGCCGATCATTGAGTACTACGATACGCCACACGGATTTTTCTACACCAATGCACGACGAGTGGGTGACTTCGTCTGGATCCGTATGCACGACCATTTGGTGCCCAATTTTTCTCAAAATGGCGCTATCTTCGAGAACGTGAGCCATGTACGTTACTTCGGCCGTCCTGGCCTCACGCGCTGGGTCACCCCCATTGACGACACCAACACAGCGGTCATCGCGTGGCGGCACTTCAATGACCGTGACGACCCCCACCATCAAGGCCGCCCCGACGACGTCGGCGTGGGCAAAACAGATTTCTACGGCCAGAGCAATGAGGCCCCCTATGAAGTGCGGCAAGACTCGCCCGGGGATTGGGACGCCTGGTGCAGCTTGGGTCCGGTGACCAGCCATGCCAGTGAGCATCTGGGTAGCACCGATCGCGGGATTGCGCTGTTGCGCCGCAGGCTCAAGAAAGAAATAGATGATTTGGCCCAGGGTATCGAGCCAAAAGCGCTTGAGCCGCTAAGTAGTGGGACGATCCCGACCACCGGTGGCGACACGATTCTGCGCATACCCGCCAATGGGGGCGACGACCGGCAACTGATCCGCGAGGTCTGTCAAAAAGTGGCGCAAGCCTATATGGACACCCAATTGCTGCCAGATGCTGAGCGACGGGCAGCCATCACGGCCCTGCTGGCGCCGCTGAACACCGCCGACCCGAACGAAGTCAACCCCGACCACGGAAAGATTTTCGAGTTCAAAACCGTTGGTTGAAACCATGGATCGCAGCGAGTCCATCCGCTGGGGACAACTGCTGGCTCTGCCCCTGCTGGTCAGTGGCCTGCTGCTGCTGGGCTCGCAGTTTGTGTTCTTGAAGCAAAGCATCTACATTGACCTGCCGTTTGGAAAGATCGCCAGCGACTGGAGTTTTGCCAATTTCCGTCGCATTGCCACTGATCCTTTTTACCTGCGAACCCTCTGGCTCACAACGTGGATCTCGGCAGCCGTGGCCGGTCTGTGTGTTATTTTGGGCTTCCCGATCGCCAAGACCCTCGCACGGCTGCAGTCACGCTGGGCGACCCTGTTGCTCAGCCTCATTGTCCTGACCTCTTTCATTACCACGGTGATCCAGATCTTTGGTCTGTTGATACTTTTCCGTGGTGATGGCCTGATCAACCAAATGCTCATGGGTCTGGGTCTGATTCAACAGCCGTTCACCCTGATTGGAACCTCGGCCGGTGTGGTGCTGGGCCTGGTTTATGCCTCCTTCGGTTTCTCGGTGATGCTGATGTATGGCATTGTGAGGACCATCCCGGTCTCCCTGGAGGAAGCCGCCGCCATCCATGGCGCCTCACGCCTGCGGGTTTTCAGAAAAGTTTTGCTGCCACTGTGCCTGCCAGGTCTGGTCGTGGGTTTCCTGACCATCTTCAACACCAGCATGGGCGCCTTCACCTCGGCGGCTCTGCTGGGCGGCGGGCGCGTGATCACGCTGCCGGTGCTGATCCAGCGCACCATGTTGTTGGACGTGAAATATGGCATGGCAGCGGCGTTGGCGGCACTGCTGCTGGCCTTTGTCGTCATCTTGAACCTGGCCTCGGTGATGGTGTTGCGGCGCTTGCGTCATGCACAGGGCGTGATGGCATGAGGTCTGCGGCATTTCGATCTGCACTCGGTGGCTGGCGACTGCTCACAGTCGCCTACTTTGTGTTTATCTTCACTGTCTTGCTGGCACCGCTGGTGGTGGTGATCGGAGGTTCTTTCAGCGCGCCAGCCAACGACACGGTCATCGTGTCCTACATCCAGTTTCCACCTGAGCGTCTAACACTGCAGTGGTATGCCCGCATACCAGCGTCTCAGCTGCATGCTCTGGGCGTCAGCTTTGTCCTGGGGCTGGCCGTCGCACTGGCGGCATCGCTGATCGGCGTGCCCGCTGCGCTGGGCTTGGTCCGCGGCCGTTTTCGGGGCAAGACACTGATGTCGATCATCCTCAAGGCACCGCTGCAGATACCGCACGTGGTTTGCGGCATTGCGTTTTTGCAGTTGTACTACCGCTTTGGCGATGCGACCAATTTCTACTTGCAAGGCACCAACCTGGGCCTTTTTCTTGGTCATCTGTTTTTGGCAACCCCGTTTGTCATTGGCAGTGTGAGCACCGTGCTGTTGCGGTTCAACCCCAGACTCGAAGAGGCCGCGCAAGCGCTCGGTGCCGGTCCGTGGCGAACGCTGTGGCGGGTCACGCTGCCCGTGATTGCGCCGGGCATCTTTACCGGCGCGCTCTATGCTTTCATCGTGTCATTTGTCGACGTGCCGGTGGCGGTTTTCCTGGCCTCCGCAGACACCACGACATTTCCGGTAGAACTGTTCCACGCCCTAGAGCAGGACTTCAACCCCAGCAGCTTGGCCAGTGCCTCACTGGCGGCAGGGTTTGCCGTGTTGCTGGTCATGGCAGCACAACGACTGGTCGGCATGGAAACATTGCTGCACTCCAAATGACTCACCTCACACCAACCCAAGCGTTGCATGGCAGCGCCATCATCCAGGCACTCAAACAGGTGCGCGTCGAGTTCGTCCTGTCGGTACCCGACATCTGTACCAGCGAAGGCCTGCTTCGCCCGATTGCCAATGACCCCGACTTGCGCCTGGTCAGAGTCTGCAAGGAGGATGAGGGTGTGTCCGTCTGCGCGGCCTTGTCGTTTTGTGCCAAGCGATCGGTCTTGCTGATGCAGCAAACCGGTCTGATGGATTCGGCCAATGCCCTGCGCGCCATCGCCGTGGATTACCGCAACCCGGTCTGCATGATGATCGGCTTGCTTGGCAAAGAGCCCGATGTGCCGCCCCAGCAGTCGGCGCGCTACGGTGTGCGCATCATCACACCCATGCTGGACGTTTTAGGCATACGTCATCTCGTGATGTCGTCCGACGAGGATATTCCAGCTTGCATGCAGGCCATCGACGAGGCCTACGAACACAGTCAACCGCTGGCCATTCTTTTTGGAAGGAATCCACAATGAAAGCCACCAGACCACGGGATGAGCTTTTGCGTACGCTGGCGGGCCGCTATACAGGGCAATTGGTGGTGAGTGTCTACACCACTTGTTTTGAGTGGATGGCCATTCGACCCGATGCGTTGAACTATGTGGCAGTTGGTGCTATGGGTCAGGCTGGCTCGCACGGACTCGGGCTGGCACTGGGCCAACCAGACCAAGAGGTCTGGGTGCTTGACGGTGACGGTAGCTTGCTGATGAACCTGGGTTCGCTGGTGACACTGGCCGGTGCCAAGCCCAAAAACTTGACGCATTTTGTGTTTCAAAACGGCAGCTATGAGGCTAATGGCCGTGCGTCATTGCCGGTGGCTCATGCCATTGATTTTGCCGCCATGGCCAGGGCTGCGGGTATCGCCGATGCCCATCAGTTTTCGGAGCCCGAGGCCTTGGACCATTGGTTGCTTCACCGGGGCCCTGCCGCCGGCCCCGCACTGGTTGACCTGCGGGTGCTCAGCAGCGCGACGAGCTACCCCCAGCGTTACGACTACATCCACAGTGCAGAAGCGCGTGACACGTTCAGGGCCGCGCTCAAGGCTCTGCCTCACACCGGGGCAAGGGCATGACTGCCGACGCCAAGCTTGTGGACGGCATTGCCCACCACCAGACCTGGATCGACGGTCAATGGTGCGATGCCGTCAGTGGCCGCTACCTTGACTCTTGGGATCCATCCGCCGGAAGGGTGTGGGCCCGAATACCGCAATGTGATGCCCAAGACGTGGCCCGGGCCACCCAGGCGGCCCACAAGGCTGCCTTTGAAGGACCCTGGTCCACGCTCCGACCCACTCAGCGCGGCATTTGGCTCAGAAAGCTCGGTCAGGCCATAACGGCTGACGTTGAACGACTGGCTTGGGCTGAGTGCCGCGACAACGGCAAGCGCTTGAGCGAAGTTCGGGCCCAGATCGAAGGTCTGCCTGAGTACTTTGACTACTTTGCGGGCCTTGCGGACAAGTTTGAGGGCAGCGTGATTCCGTTGAACAAACCCGACATGTTCAATTACACGGTTTGGGAACCCTATGGGGTGGTTGCTGCCATCACCGCCTGGAACTCGCCGCTGGCCCTTCTCACCTGGAAGATTGCACCGGCTCTGGCGGCCGGTAACACGGTGGTGATCAAGCCTTCTGAACACGCCTCTGTCTCAACCCTGGCCTTGATGCGCAGCTTCGAACCGGTCGGGATGCCCGCCGGCGTACTGAATGTGGTCACCGGCCTCGGGGCCGAAGTAGGCGACGCGCTGGTCAGCGACCCTTTGGTCTCTCGCATCAGCTTCACCGGCTCGGGTGCGGTGGGACGAAGGATCGCCGCACGGGCTGGCGAGCTGCTCAAGCGCGTCACCCTGGAGCTTGGAGGCAAATCGGCACAAGTCGTGTTTGCCGATGCCGATATTGAGCAGGCTCTTCGCGGCGTCATATCTGGCATTTTTGTCTCCAATGGTCAAAGCTGCGTCGCAGGCTCCCGACTGCTGGTGCAGGAAGAATTGCATGACGCCTTTGTCAGCCGCCTGCAATCCGCCATCGGAACCCTTAAATTTGGTGACCCACGTGCGGTCACGACCCAGATTGGCCCGATTGCCAACGAACCCCATTTCCAACGCATTCAGCACGACGTGAGCGTCGCTCTGAGCGAGGGCGCCCGTTGTGCGGCCGGCGGGCAACCGGTACAGGTGCCTGGGGGCGGCTGGTACTTTGCCCCCACGGTGCTGGTCGACGTCACGCCGTCCATGCGCATCGCTCGCCAGGAAGTGTTTGGCCCGGTCCTTGCTGTGATGCGGTTCAAGGACGAAGCCCATGCCCTCCAACTTGCCAATGACAGTGATCTCGGGCTCGCAGCCGGTGTCTGGACGCGTGACATGAGCCGCGCCTTTCGCCTGTCGCGCCAAATTCAGGCCGGCACCGTCTACGTCAACACCTACCGTGGCGTGGCGCCACAGTCACCCTGCGGCGGCTAC